>NZ_QKZD01000006.1:0-291189 GCF_003253945.1 Pseudomonas sp. 2848
CACCTGATCCCATCCCGAACTCAGCAGTGAAACGATGCATCGCCGATGGTAGTGTGGGGTTTCCCCATGTGAGAGTAGGTCATCGTCAAGATTCAATTCCAAAGCCCCTGATCGCGATGCGATCAGGGGCTTTGTCTTTTCAGGGTATCGATGCGTGAAGTTCTCGTATGAGATCGTCCAGCTCCCTGCGCTGGCAGTATTCAAAAGCGCAGCACGGCCCCTGTAGGAGCGGCTTCAGCCGCGATCACCCGCGAAGCGGGTGCCAGACACCGAGTTGCTTGCATCGCGGCTAAAGCCGCTCCTACAGAGATCTCTTTTTGCTGTGCAACAGCACAGCCCGAAGAGCTCCCTTGATGTTCAAGACAAAAAAAGGCCGCTCCCGGTCGGGAGCGGCCTTTTTTGCCATCGGGGCACAAGCCCCTTCCAGTGATATCAGCTCAGCAGGTTACGCACATTCCCCATCGCCTCATCGGCAAAGCCCTGCAGAAATGCCTGGAAGCCCGGCAGTGCCTCCGGCCCGCCTTCCCATGGCTCGGCCTGGATGGTCCAGGTCGCACGGCTGCGGCTGGCGTCGATCGCCTGCACTTGCATGGCCGCCCACAGATTGCCGATGTTCAGGCTGGTGTAGATCAGGCTCCAGGTCATGTTCATGGCTTGATCGTCACGGGTGTTCAACTGCTCGATCACCACGTTGCCATCCTTGAACAGCTTCTTGCGCACCGAGCGCACGCCGCTGCCGGTCATCTCGATATGCGCCAGGGCAGGAATGAACACCGGGAAGCCAGCGAAGTTGCCGACGATGTTCCACACGTTGGCCGCCGGTGCGGCGATCTCCACGCTGGAAACCACAAGACAGCCTTGCGGGTTGCGGATCAGGGTATCGGGTTTGAGTGCTTGCATTGGGATGTTGCTCCTGTTGTACATGAAAGGGATCAGATAAAGCCGATGTCGGCCAGGTAGCGGCAGCCGCGACTGAGCAGCGCCGGGTCCTTGCTTGGGTAACGCGCGCCCATGCGCTGCACGCCGGCGCGGGCGTTGTCGTGGGCGATGCCGGAGATGTCACCGATGTCTTCTTCGAAACCGTCCAGGTAGAAGCCCAGGACGTCGTACAGCGCGTTGTCGCTATCGACCCTGGCCAACTGGCGCTGCCACTGCTCGATGCTGACCAGTTCGAAGGCATGGCCCTGGGCATGGAACGAAGCCAGGTAGTCACGCCAGCGCAGGGGTTCGGGGTTATGCAGGTTGAACACGCACAGGCCGGCCTGGTGACGGCTGCTGTGGAAAGCGATGAAGCGGGACAGGAAGTCCACCGGCATGAGGTCGAAGTCGATTTCCAGCTCCGGCACCTGGCCCAACTGCAGCGAGCCCTTGAGCATCAGCATCAGCCGGTTGCGCTGAGGCTGGCAGGCCCCTGTGCGGCTATCGAAGGTGATGTTGCCGGGACGGAACAGGTTGACCCACACGCCTTGTTCACGGGCACGGCTGAGGATGCGCTCGCCGACCCATTTGCTCAGGTTGTAGCCATTGCGGATGTAGATCGGCGGGGTGTCTGCGGGGTCGCTCTCCAGCACATGGCCCTCGCCATCCACGGCGCTGCAGGCGGACAGGGTGGAGACGAAGTTGAAGATCTTCTTGCGCCGTCCCTCACACAAGCGCAGGCATTCGAACAACGGCTCGATGTTGTCGGCTGCCAGTACCTCGTAGTCGAGTACATGGTTGACCTGCGCGGCGTTGTGCAGCAACGCGCCATAGTTGCTGTCCAGGTAGTCGTAGTCGGCCTGGGCCAGACCCAGCAGTGGCTTACGCAGGTCCGCTTCGAATACCCGCACGCGGCTGCGGTCCAGGGTGACGTGGTTGTCCCGCAGGGCCTGGGAGAAACGCTCATCGGCGGACATCCCTGCGGCGCTGCGTACCAGGCAAGCGACTTCACTCGCGCCCCACTCCAGCAGGGCCTCGACCAGATGCACGCCAAGGAAGCTGTTGGCTCCGGTGACGATCACCTTGTGCACATCACCCAGGCGCTCCATCGGTTGCACTTGCAGGTCCAGTTCGCGGTTGGCGTCTTGCTCCAGGCGTACCAGGGAGGTCTGCAACGCCTCGTGATCGCCATCGAGCAGCGCGCCCAGGCGCTGCAGGGTCGGCTGTTCGATGAAGCGGTTGATGGCAACCCCCTGGCCGAAGTGCTCCCTGACCTCCAGCAGCAGGCGCGACAGCAGGATGGAGTGACCGCCGAGATTGAAGAAGCTGTCGTCGGCGGAAATTTCGCTTTGTGGGAGCTCCAGCAGCGTGCTCCACAGCCGGCGCAGGCGCTCCTCGGTCGCGGTCCGTGGTTCGATGCGCTGGCTGGTTGGCAAGGCCAGTGGACGCAACGACAACGCCCGGCGATCCACCTTGCCGTTGGCGGTATAGGGCATCTGCTGCAGTACCTGATAGAACGTCGGGCGCATGTAGTCGGGCAGGTGTCGCTCGGCATGCTCGCGCAGCAAGGCTTCGGCATCGGCCCGTTGCGGGTGGGCAAGGAAGGCCAGGACCCGCCGCTGGGCGTCGATCACCACCGCCACCTGGGCGAACAGCTGGCTATCGCGCAGGCAGTGCTCGATTTCTTCGGGCTCAACCCGGAAACCTCGGATCTTCACCTGGTTGTCTCGCCGGCCGCACAGCTCGATGCCCCGCTCGGTCCATTTGCCGATGTCTCCCGTGCGGTAGGCGCGCAGTGTGCGGCCCGCGGGCAAGCTCAGCTCGACAAAGCGTTCGGCACTCAGTTCGGGATTGTTCAGGTAACCCAGGCCGACACCTGGCCCGGCGATGTACAGCTCGCCGGGGGTCTGCTCACAAACCGGCTGCAGGTGCTGGTCGAGTATCAGCACCTGGGCGTTGGCAATCGGTAACCCCAGGTTGCGGTTGTCGTCGCCTGCGCCGAACACGCGGGTCGTGGCCAGCACGGTGGTTTCGGTCGGCCCGTAGATGTTGTGCATGTGGCATTGCCCGGCCAATCGAGCGATGACTTCCGGTTCGCAGACGTCGCCACCGGTCACCAGGTGACGCAGGCCCAGGTGCAGATCACGGGGAAGGATACTCAGCAGCGCCGGTGGCAGGAACGCGTGGCTCACCTCCTCTCTGTGGATAAGTTGCATCAGCAGCTGCGGATCGCGACGCTGGTCCTCACTGGGCAGGACCAGTTCCGCGCCACAGGCGAACGTCGGCAGGATATCCAGTAGCGAGGCGTCGAAGCCGATGGTGGAGAACTGCAGGACCCGGCTGTGCCGGTCCAAGCCCACATGCTCGCGATACCAGGCCATGAAGTGCGCCAGGTTGCCCTGGGTGAGCAACACGCCTTTGGGTTGGCCGGTGGTGCCGGAGGTGTAGATCGCCACGCAGGCCTGGTCGGCGGCAGCCTGGCGCAACGCCAGGCTGGGCAGCGGCAAGTCCTGCGGCAAAGGAAGGTTGCGCACATCAACATCAGGGATATCCACAGGCGCCTGACCGTCGTGCAGCAGAACGCAGGCGCCAGCGTCGTCGAGGATCAGCTGGCGGCGCTCGGCCGGCGTGGCCGGATCCACTGGCAGGTAGATGGCGGCGCAGCCCAGCACCGCCAACAGGCTGGCGTAGAGCTCGGGTGACTTGCCCATGCACACGGCGACCACAGGCGGCTGTTCCCCGGCGTTGGGCAACAGCGGCAACAAGGCCTGCTGGATGACGGCGGTGCGGGCATGCAGCTGCTCATAAGTGCAACGCAGGCCGTCGTGGCTCACGGCGTGACACTCTGCGTACACACGCAGGCTGTGTTCCAGGTCGCCGATCAGGTCTGTTTCGGCCTTCTCCAGCAAATCGGCGCGTAGCGTGCGGTTGAACGGATGTCGGTAAGCCAAAGTGTCCAGCCAGTCCAGGCTGTGCTCGCGCTCCTGATCTCCCGGGTTCACCGCAGGCGTTTCCTGCAAATGCAACGGGTTGCGGGCGAAGCGGGTGACCTGCAGTGCCAGTTGCTCGCACAGGGCTTGCAAGGTGTCCTCACGCAGTTGTTGGCCATTACCGGAGCGCGGCGTGTGTATCGGCACGCGATGGATCAGGCGCTGGGCGCTGGCACTGCCGCACCAGCACAGGGCCTCCAGTTGCGGCAGGGTGTCGGCGCAGCTCGCACCCAGGCGCAGCCTGAGCAGCGGCGTGCCGCCCAGGGGCTGCCAATCACTGCTGCTCAGTGCCAGGCTGCCATCCTCCACCACCAGGTCGGGATGGGCCGACAGCTGCCGGGGCAAGGCCTGGGCGCTATCGGCCCTGGCCGAGCCATGTCCGTGCTCGGCGAGCATGCGGGCGAACTCCTCCAGGGGAGGGCTGGTGCCCACCAGGAGTATGTCGAGGCGTCTCATGTCTAGGTCCTCAGGGTAGATAGTCGCGCAAGGCGTCCTGTACGCAGGGCGACTCGAGCATCGAGCTGCTGCGGAAGAAACGCAGGATGTTGCCCAGCAGCGGATGCTGGCGGTTGATCGGGTAGGCCAGGCCCAGCACTTCCTCACGCAGGGCCTGGCGCACCGTGTCGGTCACCGGCAAGGCGTCGATCAGGGCACAGTCGAAAGCCTGCTGGATGTCGTTGGTCAGGTATTGGCGCAGGAACAACGGCAGTACCTTGGCGATCATCTGGCGATCCGCCTCGGGCGCGGTATGCCAGTAGATGCGCGTCAGGCGCGCCCAGAAGCTCGAGTGACGACCTTCGTCCAGCAGGTGATCGGCCATCAGGCCCTTCACCGAGGGCTTGACCGAGTCGTCGCGGGCAAAGGCCGCGACATCGTCGGTCAGGGTGTTCTCGGCGATGCCCACGCAGATCAGCTCCAAGGCGTCACGCAGGGCCTCGGGCACCTGTTCCAGCGCGGCTGGAATGGCGCGGCTGAGTTCGATTTCCTGGGGCAGGGTGATCGGCTCGATCCCGGTCAGGGCGATGGTCTGCTGCAGGAAGTCCATCGCCACCAGGGCGTGATAGTCCTCGTCCACCACCACGGTCATCGCGTCGTAGCGGCAGGCGAACGGGAAACGCACGGCAAAGCGGTCCTTGGCGATGCGCCGGGCGGTGCGGTCGACGATCTCGGTCTCGAAGATCACCACGTCATTGATGAACTTGTAGAGGCTCTGTACCAGCACGAAGTCGCGCAGCTGCGGGCACTCGCGCTGGAACGTCGCGCCAAGAACCAGGGGTTGGCGGCTCAGGGGGTAGATCAGGCGCTGGTCATCCTCCACCAGGCGCCGGGGCCGGGTGCGAATGGTCGCCCTGGCCTCCCAGGCCTCGGCAAAGGAGCGATACTCGAGGGCATTCATGGGGTGACCTCGGCAACAGCCGTTTTCAGCGACGTACGCAGGCGGTCCCACAGGGCCATGCGGCTGTCCACTGCGGCGATGGCGGCCACGTAGACGTCTTCCTGGCGCAGCGGATCATGATCGACCAGGCGTGCCAGCAATTGCTCGGCGGCGGGGCCGTGGTCCTCGGAGTCGACTTCGATGTGACGTTGCAGGTAGTAGCGGAAGGTCGGCGCCTGCTCGGTGCCGATGCCCCACTCGTCGAGAATCTGCTGGAACATCGATGGAATGACGCTTTCCCGCCCGTGCAGGAAGGCGGCGGCAACCTGGTGGGGCGGTGCCTCGATGGCCACTTCGAGGGTATCGCGAACGAACCGCTGCGCGGCTTCACTGGCGCCGCAGCGTTGCAGCGCGTCGAATGCCGCGACGCCTTGTTGCTGCAGGCTGACGAAACGCTCGATGGCCAGGGTGCTGGCACCGACTTCGCGCATGGCATCCAGGTACAGCTCGAAGTGGCTGTAGTGACCATGATCGAGGCGATCGTCCGATTCCTCGCCCAGGACGATCTCGTTGATCAGGCGCGCCGCAGCCGGGTCTGTCGGTGGCAGCCAGGGCAGGCTGACGCAGGTCAGTTCCTGCTGCAGGCGCTTGGTCAGCGACATGAAGTCCCAGACGGCGAACACGTGGGTTTCCATGAACCCACGCAGGGTCTCAATAGAGTCGATTTCGGAAAATAGCGGGTGCAGGGAAAGTTCATGTTTCTTGTCGGAAAGTGTGCGCTTCAATGTGCTCATGATGAGATCCGTTTAGAGGTGATATACAAGGGCGTTATGCTCTGGAAGTTGCAAGGCAACTAAATGCCGGGCGAATGACGGCCTCGAGTGAAAACTCGAATTCGAACAACAGGCAGAGGCCGGCAGGGCTTGTTTGGCTGGGCGTCCACGGTGACGCCTGGCTGCCCTTGGCTGGCGATATAAAAGTTAGAACAACTTCAAAGTTTGTCGCAATTGTTTTTTTGATTATTTTATCTTCGGACTTTTCTTGGAATGTAAGTGCCTGAATAAAACGTTGAGTAAGTTTTATTTTGGCAATACGTGCTCCTTCCGATAATTAGCGATCAGAAAAATGACACAGAGTGAATGCCTCACTCGGAGCACGAATGAACGGAGATGGAGAGAGTGACTATTGAGGGGCTGCTGATCGCTTGCGGTCCTTGCCCCGGTGCCAGGTTCCTTCTGCAGGTGAATGAGGAGGCAAACGGCCAGGTCCACGTCTGATGATCAGCGGCCGCTGCGGGGGGTAGAGTGTGCCCAAAATGCTGGCACTGCCATGGCCAGGCACTGACCAGGCAGCGGAAAAGCCTTGATCAGCGCACGGATGGCAAAGGGAGGATTAGAAGCTCAGCAACCCGAGGTGGGCGTTGAAGATGCGCACCAGGCGCTGGTTAAGCAGCGAAGTATCGACCGCTTGCACCGGTAGCTCAATCAGCTCCAGCTCCCGGCGTACCAGGCTGTGCCAGCCGAGCATCGCCGCCAGCGAGCCCGGCGGATAGAGCACGGTCATGGGGATATGCAGGGGCAGGTAAGTGGTACTGAATTGTGGGCTGTCACAGCTTGAAACAAACAAGTGACGGGTCAGGCCCGGACAAGCACCTTGCACTTGCTGGATCAAGGCCAAGGCGATGTGCGCGCCCAGGCCTTGGGCAAACACGGCATGTGGCTGCATAAGGTAGGGCTGGAGCTGCTCTACCAGGGCCTGGGTCAGGCGCCCGGAAATGGGCAGAGATTGTTCGAGGTCGGCAATGGAGGGGACATCGACCGCGACCAGCTCGATGGGGTCGCTCAGGGTCCTTGCCCAGGTGCGGTACTGGGCAAGTTGCTGCCGTGTGTTTGCCAGGCAGATCAGGCGAATCCTGGGCGGCTGGTCGGGCATTGTGTCCTGTCGAGTCTGCACGTGCACTGCCGTTCCTTGTGGCGGATCGTGTCGGCGCAGCGGGGTGGTCGCCTGGGGCGGCTGCGCGGTTGGGCAGGATCAGTTGGCCGATTGCCTGTCGAGGTATTTCCTGATGGTGCGCGCGGCATGGTTGAGGTGTTCTTCCAGGAGCTTCACGGCCTCGTCCACCAGTCTGTCGTTGGCGGCATCGACAAGGGCAATGTGGTCATCCTGAGTGAGTTTGCCCAGGCCCATCGAGGACAGATGGAAACGCAGGAAGCGTTCCTCTTCGTTCAGCTCGATCTCGATCATGCGCAGCAGTTTCTGGTTCTGCGCCTTGCTGTAGAGGGCCATGTGGAACAGGCGATTGAGCCGACCGATTTCGGCATGACGAGTCTCGGTCTCCAGTTGACGGATGTAAGCCCTGGCCTGGGCGATGTCGCCGGCATCGAGCAAGGGGATCGACTGGCGCAACGCCTCGGTCTCGAGCAGTACGCGCAGGGCGTACGTGTCGACGGCGTCCTCACCGATCAATGGCGCTACCACGGCGCCTTTGTGCATCACCACCTGCAGCAGCGACTGGGCTTCGAGTTGGCGCAGCGCCTCGCGCACAGGCATGCGACTGACACCGAACAAAGTCGCCAGCTCTTGCTGGCGCACGGCGGTGCCCGGGGGCAGGCGGCCATCAAGGATGGCACTGCGCAGGCGCTCTTCGATAACACCCCGGGCCAGGTGCGGTGGTACTTGTTCGCTACCCAGTACGGTGCTCAGGAGTTTGGGTTTCTCAGCCACGCGGGGTTCGCCTCGGCAACATGAAAATTGGATCCAATAACCCTAGTGAGGGAAGGGTGCGCTTGTCAAACGGATTGATCAAGCGATGCGCCGTGGCGCAGAGTCAAAACGCGGCTATCGTGAAGCAAGTTGCCGGCATTGGGAAGATAGCCAAGGTCGCCAGCCCTTGTACGAAGCGGGTTTGCCGACAGTTGGCAGCATGATCGCACGGTGCCATTGTCTTTTGCGTCTCCAGCCCGCACCATCGCTGCTTTCGACTGATCTGAACGGGTGTCCGCAGTGGCGATACCTTGGCCTCTCAATGCGACCGCACGCCGGCTCGGCCTTGCCGTGCTGCTCGGTTGCCTGTGGCTGGGCGTCACCCAGGCTGATTGGGACTTCTCGCAGATCAGTCGCCGCGCCCAGGCGCTCTATGGCCCGATGGGCGCGGGCCAGGGGCGTATCGATGCCTGGCAGAACCTGATGGCGACACAGAAGCAGGGCAGCGAACTGGAGCAGCTGCAGGTGGTCAACCTGTTCTTCAACAAGCAGCTGCGCTATGTCGAAGACATCGACCTGTGGCACGAGGTCGATTACTGGGCCACGCCGGTACAATCGCTGATAAAGGGTGCGGGCGACTGCGAGGACTATGCCATCGCCAAGTACTTCAGCCTGCGGCGCATGGGCATTCCGGCGGAAAAGCTACGCATCACCTACGTAAAGGCCTTGCGCCAGAACCGTGCGCACATGGTCCTGACCTATTATTCAAGCCCACAGGCCCAGCCGCTTGTGCTGGACAGCCTGATGGACGCGATCAAGCCGGCCAGCCAGCGTACCGACCTGCTGCCGGTGTATGCCTTCAACGGTGAAGGCCTGTGGCTGACCGGCGCGGGCGGCAACAAGAAGGTCGGCGACACCAAGCGCCTGTCGCGTTGGCAGGATCTGCTGAAGAAAATGCAGGCCGAAGGGTTCCCGGCCGAACCGGTTTACTGAAGGAGCACAGATGTCACTGTTCAAACAATTGCTGCTAGCCATTTGCCTGTTCCTGGTGATCGCCTTCAGTGGCAGCTTCATGGTCAGCCTGGAGAGCTCGCGCAGCCAGTACGTCAACCAGCTGCGTTCCCATGCCCAGGACGCCGCGACCGCGCTGGCGTTGTCGCTGACGCCGAACATCGACGACCCAGCGATGGTCGAGCTGATGGTCAGCTCGATTTTCGACAGTGGCTACTACTCGAGTATCAAGGTCATCGACCTGGACTCCAACGCCGTGCTGGTCGAGCGCCACGCCGAGCCTGACGCCGGCGGTGTGCCGGGCTGGTTCATCCAGCTCATCGGCCTGGAGCCGGCCGGTGGTGATGCCCTCGTCAGCCGCGGCTGGCAGCAGGCGGCGCGGGTCGAGGTGATCAGCCACCCGATGTTTGCCCTGGGCAAACTCTGGCAGAGCGCCCTGGGCAGCCTTGGCTGGCTGCTGCTGTGCGGCGCGGTGAGCGCGGTGCTTGGGGCACTGCTGCTGCGCCGTCAGTTGCGCCCGCTCGACTACATGGTGGCGCAGTCCCACGCTATCGCCCGTCGTGAGTTCCTCAGCCTGCCCGAGCTGCCACGCACCCCCGAGCTGCGCCGAGTGGTGCAGGCGATGAACCAGATGGTCGAGAAGCTCAAGGCACTGTTCACCGAGCAGGCCGAGCGCAGCGAGAAGCTGCGGGCGGAGTCGTACCAGGACAGCCTCACCGGCCTTGCCAATCGACGTTACTTCGAAATGCAGCTCAATGCCCGGGTCAGCAACCTGGAGGAGGCCCGTACCGGCTACCTGCTGCTGCTGCGGGTCCAGGACCTGGCCGGGCTCAATGCCCGCCTGGGTGGCCAACGCACCGACCAGTTGCTGCAGGCGGTGGGTGAGCAACTGCGCCGTACCTGTGCGAACTACCCGGAGACCAACGACCTGATCACCCGCAGCCGTGGCGGCGAGTTCGCGGTGCTGGCGCCGGGCATGGTCCATGACGAGGCGATCCAGCTGGCCCAGGCCCTGGAGGCTACCTTGCAGAGCCTGCACGAGACCGGTGCCAGCGATGTCGACCCGGTGGCCTGCATCGGCCTTGCCCCCTACAGCCCCGGCGATGCCCCGCAAGCGCTGCTCAAGCTTGCCGACGAGGCCCTGGCCCGCGCCGAGAGCCAGCCCACGCCGGGCTGGGTATGCCTGGAGCAGGGCGCTGCGGGCCAGGCCGCCGACAGCCACCACGCCTGGCACACGCGCCTGGACCAGGCGCTGGGCAAGGGCCAGTTCGAACTGTTCTTCCAACCGGTCGTGGACGCCAAGGCGCCGGAGCGGGTGCTGCACTACAAGGTCATCTCGCGCCTGCACGACGAGGAGGGCGAAGCCCTGGCGGCCGGCCGCTTCCTGCCCTGGCTGGAGCGCTTCGGCTGGATGGCGCGGCTGGACCTGCTGGTGCTGGAGAAGGTGCTCAAGCATCTGCAAGGGCATGGCGAAGCGCTGGCGCTGAACCTGTCGGCCGCCACCCTGGCCGACCCCAAGGCGTTGCAGCGCGTCTATGAACTGTTGGGGCAGCACGGCGCGCTGGGGCAGCGGCTGACCTTCGAGATCGGCGAGGAGCAGTTGCCCGAGCAGTCAGTGCTCGAGCAACTCACCCGGCGCCTGCGCACCCTGGGCTTCAGCCTGGCGCTGCAACGCTTCGGCGGGCGCTTCAGCATGATCGGCAATCTGGCCCACCTGGGGCTGGCCTACCTGAAAGTCGATGGTGGCTATATCCGCAACATTGACCAGGAACGGCACAAGCGCCTGTTCATCGAAGCCATCCAGCGGGCTGCGCACAGCATCGACCTGCCGCTGATCGCCGAGCGGGTGGAGACCGAAGGGGAGTTGAAGGTGCTGCGGGAGATGGGCGTGCAGGGTATCCAGGGGCAACTGGTGGGTGGGCCGGCGCCCTGGCGTTGAGCAAACCCGGCGTCATCGCGGGGCAATTCACACCGCGATGCGCCGCCAGCATGGTCAGATCAGCCCGCCTTCCTCGTCTTCCTCGATCAGGTTGTTCAGGCTACCCAGCGCCTTGCGCGCGGTGGAGCGGTTGAGCAATTTGGCCTGGGCGCCGGGCGGCAGGTCGGTGATGCTGAACACGCCTTTGGCAGTCAGCACCTCGATCAGGTCTTCCAGCACCCGGATCATGTCCAGATCGCTCTGCTTGAGCTGCTTGAGGCTGTTCTCAACGACATCGTCGGCGAACCATTCCTGGATCTCGGCACTGTCGGCGGGGACCATGTCCGTAAATCCATCAAACCCGGCGGCTTCCACTCGCAGCAAACGGCCGTCAGCGTCGCGTTGCACGTAGAACATGGCGGCGTCCCTCGTCACGATGATTCCTTGTTGGTAGTCAGCAGCATAGGCAAAGTTCACCGGGCGTGTAGGCCCGGTGCACGAGTATGCGCGTGAAGCGTTGGCGGGGAAAGCCCGCCCCCGACGCGGCGGCCGTTGCCGGCTGCCGCGGGGGTGGGGATCAGCTGTTGGAGTTGTCGATCTTGATGGTCGGGTCGCCACCGCTGATCAACGAGTTGATCGTGGTGTTGGACCAGTTGACCCCTTCGAGCTTGATGCTCACATCGGCGTTGGCCAGGCCGCCGGCGGCGTTGAGCTTGCCTTCGGTGCTGACTTGCAGGGTCGACTCGCCATTGACCGTGGTTATCTTCAGGAAGTTGTCGATGGTGCTGGCCTTCTCGCCCTGGAGCAGGTCTCTCAGGTCGAGGCGGTCGCCTTCGCTTGCCTTGAAGTCCTTGATCACGTCATTGCCCAGGTCGCCGGCCTTCCACACGAAGGTGTCGGCACCACTGCCACCGGTCATGATGTCATCGCCCTTGCCGCCGATGAGGATGTCATTGCCGGCACCGCCAAACAGGATGTCGTTGCCTTCACCGCCGAGCAGGGTGTCGTTGCCGGTGCCGCCGAGCAGGATGTCGTTGCCCTTGCCGCCGTCGATGTAGTCGTTGCCACCCTGGCCGAAGATGATGTCGTTGCCGTTGCCGCCCAGCAGGGTGTCGGCGCCGTCGTTGCTGCGTGAGACGTCGAACTCGGTGTAGTGCTCGGTGATGTACTTGTGCATCGCCCGTGCGTCCACGCTGCCCGCGTCTACGCCCAGCTTGTCGGCGACATAGCCGCGGATCGCCTCGACACCGGTACCGGCAACACCGTCGAAGACCATCAGGTCGCCGAAGATGATGTCGTTGCCGTCGCCACCATTGACCGTGTCGTTGCCCGGTTGGGTGACTTCGGTATGGCCGAGGATGGCTTCGGCCAGCTTGCTCGGGTCGATGTTGGTCTGCGGCTTGCCGTCAGTGTCGTACGGTTTCAGGTCGTTGGTGTTGACGCCATTGTTGAGGCCGATGGCCTCGACCTCGGAGAGGCCCGAGAGCAACTTGAAGCTGTCCTGCGAGTTGTTCGTGGTGGTGCTGTTGGTGTCGTAGCCCAGGCCACCACGCGAAGACAGCTCGTAGGTGCCGTTACCTTCCGCGTGCAGCTCGCCCGATACGCCGTATTTCCAACCGTTGCGGTAGTACTGCACCTGCAGGTTACCGGCATTGTCGATGCTGACGTAGTTGGTGTTGCTGCTGTCGATGTAGCCGTTGTACGCCATGCCCGGCTTGTAGTTGATCGAAGCCAGGAAGGTGTCCAGGGTGATGCCCGAGGTGCCCAGGGTCGGGTTGGAGTTCTCGTTGGTCTGGTAGTAGGTCGGCTTGCCATCGGTGATGAAGAACGTCTGGTTGCTGCCGGTATTGCCACCATCCTTGAGGTTCTGGAACCAGTTGGCGGTGGTCTTGAAGGCGTCCTCGTAGTTGGTGCCGCCGTCTGCCCGCAGGTTGTTCAGGGCGTTGAGCAACTGCTGCAGGCCGGCATCGTTCAGGGTCACCGCAACACTGCTCTTGACCTGGGTGGCGAAGTCCACCAGGAGGACGTTCACGGTACCCGACTGGTCGCCCTTGACGCTGGCGGCCAGGGTCTTGAACACCGATTCCAGGGATTTCTTCGCCGCATCCACGCCGGACGAGCCCATGCTGCCCGAGGTGTCGACGATGAAGGCGAGGTTGTAGTCCTGGCCCGGCACCACGTGCAGGCCGGTGACGTCGGCAACCACTACATCGTTGCCGTCGGTGCCGGTGATGTTGTCGCTGTCCGAGGACAGGTTGCTGGTGGTGTAGGCCTGCGGGTAGACGGTAACTTTGATGGTACCTTCGCTGGTTGCCGTGCTGCCGCCGACGCTCTCGGTGGAGGTCGAGCTGACCTTCACGTCAAACTGGCCCTGGTAGTAGGCCGGCGGCTTGATGGTCAGGCTGCCCAGGTTCCAGCCGGTAACGTCCACCGCGTCCTTGCCGACGGTGAAGGTATGGCCGGCATTATCGGCCAGTACCGAGCCTGCCGGGATGCCGCTGAGCTTGACGCTCAGGGACTCGGAGCCGTCGGTGTCGGTGAGGTTGGTGCTGATGCCCACCAGCTTGACCGGGGCGCCGTTCTCGCTGCCTTCGTTGAGCTTGTAGCCGTCGTAGTACCCCTGGTTGTTGCTGCCGTGCAGGTCGCCGACGGTCACGCCGGCGTTGGTCAGGTCCTTGACGCTCGGGTACATCGGGATGTTCGCGCTGTTGAGGTCGGTGACCGCGCCGTTGCCCACCTTGATGTTGACGTCCAGGCTGCCAGGACCGGCCTGGTTGGCGTTGTAGATCTCCAGGGTGTAGTAGCCGCTGGTGGTCGGGGTGAAGCTGCCGGAGATGGCGCCGCTGCCCGAGCCCCAGGTGCCGCTGGCGACGTTCTTGCCGCCCACGACGATCTGCAGGCTGTCATCGGCGGTACCGCTGAACGCGTAGGTCTTGCCGGCTTCCAGGTAGATCAGGCCGGAAGTCTTCGAGCCGCTGCCCGCAGTCACGCTGGCAACGGTGTCGACACCGGTGACAGTTTCGCTCTTGCTGGCATTGCCGGCGTTGGCGAAGACATTCTTCAGCGCATCGCCGGTGATGCCGTTGCCGTTGCTGCCCAGGCCGGTGAGGCTGTTCCAGGTTTCCTTGAGCAGGCCGATGGAGTTGACGTTGTTGTTGCCGATGTTCAGGTCAGGCTTATCGGCTACAGGCGCGATATCGACCTTCATGGTCACTTCGCCGCCGGCGTTGGTGCCGTCGTTGGGCTTGTACTTGATCTGCGCGTAGTCGGCCTGCTTGTTGCCCACGCCGCTGCCGCCATAACCGTCGACGCCCGACTGGTTGGCCTGCGGCACGAACTTGAGCTTGCCGGCGGCGATGTCAGCCTGGCTGATATTCTGGTTGAGCGAGACATCGACCCAGGAGGTGCCGTTGAAGAACTTCAGGCCGCCCAGGTCCGGCAGCTTGCTGATGGTCACCGAAAGACCAGTGTTGCCATCGGCGTCGCTGACGTTGAAGTCGCCCCACTTGAACACGTAGTCGGTGTCTTCGCTGCCGGTCACCGCGCCGCCGGTCGACACCGGTGCATGGTCGTTGTCGATTATGGTGGTGGTGACGCTGGACTTGCCGGCGTCGACCTGCAGGTTCTCGAAGCCGCCGCCCGTGGCACCGCTGATCTTGACTGTGAAGTTCTCCGAGCCCTCGACCAGCTTGTCGTCGATGGTCTTGATGTCGAAGGTGGTGCCGCTGCTGCCGGCCGGGATCTTCACGGTGACCACACCGGTGAAGTCCTGGCCGTCGGTGGCGGTGCCGCTGTAGGTCAGGGTGATGGTCACCTCGGACTTCGACGGATTGCTCAGGGTCAGGTTGTAGTGGGCGGTGTCGCCTTCGGTCACCGAGGTGTCGCCGCTGATGCCGACAGTGGTCAGGTCGCCCTGGCCGCTCGGCTCGTCGGTGACGCTGGTGGTGACGGTATTGCTGCCCAAGGTCAGCTTCTCGAAGTTGTCGCCACCGGCGACCGACTCGATCTTGTTGACGATGTTCGGTTGGCCACCGAGGTACGGGTCGTCCTTGGCGGTAATGGTGAAGGTGCCGCTGGCGCTGCCGGCCGGGATGCTGACCTTGGTGCCGTCGGTCAGGGTGAAGGTCAGGCCGTTGTGCCCGACTACCGACAGACCTTGGGCATTGGTCAGGGTCACGGTGTAGGTGACCTGGCCGCCCTCGGTGACGGTGGTCTTGTCGGCGGACAGCGTGGCGACCACTTCACTGATGGTGTCGGTGATCTGCACGGTGGCATTGCCACCCAGCTCCAGGTTCTCGAAGGTCTTGCCGGTGACTACGGCCTCGGTGACGCCGACGGTCAGCGAGCTGCCGTCCTTGAACACGTCGTCGCCCTGCGCGGCGGCCTTGTACTCGACCTGGGTCTGGCCGGCGGGGATCACCACCTTGGCGCCGTTGCTCAGGGTCACGGTCAGGTCCTGTGCCAGTTTTTGGCTGACCTTGACGGTGAACGACGGTTGCTGGTCTTCGGTGACGTTGCCATTGCCGACGATGGTGACCGAGACCTTGTCACCCTGGTTACCGGTGCCCGGCGTGCCCGAACCTGGCTCGTCGGTGACGCTGGTCTTCACTTCGTTCTGGCCGAGGGTCAGTTTTTCGAAGTTGTCCGCGCCGGTGACGCCGGTGATCTTGTTGCTGATGGTCGGCTGACCACCGACGAACACGTCGTCCGGCGCATTGATGGTTGCGGTGCCAGTGGCGCTGCCGGCCGGGATGCTGACCTTGGTGCCGTCGGACAGGGTGAAGGTCAGGCCATTGTGGCCGGTGACCGAGAGGCCCTGTGCGTTGGTCAGGGTCACGGTGTAGGTGACCTGGCCGCCTTCGGACACGGTGGTCTTGTCGGCGGACAAGGTGGCCACGACTTCACTGATGGTGTCGTTGATCTGCACGGTGGCGCTGCCGCCGAGCTCGAGGTTCTCGAAGGTCTTGCCGACCACGCTGGCATCGCTGATGCCAACGGTGAGCGGGCCGCCGTCCTTGAACACATCGTCGCCCTGGATCGGCGCCTTGTATTCGACCTGGGTCTGGCCGGCGGGAATCACCACCTTGGCACCATTGCTCAGGGTGACGGCCAGGTCCTGGTCGAGCTTCTGGCTGACCTTGACGGTGAACGATGGCTGCTGGGCTTCATTGACATCGCCGTTGCCGACGATGGTGACCGAGACCTTGTCGCCCTGGTTGCCGGTGCCTGGAGTGCCCGAACCCGGCTCGTCGGTGACGGAGGTCTTCACTTCGTTCTGACCCAGGGTCAGTTTCTCGAAGTTGTCGGCGCCGGTGACGCCGGTGATCTTGTTGCTGATGGTGGCCTGGCCGCCGATGAACACGTCGTCCGGCGCGTTGATGATGGCGGTACCGGTGGCACTGCCGGCCGGGATGGTGACCTTGGTGCCATCGGAAAGGGTGAAGGTCAGGCCATTGTGGCCGGTGACCGACAGGCCCTGGGCGTTGGTCAGGGTCACGGTGTAGGTGACCTGGCCGCCTTCGGACACGGTGGTCTTGTCAGCGGACAGCGTGGCGACCACTTCACTGATGGTGTCGTTGATCTGCACGGTGGCGTTGCCGCCCAGTTCGAGGTTCTCGAAGGTCTTGCCGGTAACTGCGGCGTCAGTGATGCCGACGGTCAGCGAGCTGCCGTCCTTGAACACGTCGTCGCCCTGGGCGGCGGCCTTGTACTCGACCTGGGTCTGGCCAGCCGGGATCACCACCTTGGCGCCGTTGGACAGGGTCACGGTCAGGTCCTGCGCCAGTTTCTGGCTGACCTTGACGGTGAACGACGGTTGCTGGTCTTCGGTGACGTTGCCATTGCCGACGATGGTGACCGAGACCTTGTCACCCTGGTTGCCGGTGCCTGGTGTGCCCGAGCCCGGCTCATCAGTGACGGAGGTCTTCACTTCGTTCTGACCCAGGGTCAGCTTCTCGAAGTTGTCCGCGCCGGTGACGCCGGTGATCTTGTTGCTGATGGTCGGCTGACCACCGACGAACACGTCGTCCGGCGCATTGATGGTGGCGGTGCCAGTGGCGCTGCCGGCCGGGATGCTGACCTTGGTGCCATCGGTGAGGGTGAAGGTCAGGCCGTTGTGGCCGGTGACCGAGAGGCCCTGTGCGTTGGTCAGGGTCACGGTGTAGGTGACCTGGCCGCCTTCGGACACGGTGGTCTTGTCGGCGGACAAGGTAGCCACGACTTCACTGATGGTGTCGGTGATCTGCACGGTGGCATTGCCACCCAGCTCCAGGTTTTCGAAGGTATGGCCTGGAACCGTGGCATCGGTGATGCCGACGGTCAGCGAGCTGCCGTCCTTGAACACGTCGTCGCCCTGGGCGGCAGCCTTGTACTCGGTCTGGGTCTGACCGGCCGGGATCACCACCTTGTCGCCGTTGGACAGGGTGACAGTCAGGTCGTATCCAAGCTTCTGGCTGACCTTGACGGTGAACGAGGGCTGCAGGTCCTCGGTGACATTGCCATTGCCGACGATGGTGACGGAGACCTTGTCGCCCTGGTTGTCGGTGCCCGGGGTTCCAGTGCCCGGCTCGTCGGTCACGGAGGTCTGCACCTCACCTTGGCCGAGGGTCAGTTTCTCGAAGTTGTCGGCACCGCTGACGGTCACCAGTTTGTTGCTGATGGTCGCCTGGCCGCCGACGAACACATCGTCCGGTGCATTGATGGTGGCAGTGCCGGTAGCGTTGCCGGCGGGGATGGTGACCTTGGTACCGTCGGACAGGGTGAAGGTCAGGCCGTTATGGCCGGTGACCGACAGGCCCTGGGCATTGGTCAGGGTCACGGTGTAGGTGATCTGGCCACCTTCGGACACAGTGGTCTTGTCGGTGGTGAGGGTCGCGACGACTTCACTGATGGTATCGGTGATCTGCACAGTGGCGTTGCCACCGAGCTCCAGGTTTTCGAAGGTCTTGCCGGTGACTGCGGCATCGGTGATGCCGACGGTCAGCGAGCTGCCATCCTTGAACACATCGTCGCCCTGGGCGGCAGCCTTGTACTCGGTCTGGGTCTGACCGGCCGGGATCACGACCTTGTCGCCGTTGCTCAGGGTCACGGTCAGGTCCTGCGCCAGTTTCTGGCTGACCTTGACGGTGAACGACGGCTGCTGGTCTTCGGTGACATTGCCTTTGCCGACGATGGTGACGGTGACCTTGTCGCCTTGGTTATCGGTACCTGGAGTGCCGGTGCCTGGCTCGTCGGTCACGGTCGTGGTGACCGTGTTGTCGCCGAGGGTGAGCTTCTCGAAGTTTTCTGCGCCGCTGACGCCTTCGATCTTGTTGACGATCGCAGGCTGGCCGCCGACGAACACGTCGTCCGGTGCGTTAATGGTGAAGGTGCCGCTGGCGCTGCCGGCCGGTACGGTGACCTTGGTGCCATCGGTCAGAGTGAAGGTCAGGCCATTGTGGCCGGTGACCGAGAGGCCCTGGGCGTTGGTCAGGGTCACGGTGTAGGTGACCTGGCCGCCTTCAGACACAGTGGTCTTGTCGGCGGTCAGCGTGGCGACGACCTCGCTGACGGTGTCGGTGATCTCAACGCTGGCGTTGCCGCCGAGCTCGAGGTTCTCGAAGGTCTTGCCGGTAATCGACGCATCGGAAATACCGACGGTCAGGGTGTCGCCATCCTTGAATACGTCATCGCCTTGGGCGGTGGCTTTGTACTCAACTTGGGTCTGACCGGCCGGGATGACGACTTTATCGCCATTCGACAGGGTGACGGTCAGGTCCTGGCCGAGTTTCTGGCTGACCTTGACGGTGAAGCTTGGCTGCTGGTCTTCGGAGACAGCGCCGTTGCCGACGATGGTGACCGAGACTTTGTCGCCTTCGTTGCCGGTGCCCGGAGTACCAGTACCTGGCTCGTCGGTGACGGTCGTGGTGAGGGTGTCCTTGCCGAGCGTGAGCTTCTCGAAGTTGCCCGCACCGCTGACGCCTTCAAGTTTGTTGACGATCGAAGGCTGGCCGCCGACGAACACGTCGTCCGGCGCGGTGATAGTAAATGTGCCGCTGGCGCTGCCGGCCGGGATGGTGACCTTGGTGCCATCTGTCAGGGTGAAGGTCAGGCCATTGTGGCCGTTGACCGGCAGCCCCTGGGCATTGGTCAGCGTCACGGTGTAGGTGATCTGGCCACCTTCGGTGACGGTGGTCTTGTCGGCAGTGAGGGTCGCGACCACTTCACTGATGGTGTCGGTGATCTGTACCGAGGCGTTGCCACCCAGCTCCAGGTTCTCGAAGGCCTTGCCATCGACGGCGGCATCGGTGATGCCGACGGTCAAGGTATCGCCGTCCTTGAAGACGTCATCACCTTGGGCTTTGGCCTTGTAATCGGCTTCGGTCTGGCCAGCAGGAATGACGACTTTGTCGCCATTCGACAAGGTGACGGTCAGGTCATGGTCCAGTTTCTGGCTAACCTTGACGGTGAAGGCTGGCTGCTGGTCTTCCGTGACATCGCCTTTGCCGACGATGGTGACGGTGACCTTGTCGCCCTGGTTGTCGGTGCCTGGGGTACCAGTACCTGGCTCGTCGGTCACGGTCGTGGTGACTGTGTTGTCACCCAGAGTCAATTTCTCGAAGTTGTCGCCACCGGCAACCGATTCGATCTTGTTGACGATGCTCTGCTGGCCGCCGACGAATACGTCGTCAGGAGCGGTGATGGTGAAGGTACCGCTGGCACTGCCGGCAGGAACGGTGACCTTGGTGCCATCGGTCAGGGTAAAGGTCAGGCCATTGTGGCCGTTGACCGAGAGGCCCTGGGCGTTGGTCAGGGTCACGGTGTAGGTGACCTGGCCGCCTTCAGACACAGTGGTCTTGTCGGCGGTCAGCGTGGCGACGACCTCGCTGACGGTGTCGGTGATCTCAACGCTGGCGTTGCCGCCGAGCTCGAGGTTCTCGAAGGTCTTGCCGGTAATCGACGCATCGGAAATACCGACGGTCAGGGTGTCGCCATCCTTGAATACGTCATCGCCTTGGGCGGTGGCTTTGTACTCAACTTGGGTCTGACCGGCCGGGATGACGACTTTATCGCCATTCGACAGGGTGACGGTCAGGTCCTGGCCGAGTTTCTGGCTGACCTTGACGGTGAACGACGGCTGCTGGTCCTCGGTCACCGCGCCGTTGCCGACGATAGTGACCGAGACCTTGTCGCCTTCGTTGCCAGTGCCCGGAGTGCCGGTGCCTGGCTCGTCGGTGACGGAGGTTTTCACTTCGTCCTGACCCAGGGTCAGTTTCTCGAAGTTGTCGGCACCGGTCACGCCTTCCAGTTTGTTGGTGATGGTAGGTTGACCGCCGACGAATACGTCGTCCGGCGCATTGATGGTGATGGTGCCGGTGGCGCTGCCCGCTGGCACGGTGACCTTGGTGCCGTCGGTCAGGGTGAAGGTCAGGCCGTTGTGGCCGGTGACCGACAGGCCCTGGGCATTGGTCAGGGTAATGGTGTAGGTGATCTGGCCGCCTTCACTGACGGTGGTTTTGTCGGCAGACAGGGTCGCTACGACTTCGCTGATGGTGTCGTTGATCTGAACGCTGGCGTTGCCGCCGAGCTCGAGGTTCTCGAAGGTCTTGCCGGTGACCGAGGCGTCGGAAATCCCTACGGTCAGGGTGTCGCCGTCCTTGAAGACGTCATCACCTTGGGCCTTGGCTTTGTACTCGGCTTCGGTCTGGCCGGCCGGGATCACCACTTTATCGCCGTTGCTCAGGGTTACGGTCAGGTCCTGACCGAGTTTCTGGCTGACCTTGACGGTGAACGACGGCTGCTGATCTTCGGTGACTGCGCCGTTGCCAACGATGGTCACGGAAACCTTGTCGCCTTCGTTGCCAGTGCCGGGCGTGCCAGTACCTGGCTCATCGGTCACGGTCGTGGTGAGGGTGTCCTTGCCGAGCGTGAGCTTCTCGAAGCTATCCGCGCCGCTGACGCTTTCGAGCTTGTTGACGATCGAAGGCTGACCGCCGACAAACACGTCGTCCGGCGCGGTGATGGTGAAGGTGCCGCTGGCACTACCCGCAGGAATAGTGACCTTGGTGCCATCGGTCAAAGTGAAGGTCAGGCCGTTGTGGCCATTAACCGGCAGACCCTGGGCATTGGTCAGGGTGACGGTGTAAGTGATCTGGCCACCTTCCGACACAGTGGTCTTGTCGGCGGTCAGGGTCGCGACGACTTCGCTGATGGTGTCGGTGATCTGCACCGAGGCGTTGCCGCCCAGTTCCAGGTTCTCGAAGGCCTTGCCATCGACGGCGGCATCGGTGATGCCGACGGTCAAGGTATCGCCGTCCTTGAAGACGTCATCACCTTGGGCTTTGGCCTTGTAATCGGCTTCGGTCTGGCCAGCAGGGATCACCACCTTGTCGCCATTGGACAGGGTGACAGTCAGGTCGTGGTCGAGCTTCTGGCTGACCTTGACGGTGAAGGCCGGCTGCTGGTCTTCGGTGACATCGCCCTTGCCGACGATGGTGACGGTGACCTTGTCGCCTTGGTTGTCGGTGCCTGGAGTGCCGGTACCTGGCTCGTCGGTCACGGTGGTGGTGACCGAGTTGTCGCCGAGGGTCAGCTTCTCGAAGTTGTCGCCACCGGCAACGGATTCAATCTTGTTGACGATCGAAGGCTGGCCGCCGACGAATACGTCGTCAGGAGCCGTGATGGTGAAGGTGCCGCTGGTGCTGCCTGCCGGAATGGTGACCTTGGTGCCATCGGTCAGGGTGAAGGTCAGGCCATTATGGCCGCTGACCGGCAGACCCTGGGCATTGGTCAGGGTCACGGTGTAGGTGATCTGGCCACCTTCGGACACAGTGGTCTTGTCGGCGGTCAGGGTCGCGACGACTTCGCTGACGGTATCGGTGATCTGCACGGTGGCATCGCCACCCAGCTGCAGGTTCTCGAAGGTCTTGCCATCAACGACTGCATCAGTGATGCCGACGGTCAGCGAACTGCCATCCTTGAAGACGTCATCGCCCTGGGCATCCGCCTTGTACTCGACCTGGGTCTGGCCAGCCGGAATCACCACCTTGGCGCCATTGCTCAGGGTGACGGTGAGATCCTGGTCCAGCTTCTGGTTGACCTTGACGGTGAAGGACGGCTGCAGGTCTTCGGTGACATCGCCGTTGCTGACGATGGTGACAGATACCTTGTTGCCGGTATCCGGATCATCAGTGACAGTAGTGGTGAGTGTCTCCTTGCCGAGCGTCAGCTTCTCGAAGTTGTCCGCGCCGCTGACACCTTCGAGCTTGTTCACGATCGAGGGCTGGCCGCCGACGAATACGTCGCTCGGGGCGGTGATGGTGAAGGTCCCGCTGGCGCTGCCGGCCGGAACGGTGACTTTGGTGCCATCGGTCAGGGTGAAGGTCAGGCCGTTATGGCCGGTGACCGCCAGGCCCTGGGCATTGGTCAGCGTCACGGTGTAGGTGATCTGGCCACCTTCGGTGACGGTAGTCTTGTCGGCGGTGAGGGTCGCGACCACTTCGCTGATGGTGTCGGTGATCTGCACCGAGGCGTTGCCGCCCAGTTCCAGGTTCTCGAAGGACTTGCCATCGACGGCAGCATCGGTGATGCCGACAGTCAGGGTATCGCCGTCTTTGAAGACGTCGTCGCCCTGGGCCTTGGCCTTGTATTCGGCTTCGGTCTGGCCTGCTGGGATCACCACCTTGTCGCCGTTGGACAGGGTTACGGTGAGGTCATGGTCGAGCTTCTGGCTGACCTTGACGGTGAAGGCCGGTTGCTGGTCTTCGGTGACATCGCCTTTGCCGACGATGGTGACGGTGACCTTGTCGCCCTGGTTGTCGGTGCCTGGAGTGCCGGTGCCCGGCTCGTCAGTGACGGAGGTCTTCACTTCGTCCTGACCCAAGGTCAGTTTTTCGAAGTTGTCGGCGCCGGTGACGCCTTCCAGCTTGTTGGTGATGGTTGGTTGACCACCAACGAACACGTCATCCGGAGCGGTGATGGTGAAGGTACCGCTAGCACTGCCCGCAGGAATAGTGACCTTGGTGCCATCGGTCAAAGTGAAGGTCAGGCCATTGTGACCGTTAACCGGCAGACCCTGGGCGTTGGTCAGCGTCACGGTGTAGGTGATCTGGCCGCCTTCGGTGACGGTGGTTTTGTCAGCGGTCAGGGTTGCGACGACTTCGCTGATGGTGTCGGTGATCTGTACCGAGGCGTTGCCACCCAGCTCCAGGTTCTCGAAGGCCTTGCCGTCAACGGCAGCATCGGTGATGCCGACAGTCAGGGTATCGCCATCCTTGAATACGTCATCGCCCTGGGCCTTGGCCTTGTACTCGGCTTCGGTCTGGCCAGCTGGGATCACCACCTTGTCGCCATTGGACAGGGTGACGGTCAAGTCGTGGTCGAGCTTCTGGCTGACCTTGACGGTGAAGGCTGGCTGCTGGTCTTCGGTGACATCGCCCTTGCCGACGATGGTGACGGTGACCTTGTCGCCTTGGTTGTCGGTGCCTGGAGTGCCAGTACCCGGCTCATCGGTCACGGTTGTAGTAACCGAGTTGTCGCCGAGGGTCAGCTTCTCGAAGTGGTCGCCACCGGCAACCGACTCGATCTTGTTGACGATGTTCGGCTGGCCGCCGACGAATACGTCGTCAGGAGCGGTGATGGTGAAAGTACCGCTGGCACTGCCGGCAGGAACGGTGACCTTGGTGCCATCGGTCAGGGTAAAGGTCAGGCCATTGTGGCCGTTGACCGGCAGACCTTGGGCATTGGTCAGGGTCACGGTGTAGGTGATCTGGCCGCCCTCGGACACGGTGGTCTTGTCAGCGGTGAGGGTCGCGACCACTTCACTGACGGTGTCGGTGATCTGCACCGAGGCGTTGCCGCCCAGTTCCAGGTTCTCGAAGGACTTGCCGTCGACAGCAGCAGCGGTGATGCCGACAGTCAGGGTGTCGCCGTCTTTGAAGACGTCGTCGCCCTGGGCTTTGGCTTTGTACTCGGCTTCGGTCTGACCGGCTGGAATGACGACTTTGTCGCCGTTCGACAGGGTCACGGTCAGGTCGTGGTCGAGCTTCTGGCTGACCTTGACGGTGAAGGCTGGTTGCTGGTCTTCGGTGACATCGCCTTTGCCGACGATGGTGACGGTGACCTTGTCGCCTTGGTTGTCGGTGCCTGGAGTGCCGGTACCTGGCTCGTCGGTCACGGTGGTGGTGACGGAGTTGTCGCCGAGGGTCAGCTTCTCGAAGTTGTCGCCACCGGCAACCGATTCGATCTTGTTGACGATGCTCGGCTGGCCGCCGACGAATACGTCGTCAGGAGCGGTGATGGTGAAGGTACCGCTGGCGCTGCCCGCCGGAATGGTGACTTTGGTGCCATCGGTCAGGGTGAAGGTCAGGCCGTTGTGGCCGTTGACCGGCAGACCTTGGGCATTGGTCAGCGTCACGGTGTAGGTGATCTGGCCACCTTCGGTGACGGTGGTCTTGTCGGCGGTCAGGGTTGCGACCACTTCGCTGATGGTGTCGGTGATCTGAACCGAGGCGTTGCCACCCAGTTCCAGGTTCTCGAAGGACTTGCCGTCAACGGCAGCATCGGTGATGCCGACGGTCAAGGTATCGCCGTCCTTGAAGACGTCATCACCTTGGGCTTTGGCCTTGTACTCGGCTTCGGTCTGGCCAGCAGGGATCACCACCTTGTCGCCATTGGACAGGGTGACAGTCAGGTCGTGGTCGAGCTTCTGGCTGACCTTGACGGTGAAGGCAGGTTGCTGGTCTTCGGTGACATCGCCTTTGCCGACGATGGTGACGGTGACCTTGTCGCCCTGGTTGTCGGTGCCTGGAGTGCCGGTGCCTGGCTCGTCTGTGACGGAGGTCTTCACTTCGTCCTGACCCAGGGTCAGCTTCTCGAAGTTGTCGCCACCGGCAACCGATTCGATCTTGTTGACGATGCTCGGCTGGCCGCCGACGAATACGTCGTCAGGAGCGGTGATGGTGAAGGTACCGCTGGCACTGCCGGCAGGAACGGTGACCTTGGTGCCATCGGTCAGGGTAAAGGTCAGGCCATTGTGGCCGTTGACCGGCAGACCTTGGGCATTGGTCAGGGTCACGGTGTAGGTGATCTGGCCACCTTCGTTGACGGTGGTCTTGTCCGCAGTCAGGGTTGCGACGACCTCACTGATGGTGTCGGTGATCTGGACGGAAGCGTTACCGCCCAGCTCCAGATTTTCGAAAGCTTTGCCGTCAACGGCAGCATCGGTGATGCCGACGGTCAAGGTATCGCCGTCCTTGAAGACGTCATCACCTTGGGCTTTGGCCTTGTACTCGGCTTCGGTCTGGCCAGCAGGGATCACCACCTTGTCGCCATTGGACAGGGTGACAGTCAGGTCGTGGTCGAGCTTCTGGCTGACCTTGACGGTGAAGGCTGGCTGCTGGTCTTCAGTGACATCGCCTTTGCCGACGATGGTGACGGTGACCTTGTCGCCTTGGTTATCGGTGCCTGGGGTGCCGGTACCTGGCTCGTCAGTCACGGTGGTGGTGACCGAGTTGTCGCCGAGGGTCAGTTTCTCGAAGTTGTCGCCACCGGCGACCGATTCGATCTTGTTGACGATAGAAGGCTGGCCGCCGACGAACACGTCATCCGGTGCGGTGATGGTGAAGGTGCCGCTGGCGCTGCCCGCCGGAATGGTGACTTTGGTGCCATCGGTCAGGGTGAAGGTCAGGCCGTTGTGGCCGTTGACCGGCAGACCTTGGGCATTGGTCAGCGTCACGGTGTAGGTGATCTGGCCACCTTCGGTGACGGTGGTCTTGTCTGCGGTCAGGGTTGCGACCACTTCGCTGATGGTGTCGGTGATCTGAACCGAGGCGTTGCCACCCAGTTCCAGGTTCTCGAAGGACTTGCCGTCAACGGCAGCATCGGTGATGCCGACAGTCAGGGTATCGCCGTCTTTGAAGACGTCGTCGCCCTGGGCCTTGGTCTTGTATTCGGCTTCGGTCTGGCCTGCTGGGATCACCACCTTGTCGCCGTTGGACAGGGTTACGGTGAGGTCATGGTCGAGCTTCTGGCTGACCTTGACGGTGAAGGCCGGTTGCTGGTCTTCGGTGACATCGCCTTTGCCGACGATGGTGACGGTGACTTTGTCGCCCTGATTGTCGGTGCCTGGGGTACCAGTGCCCGGCTCGTCTGTGACGGAGGTCTTCACTTCGTCCTGACCCAGGGTCAGTTTTTCGAAGTTGTCGGCGCCGGTGACGCCTTCCAGCTTGTTGGTGATGGTTGGTTGGCCGCCGACGAACACGTCATCCGGTGCGGTAATGGTGAAGGTGCCGCTGGCGCTGCCGGCCGGTACGGTGACCTTGGTGCCATCGGTCAGGGTGAAGGTCAGGCCGTTGTGGCCATTAACCGGCAGACCCTGGGCATTGGTCAGGGTGACGGTGTAAGTGATCTGGCCACCTTCCGACACAGTGGTCTTGTCGGCGGTCAGGGTCGCGACGACTTCGCTGATGGTGTCGGTGATCTGCACCGAGGCGTTGCCGCCCAGTTCCAGGTTCTCGAAGGCCTTGCCGTCAACGGCAGCATCGGTGATGCCGACAGTCAGGGTATCGCCATCCTTGAATACGTCATCGCCCTGGGCCTTGGCCTTGTACTCGGCTTCGGTCTGGCCAGCAGGGATCACCACCTTGTCGCCATTGGACAGGGTGACGGTCAAGTCGTGGTCGAGCTTCTGGCTGACCTTGACGGTGAAGGCCGGCTGCTGGTCTTCGGTGACATCGCCCTTGCCGACGATGGTGACGGTGACCTTGTCGCCTTGGTTGTCGGTGCCTGGAGTGCCGGTACCTGGCTCGTCGGTCACGGTGGTGGTGACCGAGTTGTCGCCGAGGGTCAGCTTCTCGAAGTTGTCGCCACCGGCAACGGATTCAATCTTGTTGACGATCGAAGGCTGGCCACCGACGAATACGTCGTCAGGAGCCGTGATGGTGAAGGTGCCGCTGGTGCTGCCTGCCGGAATGGTGACCTTGGTGCCATCGGTCAGGGTGAAGGTCAGGCCATTATGGCCGCTGACCGGCAGACCCTGGGCATTGGTCAGGGTCACGGTGTAGGTGATCTGGCCACCTTCGGACACAGTGGTCTTGTCGGCAGTGAGGGTTGCGACCACTTCACTGACGGTGTCGGTGATCTGCACGGTGGCATCGCCACCCAACTGCAGGTTCTCGAAGGTCTTGCCCGCCACGCTGGCATCGGTCACGGCGAGGGTCACGGAGCCGGCGTCGTTGAATACGTCGTCGCCCTGGGCCGGAAGGCTGTAGGTGGCCTGGGTCTGGCCGGCGCTGATGACCACAGTGGCGCCATTGGACAGGGTCACGGTCAGGTCATGGTCGAGCTTCTGGCTGACCGATACAGTGAAGGTCGGCTGTTCGGCCTCGGTCACGTTGCCATTGCTGGCGATGCTGACGGTCACCGTGTCGATGCTGTCGCTGATCACGGTCTGGGTCGGCGTAGTGTCGGGTTCCAGCTTCTCGAAGTTGCCACCGGTGACACCAGTGATGCTGGTGCTGACCGTGCTGCCGTTGACGAATACGTCGTTAGCCGGGGTCTGGAAGTCGACGCTGCCAGTGCTTTCGCCGGCCTTGACGGTAATAGTCTGCCCATTGGACAGAGTGACGGTGACCGGAGTCTGGGCCGGGTTGGTCAGGGTCACGGTGTAGGTGATCACGCCGCCTTCGGTGACGCTTGGAGTCGCGGTCAGAGTGGCGGTGGTGGTGTCGATCGAGTCGTTGATCTTCGTTTCCGCTGGTGCCGGGTTCGGCTCCAGTTTCTCGAAGTTGCCGCCCGTTGCGCTCGTGATCGTGGTACTGACAGTACTGCCATTGTTATAGACGTCGTTGGCCGGGGTCTGGAAATCGACGCTGCCGGACGACTTGCCAGCCTCGATGGTGACGGTCTGGCCATTGGACAGAGTGACGGTGACCGGAGTCTGGGCCGGGTTGGTCAGGGTCACGGTGTAGGTGATCACGCCACCTTCGGTCACGCTTGGGGTCGCGGTCAGGGTGGCGGTGGTAGTGTCGACGGAGTCGTTGATCTTCGTTTCCGCAGGTGCCGGGTTTGGCACCAGATTCTCGAAATTACCGCCCGTTGCCCCCGTGATCGTGGTGCTGACGGTGCTGCCGTTGTTATAGACGTCATTGGCTGGGGTCTGGAAATCAACGCTGCCTGACGACTTGCCGGCTTCGATGGTGACGGTCTGGCCATTGGACAGGGTGACGGTGACTGGGGTCTGGGCCGGGTTGGTCAGGGTCACGGTATAGGTGATCACGCCACCTTCGGTCACGCTTGGGTTGGCGGTCAGCGTGGCAGTGGTGGTATCGATGGTGTCGGTGACCTCGGTCACCGCCGGCGTGGTGCTCGGCGTGACGATCAGGCCGTTGCCGCCGCTGGTTCCGGTGATGGTCGCGGAGATCTGGCCGCCATCGATGTAGGGCGTGTCGTTGGCCGGGACATTGACGTTGACGGTGCCGGTGGTCTGGCCCGCCGGGATCACGATGACAGCGCCATTGGACAGGGTCACGGTCAGGTTGGTCAGCGGTGGCTGGCCGACGGTGGCGGTATAGACAATTACGCCACCCGCCTCGGTGATCGTGGGAGTGGCGCTCAGGGTCAGCCCTGTGGTGAGCGGGGCGTTGGTGGTGTTGGTACTGGCGTTGTTGCCGTCCAGCCCGCCCTGCTCATCGATACCCAGCCCGTTGGCAAAGCCTATTGGGCCGGTGGGGAAGCCGATGGTCGGGTCGACCACCCCGGCGGTTTCCTGGAGCAGGACGAAGCTATGCCCGCCGCCTACCGAACCGCCGCCTGCCGCGGCCGGGCCGGCAGCGGTGGCCTCCAGTTCGGTGGTCGGGTCGACGCCGGCGGCGATGGCTTGTTGCAGCTCCTCCACCGAGGGCGCCGCCTGGGCGGTGGCCTGGCTCAGGTCGATGCTGCTGTCGGGGGCGTCGGCACTCCACTGGGTGTCGCGACCGAGGTCGAGCAGACGGCCGTCGGCCAGCTCCAGAGTGACCGCGCCGCCAGTGCCGGTGTCTACCTGTTCACCGGCAAGCAGGCGATCGCCTTCGATCAGTACGCGCCGGATGCCTTCTGGGGAAACTGCGATGACTTGGCCAACAATGCTTTTGACGATGGCAACAACAGTGCTCATTGGACTCTCCGGACTACCCGTTCAGTTGGCTTCCATGCCCGGCCGGCATTCGAAGGCGGCGACTGATGGAATGTTTCAATAATGTTTTTGACGCATAATTGCGTCAATTTTACGTCTATAATTTCTGGCTATTAAGTTTATGCCAAACTATTGACCTTCTGGCTGCCATCCTAAACAATCGCCAAGGTAATGTCACATTGATATTTGGCCAGCCAACCCCTTTCTTTTGTATTAATCGCACTGCCTATTCGGAAGCTTCCTACATACAGATCAGGGTTCGCCATTTTCCAAGGCAGGCACGGCTTCGGCTGTGATTTGGGACAACAGCTCTCTCGGGAACCAGTAAAAATGCGTGCGTCACTGTTCACCGCTCTTCCTTTCGCTCTCGCCGCCTCTTTCGCTCAAGCACAAACCTTGCCTGAAGCCATGCAGAAGGCCCTCGAGGTACACCCGGAAATCCAGGCCGGCGTGAACGCCCGTACGGCTGCGGACTACCAACTGCGTGCAGCCCAGGGCGGCTACTTGCCGCGGGTCGATGTGACGGCCGGTTATGGCCGCGAGGGCACCGACAGCCCAAGCACCCGCAACCGCTGGGAGACGCTCAACCGTGGCGAATCGGCGATCCGCCTGCGGCAGATGGTCTTTGACGGTTTTGCCACCTCCAGCGAGGTCGGGCGTCAACAAGCCACCGTCAACGCTCGCGCCTACTCCCTGCTGGGGACGTCCGAGCGCACCGCGCTGACCGTCGCCCAAGTCTACCTGGACGTGCTGTCGCGCCGTGAGATGGTGCGCCTGGCCGAAGAAAACCTGCGCAACCATGAGCGCATCCTCGACCAGATCAAGTTGCGCACCAGCCGTGGCGTAGGCCGCATGGCCGACCTCGACCAGGCCGAAGCGCGCCAGGCCCAGGCCCGCAACAACCTGATCACCGAGCAGACCAACTTGGCCGATGCCAACACCAACTACCTGAGCGTCGTCGGGCAAATGCCCGACGAGTTAAGCACGCCTGCGCCATTTGTCGACCTGCTGCCGGCCACCCTCGAAGAGGCGCGTCACCAACTGGTCGAAGAGAGCCCGATCCTGCGTTCGGCCGAGTCGGACATCGCGGCTGCCGAGAAGCAATACGAAGCGGCAAAGTCTACTTTCTATCCGCGTTTCGATGCCGAACTCGGACGAACGGCCGACAACAACCTCGACGGCGCGGTGGGCCACAACAATGAGTGGCAGGCCATGCTGCGCATGAACTTCAACCTGTACGCCGGCGGCAGCAACAAGGCGGACCTGGAATCGAAGTCGTATCTGGCCAACCAGGCCCTGGACATTCGCAACAACGCCTTGCGCCAGCTCAATGAGGAGTTAGGTTTGGCATGGAATGCTCTGGAAAACGCCAATGCCCAGGTGCCGATCGCCCAGCAGTATGTCGATCACAGCAATCGGGTGCGCAGCGCCTACCAACAGCAGTTCGGCCTGGGCGAGCGAACCCTGCTCGACTTGCTCGACAGCGAGAATGAAACCTTCACCGCCCAGCGTCGTCTGGTAGAGGTGAAGAACATACAAATGTTTACTCAGTACCGAATCAAGGCGACCATTGGCCAGTTGCTCAAGAGCCAGGGTGTCGTCGCGCCGATGGCAACGGTTGTGCAGAACGACCTGAAGCCCAAGGTGAACCTGCCGGGTATGAACTGAGGGAAGTCTTGAGTATCCCCGGCTCCTTCCAGCGGTGGCTGCAGGTCGTTGGTGGGAGCGGGTTCAGCTGTTGGAGTGGTCGATCTTGATGGTCGGATCGGCACCGCTGATCAGTGAGTGGATCGTGGTGTTCGACCAGTTGACACCCTCGAGCTTGATGCTGACATCGGCATTTGCCAAGCCGCCGGCAGCGTTCAACTTGCCGTCGCTGCTCACTTGTAGCGTGGTCTCGTCGTCGATGGTGGTGATTCTGAGGAAGTTATCGATGGCAATGTCCTCCTCACTCTGTAGCAGATCGCGCAGGTCGAGTCGGTCGCCTTCCCGAACGTTGAAGTCCCTGATCACATCCTTACCTTGGTCGCCGACCCTCCACATGAAGGTATCGGCTCCCTTGCCTCCGATCATCACGTCGTTACCTTTGCCACCCTCTATGTGATCGTCGCCACCCTGGCCGAAGATAATGTCCTGGCCGGCACCGCCCAGCAGAGTGTCGGCCCCATCATTGCTGCCCGAAACGTTAAACTCGGCGCTGTGCTCGGTGATGAAATTGTGCATGGTATCGGTATTCACAGCATTCACTGTCATGCTCAATTTGTCGGCGACGTAAGCTTGAATCGCATGAACACCAGCGCTGGCGATGCCGTCGAAGCTGATCAGATCGCCGAAAAGAATGTCGTTGCCGCCACCACCATTGACGGTATCGTTACCCGGTCGGATGTACTCGGTATTTCCGAAGATAGCCCCGGCCAGCTTGCTGGGGTCGATATTGGCCTGCGGCTCGCCGTCGGAGTCAAAAGGGTTCAGCTCCGTAAGCTTGATACTGTCATTCATGCCGATGGCCTCGACATTGGACAGGCCTGTCAGCAGTTTGAAGCTGGCAAGTGCATTGATATGGGAGTTAGGGCCTTTCTTTGGGTTTTCATGTACTACAGTTGACAGTTCGTAAGCGCCATTGCCATTTGCGCGCAGTTTTCCAAGAAACTCATACTCCCATGTATTATCGCTGAGATAGTTCAGCTTCAGGCTGCCATCGCTGTCGATGTTTATAGTGGTGGTGCCCCTGTCCAGATGGCCGTTGTATACCATGCCCTGCTGATAGCCTATCGTGCTCAGAAAAATGTCCAGGGTAATGCCTGAGTCACCCAGTGTCGGATTGATGCGCTCTTCTTGATAATGGGTTGGCACGCCATCGGTGATGAAGAATGTCTGGTTGCTGGCGGAGCTGCCAGCGCTCTGGAGATTATTGAACCAGTTGGCAGTTGTCTTGAATGCATCTTCATAGTTTGTGCCCCCGTTTTGGCCCTCTCCCACTTTGAGGGTGTTCAAGCTACCGAGCAATTGCTGTAGGCCTGCATCGTTCAGGGTTACCGAAACGATGCTGTTGACCTCGGAGGAGAAGTCCACCAGGAGAATGTTCACGCTGCCTGAGTGTGGGCCCTGGGCGCTGGCGGCCAATATCTTGAATACTGACTCGAGGGACTTTTTCGCTGCACTTACGCCTTCCTCTTTCATACTGGCAGAGGTGTCGACGATGAACGCAAGGTTGTAGTTCTGCCCAGGCAGGACACGCCAGCCCGCGATGTCTGCCACAACGATATTGTGATCGGCGGTACCGGTGTAGCTGTCATCTCCCTCGTTCAGATTGATGTCGACGTAGGCCTGCGGCTGATCAGTAAAGGATGGCGTCGCGGTAGATGCATGGAGCGTGTTGTGCGCCCGATTGCTTACGGTATATGCATTGCCAGGCGAGTCGTGGAGATCGTTACAGCTCGATGGCGTGCCTGCCTTGGTTGGGAAGCCGATGCTCGGGGCAACCTTTCCCGCGGTTTCTTGTAGCATCACGCTGCTGTGGCCACCGTCATCAGGGGCGTTTGGGGCGACGATTGTGGTTTCGAACTCGATAGTTGCGTCTGTGCCTGCCATGATGGTCTGCAGCAGCGCTTCAGTCGACGATGCGGCCTTACTGAGGTCGCTGCTGTCTGGGGGGGAGCCGGTCCACCGGGTGTTGCGACCCAGTTCGAGGATGCGGCCATCGGCCAGTTCAAGGGCCACCGAGCCACCGATGCCGGTGTCCAGTTGCTCTCCGGCAAGTAAGCGGTCACCCTCGATCAATACACGCTGGATACCCTCTGGGGAAACTGCGATAACCTGGCCAACAATGCTTTTGACGATGGCGACAACAGTGCTCATTTAAATCTCCAGAATTGTATTTGGTGGTCTGCCATAGTGGCGATCATGTTGGTGTTTAACTTGGATTTGGCGTACTTAGGTGTGTAGGGCAGGCTTTAGGTTTTACTTGCGCGACGACTATGTCGGTTGAAAATAGGCTTGGGGTGTTCATTCATAGCCTGTAAAGCCGAGCGCGACTCGGCCCGTTCCTCGCCTGTTTTTGCCTTGCCTGATCGCCGCTAGACTACTATTTGCACAAGTCCCAGGTTTGTGTGCCTGAGTCTTTGGCATCTTTCGGATAATGCTAAGCAATAATTCAAGCGCCTCATATTGGTAGTGGGCTGCCTGAAGAATATTCCTACTTGTCGTACATGATTGAGGAAGAATTCCCACGACTACAAGTGAGCTTTCACTTTAAAAAGTTAGAAAAAATTAGTTTTTATGTCTGTGCCAGTATTTTTCCGAGAATCAGTTGAATGCGTGTGTCCTTGTTCGCCGTCCTGCCTTTCACTTTCATCACTACTGTTGTTCAAACCCAGACGTTGCCCGAAGCCATACAGAAAGCCCTCGAGGTGCATCCGGAAATCCAGGCCGGGTTGAACGCCAGCGCGGCGGCGGACTATCAGTTGCACGCCGCTCAAGGAGGCTATTTGCCGCGGGTCGATGTGACAGCTGGTTATGGCCGCGAGGGCACCGACAGCCCAGGCACCCGCAACCGCAGGGAGACGCTCAGCCGTGGCGAATCGGCGATCCGCCTGCGGCAGATGGTATTCGACGGCTTCGTCACCTCCAGCGAGGTCGGTCGTCAACAGGCCACTGTCAACGCTCGCGCCTATTCCTTGCTGGGGACCTCCGAGCGCACCGTGCTGAGCGTCGCCCAGGTCTACCTGGACGTCCTGTCGCGCCGTGAGATGGTGCGTCTGGCCGAAGACAACCTGCGCAACCACGAACGCATCCTTGATCCGATCAAACTGCGTACCAGCCGTGGTGTGGGCCGCCTGGCCGACCTCGACCAGGCCGAAGCGCGTTTTGCCCAAGCCCGCAACAACCTGATCACCGAGCAGACCAACCTGGCCGATGCCAACACCAACTACCTGAGCGTCGTCGGACAGATGCCCGGCGAATTGAGCACGCCTGCGCCATTTCTCGACCTGCTGCCGGCCACCCTGAGGAGGCAGTCATCAGTTGATTGAGGACAGTCCGATCCTGCGTTCGGCCGAGTCGGACATCGCGGGCGCCGAGAAGCAGTACGAAGCGGCAAAGTCCACGTTCTACCCGCGTTTCGATGCCGAAACTGGACGAGCGGCGGACAACAACCTCGACGGTGCAATCGGCCACAGCAACGAATGGCAGGCCATGCTGCGCATGAACTTCAACCTGTACGCTGGCGGCAGCAACAAGGCGGGCCTGGAATCGAAGTCGTATCTGGCCAACCAGGCCTCGGACATTCGCAACAACGCCTTGCGCCAGCTCAATGAGGAGTTAGGCTTGGCATGGAATGCTCTGGAAAACGCCAACGCCCAGGTGCCGATCGCCCAGCAGTACGTCGATCACGGCAACCGGGTGCGCAGCGCCTACCAACAGCAGTTCGGCCTGGGCGAGCGAACCCTGCTCGACAGCGAGAATGAAACCTTCACCGCCCAGCGTCGTCTGGTAGAGGTGAAGAACATACAAATGTTTACTCAGTACCGAATCAAGGCGACCATTGGCCAGCTGCTCAAGAGTCAGGGTGTCGTAGCACCGCTGGCACCGTTGTGCAGAACGACCTGAAACCCAAGGTGAACCTGCCAGGCATGAACTGAAAGGCGCCTTGAACCCACCCCCGCAAGGATGAAGAGAGCGCCGCGTGGAATCCGAAGTCAGTCGAGTCCAACTCAGCCACGATCCACGCAGTCAGCATGACGACCCGCTGCTGGACAGTCTGCTGACCCTGTGTGTCCTGCATCAGAAGCCCGCCAGCCGGGCCATGCTGACCACCGGGCTGCCCTTGCCCTCGCAACGCCTGACCGCCGAGCTGCTGCCGCGTGCGGCCGCCCGGGCCGGGCTGCAGGGGCGCCTGTTGCAGCGCAAGCTGGAGCAGATACCCAGCATCGCCATGCCGGCGATGCTGCTGCTAAAGGAAGGCCGCTGCGCGGTGCTGCTGGGTTGGGAAAACGAGGACACCGCGCGGCTGCTGCTCAGCGAGAGCGACGGCGGTGAAGTGCATGTCACCCGTGAGGCGTTGCTGGGCGACTACAGCGGCAAGGTGTTCTTCGCCCAGCCCCAGCACAAGTTCGACGTCAACCACGGCAACCTGATCCCACGCGCGCGCTCCTGGTTCCGCGACACGCTGCTGCGCAGCAAATGGCTGTACATCGATGCCATCGCCGCCAGCCTGGTGATCAACCTGATCGCCCTGGCCGCGCCGCTGTTCGTGATGAACGTGTACGACCGCGTCGTGCCCAACCAGGCCACCTCGACGCTATGGGTGCTGGCGGTGGGTATCGCCGGGGCCTATGTCTTCGACCTGATTCTAAAGGGGCTGCGCAGCCTCTGTCTGGACCTGGCCGGCAAGAAGACCGACCTGATCATCTCGGCGACGCTGTTCGAGCGCATCGTCGGCATGGCCATGAAGTACCGCCCGGCGCGGGTCGGCAGCTTCGCCCAGAACATCCATGAGTTCCAGGGCCTGCGCGACTTCCTCGCCTCGCTGACGCTGACGAGCCTGATCGACCTGCCGTTCACCCTGCTGATCCTGATGGTCATCGCCATCATCGGCGGGCACCTGGTGTGGATCCCGGTCCTTGCCTTCCCCTTGGCCCTGGGTATCGGCTACGCGTTGCAGAAGCCGCTGATGGCGACCATGGAACGCACCATGGCCCTGGCCTCCGAGCGCCAGTCGAGCCTGATCGAGACCCTGGCCGGCTTGGACGGGATCAAGGTCAACAACGCCGAGAGCGAGCGCCAGTACATGTGGGAGCAGACCCTCGGCACCCTCAGCCGCCTCGAGCTGCGGGTCAAGGTGCTTTCAGGCCTGGCCATGAACATCACCCTGCTGATCCAGCAGTTGGCCGGCGTGGCGATGATCTGTGTGGGCGTGTACCTGATCATCGACGGCAACCTCAGCATGGGTGGCTTGGTGGCCTGCTACATGCTCAGCGGTCGCGCCCTTGGCCCGCTGGGCTCGCTGAACGGCCTGCTGGCCCGCTACCAGCAAGCCAAGGTGACCATGGTCGCCACCGACCAGATGATGGAACTGCCCCAGGAGCGCAACTTCGAAGAGCGTCCGCTGAGCCGCCAGGTGCTGCAGGGCGCCATCGAGTTCCGCGGCGTCGAGTTCACCTACCCGAACCAGCAGAACCAGGCGCTCAAGGGCATCAACCTGAACATCCGCCCAGGCGAGAAGGTCGGCATCATCGGCCGCAGCGGCTCGGGCAAGAGCTCGCTGGCCAAGTTGATCGTCGGCCTGTACGAGCCGGACAACGGCTCGCTGCTGGTCGATGGCGTGGACATTCGTCAGATCGATGTCAGTGAACTGCGCCATAACATCGGCTATGTGCCCCAGGATATCCAGCTGTTGGCCGGCACCCTGCGCGACAACCTGGTCAGTGGTGCCCGCTACATCGAGGACGAGCTGATCCTGCAAGCCGCCGAGTTGGCGGGCGTGCACGAGTTCGCCCGCCTGCACCCCGACGGCTACGAGTTGCAGGTCGGCGAGCGCGGGCAGAACCTCTCCGGTGGCCAGCGGCAGAACGTCGCCCTGGGGCGGGCGCTGCTGCTCAACCCGCAGATCCTGCTGCTCGACGAACCCACCAGCGCCATGGACAACACCGGTGAGGAACGCCTCAAGCAGCGCCTGGCCGCAGTCATCGAGAACAAGACCGTGCTGCTGGTCACCCACCGGGCGTCGCTGCTGTCGCTGGTGGACCGGTTGATCGTCATCGATCGTGGACAGATCGTCGCGGATGGCCCGAAAGCCGCCGTCATGGATGCGCTGAAGAAGGGGCAGATCAGTGTTGCATAAGCTGGATATGGGGCGTTTCAAGGACAACCTGCGCCGCTACTTCAAGGGCTCCGAGTCGCTGGCCGGGCAGCCGCTGCCCGAGGTCAACAAGGCGCTGATCGAGGACGCGCCGCGAGTGGTGCGCCTGACCATCTGGGGAGTGATCGCGTTCTTCCTGTTTCTCATCGTCTGGGCCAGCGTCGCGCCCATCGACGAGGTGACGCGCGGGGAGGGCAAGGCCATCCCGTCGTCCAAGGTGCAGAAGATCCAGAACCTCGAAGGCGGCATCGTTGCCGAGATCTTCGCCAAGGAGGGGGAGATCGTCGAAGTCGGCCAGCCGCTGCTGCGTCTGGACGAGACCCGCTTCGCCTCGAATGTCGACGAGACCGAGGCTTCGCGTCTGGCCATGGCCTTGCGCGTGCAGCGCCTCACGGCCGAGGTCGAGGACAAGCCGCTGCAGATCGACGAAGAGCTGCGCAAGGCCGCGCCGAGCCAGGCCGCCAACGAGCAATCGCTGTACCAGAGCCGTCGCCAGCAGTTGCAGGACGAGATCGGCGGCCTGCAGCAGCAGTTGGTGCAGAAGCAGCAGGAGCTGCGCGAGTTCAATTCCAAGCGCGCCCAGTACGCCAACAGCCTGCAGCTGTTGCGCCAGGAAATCTCGATGTCCGAGCCACTGGTGGCTCAGGGTGCTATTTCCCAGGTCGAGGTGCTGCGCCTGCGCCGCGCCGAGGTCGAGAACCGGGGCCAGATGGACTCCACCACCCTGGCCATCCCGCGGGCCGAGGCGGCGATCAAGGAGGTCGAGAGCAAGATCGAGGAGACCCGCGGCAAGTTCCGCAGCGAGGCGCTGACCCAGCTCAACGAGGCCCGTACCGAGCTGAACAAGGCCACTGCCACCAGCAAGGCGCTGGACGACCGCGTGCACCGCACCATGGTCATCTCGCCGGTGCGCGGTATCGTCAAGCAGCTGCTGGTCAACACCATCGGCGGCGTGATCCAGCCGGGCAGCGACATCATCGAGATCGTGCCGCTGGACGACACCCTGGTGGTGGAGGCGAAGATCCTGCCCAAGGACATTGCCTTCCTGCACCCGGGCCAGGAAGCCACGGTGAAGTTCACCGCCTATGACTACACCATCTACGGCGGGATGAAGGCCAAGCTCGAGCAGATCGGTGCCGACACCATCACCGACGAAGACAAGAAGACCACCTATTACCTGATCAAGCTGCGTACCGAGAAGAGTCACCTGGGCACCGACGAGAAGCCGCTGCTGATCATCCCGGGGATGGTGGCCACGGTGGATATCATGACCGGCAAGAAGACCATCATGAGCTACCTGCTCAAGCCGATCATCAAGGCCCGTTCGGAAGCCTTGCGCGAGCGTTGATCGCGCGCGGGGGCGGAAATCCTGTGGGAGCGGGCTTGCCCCGCGATGGCGTTCGCCCAGGCAGCGAGGTTGTTGCTGCCGACGTCATTGCGGGGCGAGCCCTCTCCCACGCCCTCGCTTTGTAGGCTGGAGCAGGGCTTAGCATATTCATATGGATATGCAATAAAGGTATTTAAATTGCGGTTCTTATGACTTTATAGTCACCCCACTGCGTACCCGCTGACCAATCGGCGCGCCGCACGACTCGAACCCACACGGGCAATCCCCGTGCGTTTCCGATCGTTGCGCGCCCTGGAGTCGCGCACTGCGTGGGAGTGAACAATGCCAGCCGCCTCGAACGCCTTGTCGACCATCGACAGCGCCCAACCGCAAACCTTCGACATCCGCTCGTTCCCCGGCGCCGTTGGCGCCGAGATCATCGGCCTCGACCTGAGCCGTCCGGTCAATGCCGAGGATTTCACCCGCATTCACCGCGCCCACCTGGACCACCATGTCCTGGTGTTTCGCGACCAGCGCATCACCCCTGAACAACAGATCGCCTTCAGCCGCCGGTTCGGCGAACTGCAGATCCATGTGCTCAAGCAGTTCCTGCTCACCGGCCATCCCGAGATCCTGATCGTGTCCAACATCGTCGAGGACGGCCGCAACGTCGGCCTGGGCGACGCCGGCAAGTTCTGGCACTCGGACCTGTCGTACAAGGAACTGCCGAGCCTGGGCTCGATGCTGCACGCCCAGGAGCTGCCCAGCGAGGGTGGCGACACCTTGTTCGCCGACATGCACAAGGCCTGGGACGCGGTGCCCGACGCCCTGCGCCGGGTCGTCGAGGGCCGCAGTGCCGCCCATTCCTATACCGCCCGCTATGCCGAGACCAAGTTCGAAGGCAACTGGCGCCCGACGCTGACCGCCGAGCAACTGGCCCAGGTCCAGGAGGTCATCCACCCGGTGGTGCGTACTCATCCGGAGAACGGCCGCAAGGCGCTGTTCGTCAGCGAAGGCTTCACCACCCGCATCGTCGGCCTGCCGGATGACGAAAGCCGCGACGTGCTGCAACAGCTGTACGCCCTGAGCGTGCTGGAGCAGAACCTCTACCGCCATCACTGGCAGCCCCACGACCTGGTGTTCTGGGACAACCGCTCGCTGATCCACCTGGCCGCCGGTTGCCCCGCGCACCTGCGCCGCAAGCTGTACCGCACCACCATCCAGGGCGATGCCCCGTTCTGACGACTGAGGAAATACACCATGCGCAAATCCATCAGCCGCCTGGCGGCAAGTATCGGCCTGGGCGCCAGCTTGGGTCTAGGCAGTCTGGCGGTGCCCACCGTGGCTCACGCCGAAGGGCAGATCCGCATCGCCGAGCAGTTCGGCATCGTCTACCTGCTGCTCAACGTGGTCCGTGACCAGCAACTGATCGAGAAGCACGGCAAGGAGCAGGGTCTCGACATCAAGGTCGACTGGGCCCAGCTCTCCGGTGGCGCGGCGATCAACGACGCGTTGCTGTCCGGCTCGGTGGACATCGCCGGCGCCGGCGTCGGGCCGCTGCTCACCGTGTGGGATCGCACCAAGGGCCGCCAGAACGTCAAGGCCGTTGCCTCACTGGGCAACTTCCCCTACTACCTGGTCAGCAGCAATCCCAATGTGAAGACCATCGCCGATATTTCCGAGAAAGATCGTATCGCCGTCCCAGCGGTGGGGGTTTCGGTGCAGTCGCGCTTCCTGCAGTATGCCGCCGCACGGCAGTGGGGCGACAAGGAATACAACCGCCTGGACAAGTACACCCTGGCCGTGCCGCACCCGGACGCCACTGCGGCCTTGCTGGCCGGCGGCACCGAGCTTAACGGGCACTTCTCCAACCCGCCGTTCCAGGACCAGGTACTGGCCAACAAGAACGTGCACGTGGTGCTCAACAGCTACGACCTGCTCGGGCCCAACTCACCGACCCTGCTGTTCGCCACCGAGAAATTCCGCAAGGACAATCCCAAGACCTACAAGGCCTTCGTTGATGCCCTTGCCGAAGCCGCCGACTTCGCCCAGAAAGACAAGGCCGCCGCGGCCGATACCTACATCCGCGTGACCAAGGCCAAGATCGACCGCGAGACGCTGATCAAGCTGATCGACAATCCGCAGTACGAATTCACCGTCACTCCGAAGAACACCTACAAGCTGGCCGAGTTCCTCTACCGGGTCGGCGCGATCAAGCACAAACCCGAATCGTGGAAGGACTATTTCTTCCAGGATGAACGCCCGCTGCAAGGGAGCTGACCGCCAATGACCGCCCCATTGCCAGGCCACGCGGCCAGCACCCTGAGCCGTGTCGCCACGCCACCGCTGCTGGCGGTGGACAACCTGAGCCTCGAATACCGCACTGCCCAACGCGTGGTGCGGGCCACCCATCAAGTCAGCTTCGAAGTCGACCGCGCCGACCGTTTCGTCCTGCTCGGCCCGTCCGGCTGCGGCAAGTCCACCTTGCTCAAGGCCGTGGCTGGCTTCATCGAACCCCGGGAAGGGCGGATCCTGCTGCAGGGCCAGCCGGTGCGCGGCCCTGGGCCCGACCGCATCGTGGTGTTCCAGGAATTCGACCAGCTGCCGCCCTGGAAGACGGTGAAGCAGAACGTGATGTTCCCGCTGCTGGTGTCCGGCCAGCTCAAGCGCGCCGAGGCCGAAGAGCGGGCGCTGCATTACCTGGAGAAGGTCGGCCTGGCCGCCTTCGCCGACGCATACCCCCATACCTTGTCCGGCGGCATGAAAGCCCGCGTGGCGATCGCCCGGGCACTGGCCACGCAACCGAAGATCCTGTTGATGGACGAGCCGTTCGCCGCGCTCGATGCGCTCACCCGGCGCAAGATGCAGGAGGAGCTGCTGCTGCTGTGGGAAGAGGTGCGTTTCACCCTGTTGTTCGTCACCCATTCCATCGAAGAGGCGCTGGTGGTGGGCAACCGCATCCTGCTGTTGTCGCCGCATCCCGGGCGCGTGCGGGCCGAGGTGCACAGCCATCAGTACGACCTCGGCAGCCTCGGCGCCAGCGACTTCCAGGCTAGTGCCCGGCGCATCCACCGGTTGCTGTTCGACCAGGCCGACGCCCCGGAAAGCACGGGTGATCTGGGCTTCAACGATATCCGTATTGCCTACTGAACAGGAGCCAGGACATGACCACGACACCTGTACGCCAGGAATACGAAGTGCAGCTGCAACCCCTGCCGGGTGTGCCGCTGGAGCGCGAGTTGCCGCTGGTGCAACGCTTGTGGCAACAGGGCTGGCTGCGCAAGGCCGTGATCCTGATGCTGCTCGCGGTGGCCTGGGAGGCGGTGGCTCGCTATACCGGCAACGACCTGCTGCTGCCGGGCTTCCTGCAAACCTCCAGCGCATTGTGGGACGGGCTGCTCAGCGGCGAGCTGCCGGCCAAGGTCGGCGTTTCGCTGGTGGTGCTGCTCAAGGGCTATGTGCTGGGCATCGTCCTGGCATTCGGCCTGACCAGCCTGGCTGTCTCGACGCAGCTGGGGCGCGACCTGCTGGGCACGCTGACCTCGATGTTCAACCCGCTGCCGGCCATAGCCCTGCTGCCGCTGGCCTTGCTCTGGTTCGGCCTGGGCGACAACAGCTTGATCTTCGTGCTGGTGCATTCGGTGCTGTGGGCGTTGGCGCTGAACACCTACGCAGGCTTTCTCGGCGTATCCGAGACCCTGCGCATGGCCGGGCGCAACTACGGGCTGCGTGGCCTGCGCCTGGTGCTGCACATCCTGGTGCCGGCGGCGCTGCCGTCGATCCTGTCGGGGCTGAAGATCGGCTGGGCCTTCGCCTGGCGCACATTGATCGCCGCCGAGCTGGTGTTCGGCGCCAGCAGCGGCAAGGGTGGGCTTGGCTGGTACATCTTCCAGAACCGCAACGAGCTGTATACCGACAAGGTGTTCGCCGGGCTGGCAGTGGTGATCCTGATCGGCCTGTTGGTGGAGGGGCTGGTGTTCAACACCCTCGAACGGCTGACCGTGCGACGCTGGGGGATGCAGCGCTAGATATCCGGGCCCGATCGCGGCTCCCACGCAGAGATTCAGGGCCACATCGTGGGAGCGGGCTTGCCCCGCGATTGGGCCTCCAGTCATTCCAGGTATTGCGCCGCTGCGCTGGCCAACGTCCGCGCAATCTCCTCGCGCAATGCCTGCGGCGCTTCCACCACCAGCCCATCCCCCTGGCTCAGCAACCACCAGCGCAAGGGCCAGCCATCCGCCACGGTTGCCCGCAATCGGTGCCCCTGATCCAGCGCGGTCAACTGCATGTCGGCGGTCAGCGGCGTCTCGCGCAGACGGCGAGCCAGCAAGTCGCTGATCCACGCCTGCAGTTCGATGCCTTCCCCTTGGCCAGGCTGCAACGTATCGCCGCGCAAATACCCCTGCAGGTCGAAGTTCCCACGCAACTCGCCGCCGGCGTTGGCCGACCAGTGCCAGCCGAACGGGATGCTCTTGTCATTGCGCTCCAGCGGAAAGATCAGCGACAGCTCGTTGAGGTCGCGCTCGACCGTGCGCTTGCTGACATTGAAGCCCACGTCACGCAGGCGCCACACCAGTTCGGCACTGGTGATCCCGGGAGAGCGGCTGGGTAGCTGGCGCAGCAATGCCCATTGGCGGCTGAGGGTGGCGCGGGTGGTGGCGAACGGCAAAAGGAAACGTCCTTGTCTAGGCTTGCCGGCATAGGATGGCGGCACGGGCAGGGCATGGCAATTGGCCACAGCCTGCTCAGATCAAGGAAGATGCATTTGGTTGCCTGGGATCAATTCGTTCGCGACAGGTTTTGTCGTGGCATCGCGCAGAATCACGCCTCACCACAGTGGAGGTTGGAGCTGTGGGTCGTTCAATGAGGATGAACATGTCTGCCGCCAGCAATATCCATTCGCTGCTTGCCCGGCTTCTACCCGAGCGGATCGTTCCGGCGCCGGCCCGCCCCGGGCAGCGCCACCGGCTGTTCGCCGGGGTGGGCATGCCCGCCCAGCAGGCCCTGAGCGGCGAGCGCTTTGGCCTGATCGACCGCCTGGACGAGGCAGTGGACCTGCAGGCGGTCTACCACGACCTCTGCCGCCAGGCCCTGCTGGGCAATGTCGCGGCGCTCAATGACCTGGGCTGGATCTGGCTCAATGGCAAATACTGGCGCGGCGACACGGTGCTGGCGGGGCACCTGTTGCGCATGGCGGCGTTGCAGGGCAATGCTGCGGCCTGGTTCAACCTTGGGCAGCAGCACTACTTCGGCAAGGGCGTCGATGTTTCCTACGTCAATGCGGCCGAATACTACCGCCATGCTTTCGAGCGGGGCATGGTGCATGCCGCCGCGGCGCTGGGCGATCTGTACGAGGAGGAGGTGTGCGAGGGCGACCAGGTGTGGCAGGTCGATCCGCTCGAGGCTTACCAATGGTTTCTGCGTGGCGCCGAGCGTGGTGAGAAGCGCTGTCGCTTCGAGGTGGGCTACCGATTGCTGCATGGCGTGTATGTGGAGGCTGACACCAAGGCCGGCCTGTACTGGCTGGAACTGGCGGCGGCGACCGGGGTGATGCAGGCCGCCGAGGAGCTGGCGGTGCATTTCAGCAGCCGCGACGCAGCGCGCTACCTTGGCTGGCGCGACCAGGCGATCCAGCTGGGCAGCACGCTGGCGCTGACCATGAAGCTGGAAGACCAGATCCAGCCTTGAGCGCAGCGTGCCTGCAGGGATCATGAACAACCTTTCATCTTTTCCCTCCGTCACCTGCGGTTGACGAAAGGGGGAGGGCAGGGCGTATATTGATAGTTAGCAAACTATGAATATCCTCGGTTCTCACATGTCCCTCGACGCACTGCATCTGAAGATCAGCAGCGGCATGGTTGTGGCTGCCCGGCACTGGCGCCGCCTGTGTCAGGGCGCCCTGACCGGCTATGGCATTTCCGAAGCCTGCGCCGTCCCCTTGCTGATGATCGTGCGCCTGGGCGATGGCGTGCATCAGGTGGCGGTGGCCCAGGCGGCCGGGTTGGAAAGCCCGTCGCTGGTGCGCCTGCTCGACCAACTGTGCAAGGCTGGCCTGGTATGCCGCAGCGAGGACCCTCTGGACCGTCGTGCCAAGGCGCTGAGCCTGACCGTCGAGGGCCGCGCCCTGGCCGAGTCCATTGAAGGCGAGCTGGTACGCCTGCGTCGTGAGGTGCTTGGAGGCATCGACCAGGCCGACCTGGAGGCCACCTTGCGGGTCATCCATGCCTTCGAACAGGCAGGCATGCAGCCATGAATGGTTTCTTCAGCTCGGTCCCGCCGGCCCGCGACTGGTTCTACGGCGTGCGCACCTTCGCCGCATCGATGATTGCCCTGTATATCGCCCTGCTGATGCAGCTGCCACGCCCTTACTGGGCCATGGCCACGGTCTATATCGTCTCCAGCCCATTCCTCGGCCCGACCACCTCCAAGGCGCTGTATCGCGCCCTGGGCACCCTGCTGGGCGCAGGTGGGGCAATCCTGCTGGTGCCGCCGCTGGTGCAATCCCCGCTGCTGCTGAGCATCGCCATCGCCCTGTGGACCGGCACGTTGCTATTCCTCTCGCTGAACTTGCGCACGGCCAACAACTACGTGCTGATGCTGGCCGGCTACACCCTGCCGATGATCGCCCTGGCGGTGGTCGACAACCCGCTGGCAGTGTTCGACGTGGCCTCGTCCCGGGCCCAGGAAATCTGCCTGGGGATCGTCTGTGCGGCGGTGGTTGGCGCGGTGTTCTGGCCGCGCCGGCTGGCGCCCGTGGTGGTCGGCGCCACCGGCAGCTGGTTCGGCGAGGCGATCCGCTACTGCGACACCTACCTGGCCCGCGAAGCCGGCGCCGACAAGGTCGGCGGCATGCGTGGCGCGATGGTCGCCACCTTCAACTCGCTGGAGCTGATGATCGGCCAGCTCGGCCATGAAGGCGCCGGCCCGCATACCTTGAAGAACGCCCGCGAATTGCGCGGGCGGATGATCCATCTGCTGCCGGTGATCGACGCGCTCGACGATGCCCTGATCGCCCTTGAAGGTCGCGCCCCGGCGCAGTTCGCGCTGCTGCAACCGGTGCTGGGCAGCGCCCGTGAATGGCTCGAAGGCACCGCCGACAGCGCCTCGGTGGCACGCTGGACCGCCCTGCACGAGCAGATCGACCGCCTGCAGCCGGGCGCCGCCGCCCTCGACCAGCGCTCTGAGCTGCTGCTGTCCAACGCCCTCTATCGCCTGACCGAATGGGCCGACCTCTGGCAGGACTGCTGCAGCCTGCAGCACGCCCTGCGCAAGGACGACGCCACGCCCTGGCGCGCGGTCTACCGTCACTGGCGCCTGGGCCGGCTGACACCGTTCTTCGACCGCGGCCTGATGCTCTACTCGGTGTTTTCCACGGTCACCGCCATCGTCGTCGCCTGCGGCCTGTGGATCGGCCTGGGCTGGAACGACGGCGCCAGCGCGGTGATCCTCGCCGCCGTGTCGTGCAGTTTCTTCGCCGCCATGGACGACCCGGCGCCGCAGATCTACCGGTTCTTCTTCTGGACGCTGATGTCGGTGATCTTCTCCAGCCTGTATCTGTTCCTGGTGCTGCCCAACCTGCACGACTTCGCCATGCTGGTGCTGGCCTTCGCCGTGCCGTTCATCTGCGTCGGCACCCTGACCGTGCAGCCGCGTTTCTACCTTGGCACCTTGCTGACCATCGTCAACACCTCGACCTTCATCAGCATCCAGGGCGCCTACGACGCCGACTTCTTCACATTCCTCAATTCCAACCTGGCCGGCCCCGTGGGGCTGCTGTTCGCTTTTATCTGGACCCTGGTGGTACGCCCGTTCGGCGTGGAGCTGGCGGCCAAGCGCATGACCCGCTTCGCCTGGCGCGACATCGTCGAGATGACCGCGCCGGCCACCCTGGCCGAGCACCGCCAGGTCGGGGTGCAGATGCTCGACCGCCTGATGCAGCACCTGCCACGCCTGTCGCAGACCGGCCAGGACAGCGGGGTGGCCCTGCGCGACCTGCGCGTGGGCCTGAACCTGCTCGACCTGCTGGCCTACATGCCCCGCGCCGGCGCCCAGGCTCGCGAGCGCCTGCAGACGGTGATCGAGGAAGTCGGCGCGCACTACGCCGCCTGCCTGCGCACCGGCGAGCGCCTGCATGCCCCGGCGGCACTGCTGCGCAATATGGAGCGCGCGCGCCAGGCGCTGAACCTCAATGAGCTTTACGAGCGCGGCGATGCCCGCACCCACCTGCTGCACGCCCTGGCCGGTTTGCGCCTGGCGCTGCTGCCAGGTGTCGAGGTGATGCTCGAGCCCGCCGAACAAACGCAACTGCCCCCGGGCCTCGACGGAGCACCCCTGTGATCGGTGAACTGGATATCAGCGGGGTGTTCCTGCCCACGCTGCTGGTGATGATGTTTGGCACCTACCTGTTGTACCTGGGGGTGCACGCGGTGCTGGTGCGCCTGCATTTCTACCGCCTGGTCTGGCACCGGGCGCTGTTCAACGTTGCCCTGTATGCCGTGCTGCTTGGCGCGGTGGACCACTTTTGCCGAAGCCTGATGCTGCCATGAAAAAACCTTTGCTGACCCTGGGCCGCGTGGTCCTGACCTTGCTGGTAGTGACCTTCGCCGCCGTGCTCGTGTGGCAGATGGTGGTGTACTACATGTTCGCCCCCTGGACCCGCGACGGTCATATCCGCGCTGACGTGATCCAGATCGCCCCGGATGTTTCCGGGCTGATCCAGCAGGTCGAGGTGCGCGACAACCAGACCATCAAGCGCGGTGACGTGCTGTTCACCATCGACCAGGACCGTTTCACCCTGGCCCTGCGCCAGGCCAAGGCAACCCTGGCCGAGCGCCAGGAAACCCTGGCCCAGGCCTCCCGCGAGGCCCAGCGCAACCGCAAGCTGGGCAACCTGGTGGCGGCCGAGCAGCTTGAAGAGAGCCAGTCCCGCGAGGCCCGCGCCCGCTCGGCGGTGAGTGAGGCCCAGGTGCAGGTGGATGTGGCCCAGCTCAATCTCGATCGCTCGGTGGTGCGTAGCCCGGTGGACGGCTACCTCAACGACCGCGCCCCGCGCGCCCACGAGTTCGTCAGCGCCGGGCGCCCGGTGCTGTCGGTGGTCGACAGCGCCTCGTACCACGTCGATGGCTACTTCGAGGAGACCAAGCTGGGTGGGATCCATATCGGCGACGCCGTGGATATCCGTGTGATGGGCGACCCCACTCGCCTGCGCGGCCGGGTGCAGAGCCTGTCTGCCGGTATCGAGGACCGCGACCGCAGCAGCGGCGCCAACCTGCTGCCCAACGTCAACCCGGCGTTCAGTTGGGTGCGCCTGGCCCAGCGGATCCCGGTACGCATCACCTTCGACGAAGTGCCGGCAGACTTTCGCATGATCGCCGGACGTACCGCCACGGTGTCGATCATCGAGGACCAACGCCCATGAAACAATTGATCCTGGCGGGGCTGTGCCTGTCCCTCGGCGCTTGCATGATGGTCGGCCCGGACTACGAGCTGCCCAAGGAGGCCGCCGTGCAGCGCGGCGACCTCAACGGTCCGCTGCGCCAGGACGCCGACAGCGTGGTCTCGGCGCCGGTGCCCGAGGACTGGTGGCAGCTGTATCAGGATCAACGGCTCAACCAACTGGTGCGCGAAGCGCTCGGTGCCAACACCGAGCTGCGCGTGGCTGCCGCCAACATCGCCAAGGCCCGCGCCCAGGTGGAGGTGGCCGAGTCGCAGGGTGGCTTCAATGGTGGCGTCAAGCTGGGTGCCCAGCGCCTGCAGGAGTCCGGCGAAGCGTTCCTGCTGCCGGAGAAAGTGCCGGTGGCCAACATCGGCGAGGCGATCATCAGCGCCAGCTACCAGTTCGACCTGTGGGGGACTTTCAAACGCGGCACCGAGGCCGCCAAGGCCAATGCCGATGCCGTGCAGGCCGCCGCCGACACCGCGCGCATCACCCTGGTGGCCGATGTGGTCAAGGCCTACACCCAGGTGTGCTCGGCCAATGAGGAGTACCACATCGCCCGCGAGTCGCTGGACCTGCAGCAGCAGAGCGTGCAACTGACCCAGCGTCTGCGCGACGCCGGCCGTGGCGACGAGAGCCAGGTTACCCGGTCGCAGACCCAGTTCAAGTCCTTGCGCGCCGAGCTGCCGCGCTTCAAGGCCGAGCGCGAGGCGGGCCTCTACACGCTGGCCGCGTTGCTGGCCAAGCCTGTCGAGCAATTGCCTGCCGACACCACCGATTGCGCCGAGCTGCCACAGCTGTCGCAACTGGTTCCGGTCGGCGATGGCGCCGCTCTGCTCAAGCGCCGCCCGGATGTGCGCCAGGCCGAACGCCAGCTGGCGGCAGCCACTGCCACCATCGGTGTGGCCACCGGCGCGCTGTATCCGGATATCAGCATCGGCGCCCAGGTGGGCACCATCGGCATCCTCGAGAACCTCGGCGAGCCGGCCACCAACCGCTGGGGCTTCGGCCCGCAGGTCAGTTGGACCATCCCCACCAACGGCACCCGCGCGCGCATCCGCATGGCCGAGGCCTCGACCCAGGCCGCGCTGGCGCATTTCGACGGGGTGGTGCTGAATGCCATTCGCGAAGCCCAGACCCGTCTGGCGCAGTACAGCGCGCTGCTGGACCGGCGCGACGCCTTGGCCGAGGCGGAGCGTTCCGCCAAGGAGTCGGCGGACCAGACGCATCTGCGTTATCAGGTTGGGCGCGAGTCGTTCCTGGCCGACCTGCAGGCGACGCGGACCTACACCGATGTAAGGGCGCAGCTGGCGGCGGCCAACAGTCAGGTGGCGATGGGACAGATCGGGGTGTTTCTGGCGCTGGGTGGGGGCTGGAAGGGCAGCGCTCAGCGCTGAGGTACGCTGCCCTGCACGGTCAGTAGAGCTGGCATTTCTGTCAGTAGACGTCAATTGAACAGGGCCGCAATCTAGCGTTACTGGCAGCTTACCCAGGAGACAATGATGGCCCGGAAGGTCAGGCAAAACCAGTTGCTGACAACAGATTGGCAAGGATCGATTCTAAGGGTATGGCTGGCCCGCCAGACGCCCCCTTTTGCCTATCCACCCTATGGGTTTCGCCACGCCGAAGGGGTTGAGGACTGCCGCCTTGGTTTCAACGGGGAACGGCAGGAGCCCGTGATTGGTCATTACCTGCTGGGCCAAGGTTTCCGGCTGTACAACCCGGTCTTGATGCGGTTCAACAGCCCGGACGATTGGAGTCCATTCGGTGAGGGCGGTGTGAATGCCTATGCATATGTTCTGGGGGATCCTGTCAACCAGACAGATCCTTCAGGGCACATGGGAGGAGGTAAGAAACCCAAGCCCCAGAGGTCTACCTCTTTCGAAATGAGGCTTGCTGCAATCGGCTACGGAGGGCGGACACCAGGACCCGCCATTGACACGAATGTCATATCGCCTGCAAAAAATAAGAAAGGCTCGGCGGTCTCGCGGCTATCGGGAAGTGCGGAGTCAAAGAACAAGATTGTGTGGGAATTGAACCGGAAGAATGAGCGTATCGTACAGGAGTTGCCTCCTTTATTAGCAGGCCAGTATCAGCGCTTCCTGGAAATGGTTCCGCAGGTAGGGGCGCATGAAGCTGCCGATAATTTGGGAGATGTTGATTTGAAAATTCTGAAAAAAAATATTCGCCCAGGTCAACATCAGTGGCAGTTGCGACTTAGCCAAGGACAGCGCGTGACGTTCTTCCTAGAAGAATCAACTGACTCAAAGACGCATATCACAACGAAGATGGTTCATATCCGGGACGTTGGTGGCCATACTTAGTGTCCTGACAACACTTGTGGCTCTAATCAGATATGTGCTGTCGTCGAAAACGCCCGACCTTTAGGTCGGGCGTTGACTACCCTCACTGCAGAATCTGCGCCGGCTCATCCGGTGGCAGGTTGTCCCGCCCACGCGGCTGCTTCGCCTGCCCAGGCACCGAGCCGCCCAACTGCTCGGCCAACTGCTGCGCCACATCCTCGCCCAGCGCCTTCGATACATCGCGCACCACCCGCGGACGGTTCAACGTCACGCGGCGGTCCTGGCTTTTCACCAGCTTGGTGTCCTGCCCTTCGCCCATGGCGGTGAACGCCGAGGTGATCTCGTAGGTGCGGGTGTTGATCAGGCTGAAGTCGGCGACCACGGTCAGGCCCAGCACCGCCGAGTAGCTGTCGGTGTGGTCCAGCGAGTTGATGTCCTGCTGGAAGTCGATGTCCGACAGGGTGCCGAACAGCACGTAGTCGGCGCCCTTGAACGCGCCGTTCTTGATGCGGCGGATCACGTCGTAGACGTCTTCCTTCGAGTCGGCGGTATAAGGACGGCCCTGGACCAGCTGGAACATGCCGGTCTTGAGGATCTCACCCTTGATGTCGCCACCGAACTTGCGCAGCTCGGTCTGCTCGATGTAGCTGTTGAGGCTCTCGTACTCGCTGTAGCTCGACTGGCCGCTGGCGTGGTACATGCCGGCCTGGCCGCTGCTCTGGGCGTTGATGGTGTGGATGTACTCCTCCACCTGCGCTTGATAAGCCAGGTCGGTCACCGCCACCTTGGGGGCTGCCTGCGCGCCGAAGGCGCAGGCCAGGCCAATGATTGCCATCCATGCACGCATCGATCAGCGCTCCGTGGTCTTGCGGATTTCTTTTTCGTCCATCCACTCGGCCAGGCCGCTTTCCACGTCGATCAGCTGCAGGCTGAACTTGTAGAACACGTCCTTGTAGTCGCTGCTGCGTTTGACGATCGAGCTGATGGAGCCTTCCAGGCGATACTTGGCGGCGATCATGTTGCCGGTCTTGGCCACGGTCTTCTTCTTGTACAGGCCGCTCTGGTTCTGCAGCTTGAGCTGGTCGACCTGGCTCTGCATGTCGGTGTTGTCGCTGGCGAAGCGGGCGGCGCCGGACTTCATCAGCTGGGTCTTGATCGAGGTGGTGATCTCGCGGGTATCGATGTACTCGCTGGTCTTGTTCTTCACGTCGTACACCTGCACCACCGGGCGGCCGTGCAGCACGCCGGACTGGGCCAGCGAACGGGTCATGCTCTCGGCGATCATCTGCAGGTCGGTGGAGCCGAACTCGTTGGTCACCAGCTCGACAGCCTTGCTGTCGCCGTAGCTGATGTTCTTGCCGCCGAGAACCGGCGAAGGGGTGCTGCAGCCGCTGACCAGGGCAATGGCGAGGGCGGCGAGGGAAAGGCGTGCAAACATCGAATGTGCTCCTGAAAGGGGTTACCGGGTGTGGACTTCGAGGCGGAAGTCGCGGGCTGCGGGGCTCGGGGCGATGGCGGGCAGGAACTTGGCCTGTTTGCCGTACAGCGGCAGGGCTTTCCAGCTCTCTTCATCGGCCACCGGGAAACCATCGCTGCCTAGCCAGGCGAAGCGGTAGAACAGGGTCTGGTTGCTGCGGCTGCTGTTGGTCAAAGCCACGTTGACGGTGAGGTAGCCGTTTTCGCGGGCGACGCGCATCTGGCCGATCTCGATGTCATCCAGCTGGCCCATGGTCACCACCTTGCTGGCGGCGCTGCCGGGGGCAGGGGGTGGGGTGGCGCAGCCGGCCAGGAGGGCGACGGCGGCCAGGGCGAGGCATGTTTTGCGCATGTTCGATCCTTGGGTTACTTGAGGCTGGCGACAGCGGTGGCTGCGGCCTGCGGGTCGACTTCGACGGACGGGCCGCCAGCGAACACGCGGTTGCCGACCACGCGCAGGCTGACCACCTGGTAGGGGCGATCGACTTTCACCGTGACTTGGGTGCCGCCGAGGCTCGACGGCAGGCTCAGGTGGTGTTCGCCCTGTTTGAGGCGTACACGGGCCACCTGGGTTTCGTCGGGCAGGGTGCGCCAGGTGCGGGTATCGGCACCCTCCAGCACGGTGGAGGCGATTCCCACCACCAGCCCGGCCATCGGGTTGGACTGGTTCAGGTTCTTCTGTGCCACGCCACGGCTGATGGCGCGCACGCTGGTGCGCAGGATGATGCCCGGCATGTCGTCGCGCAGGGCGCGGCGCGACATGGCGGTGGTGCTGTTGAGCGCGGTCAGGGCCAGGGCCTTGTCGTTGAGCTGGATCTCGCTCAGGTGCGCGGTGGAGGTGTCTTCCTTGATGATCGGGAACGACAGCGGGGTGATCACCAGGTTGTCCTGGATCGGCAGCGGCAGGGGAATGCGGATCGAATCGCGGGCCGGGGCCAGGCCGGTCTGCACCACGATCAGCACGTCGCTTTCACCGGCCTTGGCGCTGTTCTTGTCCAGTTCGAGCAACGCCTGGTCGAGCAGCGGCGTGTTCGGGCGCAGCTCGGCGGCCTTGCGGTAGCCCGGCGCGGCCAGGCCTTTCTCGCCGAGGGCCTCGTAGACATAGCCGGACAGGTAATGGCTGAAGGCGCTCTGATAGCTGTTCTTCAGGCCGACCACCTCAGGGGCGTCGAGGCTGGCGACCGGGTAACCCTGCAGGTCCTTGTACTCGGTCTTGATGCCTTCCTTCTCGGCCTCTTCCTCGCGCTTGAGGTATTCCTTGTCGCGCAGTTCGGCGATGATCGCCTCGCGCTCGTGGGTCTTCTTGATCTCGGTGCGGGCGCCGTCGAAATCGTTCTGTGCCAGCAGGTTCAGGGCCATCTGCGTGGTCAGCATGACTTTTTCGTAGTCGTAGCCTTCGTAGCGACGGACCTTGTCGTTGACCAGGTAGCTGCCGAACTGGCTCAGGTACTTGTCGGTGTCGAGCTTGACCGACTCTTCCCACTGGAACACCACGCTGTCGGCTGAGCGCCAGGCGTCCTGGCTGCCCTTGAGGTCGCCCTTGGAGCGCAGCAGCTCGCCTTTCTCGAAGTAGTAGAGCAGGTCTTTCTTGTCGCCCTTGTTGTTGTTTTCCAGCAGGGCGAGGGCGGCGTCGACATTGCCGGCGGCCAACTGCTTGTTGGTCTCCTGCAGTTCGCTGTCGTAGCTGCGGAACACCGAGCAGCCGGTGAGCTGCACGGCGGCGACCAGGGTCGCCAGGGTGAGGGCGCGGGATACCATCGGACTTCTTCTTTCCCTGAAACGGTTGGCCGCGTGGGCGGGGGCGGCAGATCCCTCTGTTTTATCGCCAGAACCTCTCGATGGAGGCGCCTTGATTGCTAATGGCTATTACGGCGGCGCGGGATTATACCCAAAGTAGTAGCTACGTGATGGCGAATTGCTTCGCATTTTCTGCATGCGTGCCAGGTCGGAAAACCGCTTTCCAGGTTGTCGACCGGTCAATTTGTCGCAAGATTTTTCATGAAATATGCGGGTGAGCCTTGAGCGGGGGAGAGTGGAAGTGAACAATGTTCTCTTTCGTATTTCCGTCGAGATTGGCCATGATTTCCCGTTCCCGTCTGCTTGCCTGGCTGCCTGCCTTGTTGCTTGGCCCGGTACTGGCGCTGTGCAGCACCCCGACGCTGGCCGAAGCACCGGCCGAGGCGACCAAGGCGTTGCATCTGCTGGACTACATCGGTGCCGACTACCCGCCGACCGTGCGCGACGGCAAGGTGGTGGACGACGGGGAATACCGCGAGCAACAGGAGTTCAGCGGCGTGCTGGCCGAGCTGGTCAAGGGGCTGCCCGAGCATGCCGAGCGCGGCGCGCTGGAGCAGGGTGTCCAGAGCCTGCGCCAGGCCATCGACCAGCGTCAGGATGGCGCCGGTGTTGCTCGCCAGGCCCGCCAGCTGGGCGCACGCCTGGCGGTGGCCTACGAGGTCAGCCAGGCACCGGTGATCACCCCGGATCCGGCCCGTGGCGCAGCGCTGTATGCCCAGAATTGCTCGATCTGCCACGGCGATACCGGGCTGGGCGATGGCCCGGCCGGCGTCGGCCTGGAGCCTGCGCCGGCCAACCTACGCGATGCCGCGCGCCTCGACCAGCTCAGCCTGTTCGACCTGTACAACACCCTCGGGCTGGGCATCGAGGGCACCGAGATGCCCTCGTTCGCCGACCAGCTCGACGAGCGCCAGCGCTGGGACGTGGCGGCCTACATCGCCAGCTTCACCGCCGATCCGCAGGCGGCAAAGAGTGACAAGACCTGGAATCTCGCCGACCTGGCCCGGCAGACCCCGGCCGAGGTTGCCGCCAGTGAAGGCGCAAACGCCGTGGCCGCGTTCCGCGCCCAGCGGGCGCAACCGCCGCAGGTCAAGCGTGGCCCGGCGCAACTGCTCGAGTACACCTCCAGCACCCTGGACAAGAGCCTGGCGGCTTACCGCGCCAGCAACCACGACCAGGCCTACGACTTGTCGGTGGCGGCTTACCTGGAAGGCTTCGAGCTGGTGGAAAGCTCGCTCGACAACATCGACACCCAGGCTCGCAAGGACACCGAGAAGTCACTGATGGCCTACCGTCAGTCGCTGCAGGACGGCCTGCCGGTGGCCCAGGCCGAACAGCGTCTGGCCGAAGCCAAGGTCAAGCTCGAACAGGCCTCGAAGCTGCTGGGCAGCGATGGCCTGAGCTGGTCGTTGAGCTACATCTCTGGCCTGTTGATCCTGCTGCGCGAGGGCCTGGAGGCGATCCTGGTGCTGGCGGCGATCCTCGCCTTCCTGCGCAACACCGGCCAGCAGTCGGCGGTGCGCAGCGTCAACGTCGGCTGGGCCTTGGCGCTGGTCGTCGGTTTCGCCACCTGGGCCCTGGCGGCCTACGTGATCGATGTCGGTGGCGCGCAGCGTGAACTGCTCGAAGGTTGCACGGCGTTGTTCGCCGCGGTGATGGTGCTGTGGCTAGGCGTGTGGATGCACGACCGCCGCCACGCGGCCGCCTGGCAGGACTACATCAAGAGCAGCCTGGTCAGTGGCGGCGGGCGCTTCGGCTTTGCCGTGCTGGCGTTCTTCTCGGTGTACCGCGAGCTGTTCGAGGTGATCCTGTTCTACGAGACCCTTTGGCTGCAGGCCGGCCCGGCTGGCCACCAGGCGGTTCTGGCAGGCGGTGCCACGGCGCTGGTGCTGCTGGTGGGCCTGGCCTGGGTGATCCTGCGCGGCTCGGCCAAGCTGCCGCTGTCGTTGTTCTTCAGCATCAACGCGGCTTTGCTCTGTGCGCTGTCGGTGGTGTTCGCCGGGCATGGCGTCAAGGCGCTGCAGGAGGCCGGCGTGCTGGGTACGCGGCCGGTGGCGTTCTTCGAGTTCGACTGGCTGGGGATCCACGCCGATCTCTACTCGCTGAGCGCGCAGGCGGTGGCGTTGCTGGCTATCGTGTTCCTCTATGGACGCAGCCGCTTGGCCGAGAAGCGCCGGGCGGCGGCCAGCTGAGTCCGTGCAGGGGGAAGGGGTGGTGCGTCGCCGCCCCCCGATGAGGCTGGGGCTGGCATAATGTCCGCCTGTTCAGGCGCTATCGCGGGGCAAGCCCGCTCCCACGACGTCACTGCCCGGAGTACAGGATTAATCCCATGCGTGTATGGATCGATGCCGACGCCTGCCCCAAGGCGGCCAAGGACCTGATCGTCAAGTTCGCCCTCAAGCGCAAGCTGGAGGTGGTGATGGTGGCCGGTCAGCCACAGATCAAGCCGGCCTTCGCCTGCGTGCGGCTTATCGTGGTGCCCAGCGGCATGGACGCGGCCGACGATTACCTGGTGGACAACGCCGTGCCGGGCGAGTTGGTGATCTGCAGCGACGTGCCACTGGCCGACCGCTTGATCAAGAAAGGCGTGGCCGCGCTGGACCCGCGTGGCCGCGAGTTCGACGAGCGCAACATGGGTGAGCGCCTGGCGGTGCGCAACCTGTTCACCGAACTGCGCGAGCAGGGGCAGGTGGGCGGCGGGCAGGCACCTTATGGCGAACGCGAGAAGCAGGCGTTCGCCAATGCCCTGGACCGGATTCTGGGACGGCTTTCCAAGCGTTAAGTACGTGGGGCTGCCGGTTCCCGCATCTGTAGGTGATCCTGTGGGAGCCGGCTTGCCGGCGATGGCCTGCGTAGCAGGCCTTCGAGGCCTTACTTGTCACCCTCGTGGGTCAGCTCCAGCACCCGATCCACCAGCTTGTAGATACCACCCGCCGCCTCACTGATCGACTTGGCCAGCATGTACGCCGGGGTAGTCACCAGCTTGCGCTGGGTGTCTTCGACAATGTCATGCACATCGCATTCTTCATGGGTGCCACCCATCTTCACCACCGCCGCGCTGGTGCCGGCGTCAGTGCCGATGGTGCAGACCACGCCCGGCCCATAGATCTTCGCCGCCAAGGCCGGCGAGATGCAGATCAGCCCGACCGGCTTGCAGGCGTCGGCAAACGCCTCGGCCAGTGCCAGCACGTCCGGTTGCACGGTGCAGTTGGCGCCTTCGACGGCAAAGTTCGACAGGTTCTTCGCCGCGCCGAAGCCTCCCGGCACGATCAGGGCGTCGAAGTCCTCGACCTTGGCTTCGCGAATGTCCTTCACCTCGCCACGGGCAATGCGCGCCGACTCCACCAGCACATTGCGCGATTCCGGCATCTCCTCCCCGGTCAGGTGGTCGATCACATGCATCTGCGCGATGTTCGGCGCGAAGCACTGCACCTGGGCGCCGCGCTGGTCCAGGCGCAGCAGGGTGATCACGCTCTCATGGATTTCGGCGCCGTCGTACACGCCGCAACCGGACAGAATCACCGCAACTTTTTTTGTCATGCTCAATACTCCAGTGTCGAGGCGCTAAATGTCCTCTAGTTTGGCAGATGTAGCCATGGGATTTGCCCTTCGCCGGGCCTAATCTTCGTGAACAACCTTGGAGGTGGCCGTTCATGGACCTGATTCTGCTGGCCGTGCCGTTCTTCTTCGTGCTGATCGCGGTGGAGCTGATCGCCGACCGCGTGCGCGGGCGTCGCAACTACCAGCTTGCCGACTCGATCAACAGCCTGAGCACCGGTGCGCTGTCCACCAGCACCGGGCTGCTGACCAAAGGGGTGGGGCTGGTCACCTATGCCGTGGCATGGGAGCACCTGGCCTGGTTGCGGCTGCCGGCGGATGCCTGGTGGGTGTGGGTGGTCGCCTTCGTGCTTTACGACCTCTGTTACTACTGGCTGCACCGCCTGGGCCACGAGCGCAACATCCTGTGGGCAGCGCACTCGGTGCATCACCAGAGCGAGGAGTACAACCTCACCACCGCCTTGCGCCAGACCAGCAGCGGGTTCTTGTTTTCCTGGATCTTCTACCTGCCGCTGGCGCTGCTGGGCGTGCCGCCCCTGGTGTTCATCACCGTGGCATCGCTGAACCTGCTGTACCAGTTCTGGGTGCACACCCGCCATGTGCCCAAGCTGGGCTGGCTCGAGTGGATTTTCATCACGCCGTCCAACCATCGCGTCCACCATGCGCAGAATCCTCTGTACTTGGATCGCAACTACGGCGGCGTGTTCATAATCTGGGACCGGCTGTTCGGCACCTTCCAGGAAGAGGACGAGCGCGAGCCGGTGATCTTTGGCGTGACCATGCCTTTGGCGAGCTGGAACCCGCTGTGGGCCAACGTGCAGTTCTATGCCCAGCTGTGGGACGACGCCCGGCGAACGGCCCGTTGGTGGGACAAGCTGCGCATCTGGTTCATGCCCACCGGCTGGCGGCCGGCGGACGTGGCCGCCGCTTATCCACAGGCCAAGCAGGACCTCGCCGCGTTTCGCAAGTTCGCGATCCCGCTGGGCGCTGCGCAGCAGCTGTACGTCACGGCGCAGTTCGCGTTCTACGTGGCGTTGGGCAGTTATCTGATGGAGGTGGCGGAGCAGGTGACGCCCGCGGCCCTGGCATTGGGCTGGATGGTGATGGCGTTCGGGCTGTTCGTGCTGGGCGTGGCGCTGGAAGACCGGGCCTGGGCAGGGCGCCTGGAACTGGCGCGCCTGCTGTCGAATGCGCCCGCGCTGTATCTGGCCGGCGCGCTTGGCTTAGTGCTGGTCACGCCGTTGTTCTGGCTGCTGCTGCTCGGCTACAGCTTGCTCAGCCTCGGCGGCCTGGCCCTCTGCCGCCGCGCGACGCTCGGCGCGGCTATTGCGAAAGCGCCGGCGCAGCCAGAGCGTGAGGCCCAACACCAGCAGGCCGCCGAGCACCCATAACTCGTATTTCTTGATGCTGCCCAGCATGCCTTCGAGGATGGCGCCGAAGTGGTAGGCGGCCAGGCCCAGGGCCATGGCCCAGACTGCGGCGCCGATGCCATTGAGCAGCAGGTAGCGGCGTGGCGGGTAGCCGGACAGGCCGATGGCCACCGGCATGACCGTGCGCAGGCCGTAGACGAAGCGGAAGCTCAGCACCCAGATGTCCGGATGGCGGCGGATATGCTCCAGCGCGCGGTCGCCCATGGCCTGCCAGCGAGGCTTGCGGGCGAGGATCTTGCGCCCATGGCGGCGGCCCATGAAGTACCACAGTTGGTCACCGGCGTAGCTGCCACAAAAGGCCACCAGGACTACCAGCTTGATATCCATGTATTCGCGGAACGCAAGAAACCCGGCGAGCACGAGGATCGTCTCGCCCTCGAAGAACGTGCCGAGAAAAAGGGCAAAATAGCCGAAATCGTTCAGGAATTGTTGAAGCATTTTCTGGCGTGCTGGCGAAATGAACGCGCAGCCTACCCCTTCGGGCGCGATCGGGAAAGTGTCCAAATGTGTCTCGACGTGAACATTTCCTACAAGGACAATGACTGCGGCCACAAGTCGCAGGGTTGCCCTCGGGTGTCACACAGGCGTCATAATGGCCGCTTATAACTGTCGCGCTCGCCCGCCTGCGCGGGCTCAGGAGTCTGCCGTGAGCTTTACCCCCGCCAATCGTCTGTTTCCTGCCACCCGTCTGCGTCGCAACCGTCGGGACGAATTCTCCCGTCGCCTGGTTCGCGAAAACACCCTGACCGTCGATGACCTGATTCTTCCGGTATTCGTACTAGACGGCGAAGGCCGCCGTGAAGAAGTGCCGTCCATGCCGGGCGTCGAGCGCCTGTCGATCGACCTGCTGCTGGAAGCCGCACAGGGGTGGGTAGAGCTGGGCATTCCGGCGCTGGCGCTGTTCCCGGTGACCCCGACCGAAAAGAAATCCCTCGATGGCGCCGAAGCGTGGAACCCGGACGGCATCGCCCAGCGCGCCACCCGTGCCCTGCGTGCCCGCTTCCCGGAGCTGGGGGTGATCACCGACGTGGCCCTTGACCCGTTCACCACCCACGGTCAGGACGGCATCCTCGACGAGGAAGGCTACGTGCAGAACGACATCACCGTCGACGCGCTGGTGCGTCAGGCGCTGTCCCATGCCGAGGCTGGCGCCCAGGTCGTCGCCCCATCGGACATGATGGACGGCCGTCTTGGCGCGATCCGCGAAGCCCTCGAAGTTGCCGGTCACGTCAACGTGCGCATCATGGCCTACTCGGCCAAGTACGCCAGCGCCTACTACGGCCCGTTCCGCGATGCGGTCGGCTCGGCGCTGAACCTGGGCAAGGCCAACAAGGCCTCCTACCAGATGGATCCGGCCAACAGCGACGAGGCCTTGCACGAAGTGGCCACCGACCTCGCCGAAGGCGCCGACATGGTCATGGTCAAGCCGGGCATGCCGTACCTGGACATCGTTCACCGGGTGAAGACCGAGTTCAAGGTGCCGACCTTCGTCTATCAGGTCAGCGGCGAGTACGCCATGCACATGGCCGCGATCCAGAACGGCTGGCTCAGCGAAGCCGTGATCCTTGAATCCCTCACCGCATTCAAACGGGCAGGCGCCGACGGCATCCTGACCTATTTCGCCGTGCGTGCCGCTCAAATGATGAGAGGGCAGTAACGCTCTCCAGGAACGTCAGATGAATAACGAAGTGCTCAACCCTGTCGCGATCAAGGATGCCCAGGCCGTGCCCGAAGAGATGGTGCAGACGCCGCCCGACCTGCCGGCGGTAGCGCAGCCGGAACCTGTCGCTGAAGCCGCCCCTGCTCCAGCGCCTGCGCCGGCTCCGGCGATCGCCGTGCCGAGCCTGGACGACAGCAGCCTGTACATTCATCGCGAGCTTTCGCAGCTGCAGTTCAATATCCGCGTGCTGGAGCAGGCGCTGGACGAGTCGTACCCGCTGCTCGAGCGCCTGAAGTTCCTGTTGATCTTCTCCAGCAACCTGGACGAGTTCTTCGAAATCCGCGTGGCCGGCCTGAAGAAGCAGATCAACTTCGCCCGCGAACAGGCCGGCGCCGACGGCCTGCAGCCGCACCAGGCGCTGGCGCGCATCAGCGAGCTGGTGCATCTCGAAGTGGATCGCCAGTACGCGATCCTCAACGACGTGCTGCTGCCGGAGCTGGAAAAACACGCCATTCGCTTTATCCGCCGCCGTTACTGGACGCCCAAGCTCAAGACCTGGGTACGGCGCTTCTTCCGCGACGAGATCGCGCCGATCATCACCCCGATCGGCCTCGACCCGACCCACCCGTTCCCGCTGCTGGTGAACAAGAGCCTGAACTTCATCGTCGAGCTCGAGGGTGTCGACGCCTTCGGCCGCGATTCGGGCCTGGCGATCATTCCGGCACCGCGCCTGCTGCCGCGGGTAATCCGCGTGCCGGAAGACGTGGGTGGGCCTGGCGACAACTATGTGTTCCTGTCGTCGATGATCCATGCCCATGCCGATGACCTGTTCCAGGGCATGAAGGTCAAGGGTTGCTACCAGTTCCGCCTGACCCGTAACGCCGACCTGGCGCTGGACTCCGAAGAAGTCGACGACCTGGCCCGGGCCCTGCGCGGCGAGCTGTTCTCGCGCCGCTACGGCGATGCGGTGCGCCTCGAGGTGGCCGACACTTGCCCGAAACACCTCTCCGACTACCTGCTCAAGCAGTTCAGCCTGAGCGAGAGCGAGCTGTACCAGGTCAACGGCCCGGTCAACCTGACCCGCCTGTTCAGCATCACCGGGCTCGACAGCCACCCGGAGCTGCAGTACACGCCGTTCACCCCGGCGATCCCCAAGCTGCTCGTCAATGCCGACAACATCTTCAGCGTGATCGGCAAGCAGGACGTGTTGCTGATGCACCCGTTCGAGTCGTTCACCCCGGTGATCGACCTGCTGCGCCAGGCCGCCAAGGACCCGCACGTGCTTGCCGTGCGCCAGACGCTCTATCGCTCGGGCGCCAACTCGGAGATCGTCGACGCCCTGGTGGACGCGGCGCGTAACGGCAAGGAGGTCACCGCGGTGATCGAATTGCGCGCCCGCTTCGACGAAGAGTCCAACCTGCAGATGGCCAGCCGCCTGCAGGCCGCTGGCGCGGTGGTGATCTACGGGGTGGTCGGTTTCAAGACCCACGCCAAGATGATGCTGATCCTGCGCCGCGAGCAGGGCGAGATCGTCCGTTACGCGCACCTGGGGACCGGCAACTACCACGCCGGCAACGCCCGCCTGTACACCGACTACAGCCTGCTGACCTCCGACGACGCCCTCACCGAAGACGTCGGCAAACTGTTCAGCCAGTTGATCGGCATGGGCAAGACCCTGCGCATGAAGAAGCTGCTGCACGCGCCCTTCACCCTGAAGAAGGGCATGCTCGACATGATCGCCCGGGAGACCCAGTTCGCCCTGGAGGGCAAGCCGGCACACATCATCGCCAAGTTCAATTCGCTGACCGACGCCAAGATCATCAAGGCGCTGTACAAGGCCAGCCAGTCGGGCGTGCGCATCGACCTGGTGGTGCGCGGCATGTGCTGCCTGCGTCCGGGCATCCCGGGCGTTTCGCACAACATCCATGTGCGCTCGATCATCGGCCGCTTCCTCGAGCACACCCGGGTGTTCTATTTCCTCAATGGCGGCGAGGAGCAGATCTACCTGTCCAGTGCCGACTGGATGGAGCGCAACCTCGACAAGCGCGTCGAGACCTGCTTCCCGGTGGAAGGCAAGAAGCTGTTGCTACGGGTCAAGAAGGAACTGGAAGGCTACCTGACCGACAACACCCAGGCCTGGACCTTGCAGCCGGACGGGCGCTACGTGCGCAGCACCCCGACCGGCAACCAGAACCCGCGCAGTGCCCAGGCGACCCTGCTGGAGCGCCTGAGCAACCCGGTGCTCAACGTACGCTGAGGACGAAGCCGACCCGGGCCAGCCACTCCGCCTCGTTGGCGAAGTCGGCCTGGGTCAGCTGGTTCTGTTCCAGCCAGTTGCCAGGGAAAACCACTTCCAGGCTGTTGTCGCCGGCGTGCAGCACCACTTTCGGCATCTGCTGGGTGCCGCGGATGTGGTGGAAGAGAATGGCGAAGCGCAGCAGTACGCACAGGCGGATCAGCTTGATGCCTTCGTCGCCGAACTCGGCGAACTTGTCCTTGGGGATGTTGCGGCGATGGCCGCGCACCAGCAGTGCCATCATCTGCTGGTCTTCGCGGGAGAAGCCGGACAGGTCGGAGTGCTCGATCAGGTAGGCTCCGTGCTTGTGGTAGTGATAATGGGCGATATCCAAGCCCACTTCATGCACTTTCGCCGCCCAACCCAGAAGATCGCGCCAGTTGCCCTCTTCTAGGTCCCATGCCTTGGCCACCTGGTCGAAGGCGTGCAGCGCCTTGCGCTCCACGCGTGCGGCCTGGCCTTGATCGACGTGGTAGCGCTCCATCAGCGAGTTCAGGGTGCGCTCGCGCACGTCCTCGTGGTGGTGGCGGCCCAGCAGGTCGAACAGCACGCCCTCACGCAGGGCACCGTCGCAGTGCTCCATGCGCTGCAGCTCCAGCGCGTCGAAGATCGCCTCGAGGATGGCCAGCCCCGCCGGGAAGATGGTGCGGCGATCGGGCTTGACCCCTTCGAAGTCGATCTTGTCGGTCTCGCCCAGCTTGAACAGCTTGCGCTTGACCCAGGCCAGGCCCTCGGCGTTGACCTCGCCATTGCCCAGGCCGCCGGACTTGATGGCGGCGCCGATGGCACGGATGGTCCCGGATGAGCCGATCGCCTCGTCCCAGGTCAGGCGGTGCAGGGCGTTCTCGATGCTCATCAGTTCCAGGCGCGCGGCGGTGTAGGCCTGGGCGTAGCGTGCCGGGGTGATCTTGCCGTCGCGGAAATAACGCTGGGTGAAGCTGACGCAGCCCATCTGCAGGCTTTCGCGCAGCAGCGGCTCGAAACGCTGGCCGATGATGAACTCGGTGCTGCCGCCGCCGATGTCGGCGACCAGGCGCTTGCCCGGGGTGTCGGCCAGGGTGTGGGACACGCCCAGGTAGATCAGGCGCGCCTCTTCACGGCCGGAAATCACCTCGACCGGGTGGCCGAGGATGGCCTCGGCGCGCAGGATGAATTCGTTGCGGTTGCGTGCTTCGCGCAAGGCGTTGGTGCCGACGATGCGCACCGCGCCCTGCGGCATGCCGTTGATCAGTTGGGCGAAGCGCTTGAGGCATTCCAGGCCGCGTTGCATGGCTTCTTCGCTGAGCCTGCGCTCATCGTCGATGCCGGCGGCGAGCTGAACCTTTTCTCCAAGCCTTTCGAGGATGCGGATTTCCGTGTGATGGGCCTTGGCCACGACCATGTGGAAGCTGTTGGAGCCCAGGTCGATGGCGGCGATCAGAGACAGGTTCTTCGCGGTGGTATGCGGCATGGTCTGGAGGTTCTCGGTCGTTAACCCGGCAATCGTGCCACGATCGTGGTCCTACGCCAACGAGCGGCACTGCAAGGCTTGATGCATGGCAATGTCATAGCAATGTTATGACCGTGATATGACAGTTTCGATTCGTGGCGTCTTGCACAACTATAGTTACACTCAATCGTCTGTGGCTTCCTGTCGCGCCTGGGTGCGGCTATGATGGGCAACGTTTTTTTGTGCTTACGACCTGGAGATATCCATGAGCAGCGATCTTATCAAACATGTCACCGACGCCAGCTTCGAAGCCGACGTACTCAAGGCTGAAGGCGCGGTGCTGGTCGACTACTGGGCTGAATGGTGCGGCCCATGCAAGATGATCGCGCCGGTACTGGACGACATCGCTTCGGAATATGAAGGCAAGGTGACCATCGCCAAGCTGAACATCGACGAAAACCAGGAAACCCCGGCCAAGCACGGCGTGCGTGGTATCCCGACGCTGATGCTGTTCAAGAACGGCAACGTCGAGGCCACCAAGGTCGGCGCATTGTCCAAGTCGCAGCTCAAAGCGTTCCTCGACGCCAGCCTGTGATTGGATGAAGCCCCGCAAATGCGGGGCTTTTCTTTATCTGTTGTAGGTGGTTTTCCTGAGGGCTGGCGAGCCCCGGCCTTGCGACCATCCAGTCGGATAGCCCCGTAAAACACTGGCCAAAACCACTAGACGTCGAAAAAAGCAAGTGTTACATTCGGCCTCGCACTGCTTCTCCAGTGCCCTCTGCACGCCGTCGCCGAAGCATCCCTAATTCGAATCAGTACGCGATCCTGTCGCCATCTAGCGGCGCGGCCTCATTAAGCCAACTGCTTAATTTTTCCCTTCCTTACATGATTACGTCACTCCCCTTATGAACCTGACAGAACTCAAGCAAAAGCCGATTACCGATCTTTTGGAAATGGCCGAACAGATGGGCATCGAAAACATGGCCCGTTCGCGCAAACAGGACGTGATTTTCGCCCTGCTGAAGAAGCATGCGAAAAGCGGCGAAGAGATCTCGGGTGACGGCGTGCTGGAGATTCTCCAGGATGGTTTCGGTTTCCTGCGTTCGGCGGATGCCTCTTACCTGGCCGGCCCTGATGACATCTACGTTTCGCCCAGCCAGATCCGTCGCTTCAACTTGCGCACCGGCGACACCATCGTCGGCAAGATCCGCCCACCGAAGGAAGGCGAGCGTTACTTCGCGCTGCTGAAGGTCGATACCATCAACTTCGACCGTCCGGAAAACGCGAAGAACAAGATCCTCTTCGAAAACCTGACGCCGCTGTTCCCCAACAAGCGCCTGAAGATGGAAGCCGGTAACGGCTCCACCGAAGACCTCACCGGTCGTGTGATCGACCTGTGCGCCCCGATCGGCAAAGGCCAGCGTGGCCTGATCGTCGCACCGCCGAAAGCCGGTAAGACCATCATGCTGCAGAACATCGCGGCCAACATTACCCGTAACAACCCCGAGTGCCACCTGATCGTCCTGCTGATCGACGAGCGCCCGGAAGAAGTGACCGAGATGCAGCGCACCGTGCGCGGCGAAGTGGTCGCTTCGACCTTCGACGAGCCGCCGACCCGCCACGTGCAGGTTGCCGAGATGGTCATCGAGAAGGCCAAGCGCCTGGTCGAGCACAAGAAAGACGTGGTCATCCTGCTCGACTCCATCACCCGTCTGGCGCGTGCCTACAACACCGTGATCCCGAGCTCCGGCAAGGTGCTGACCGGTGGTGTCGACGCCCACGCCCTGGAGAAGCCGAAGCGCTTCTTCGGTGCCGCCCGTAACATCGAGGAAGGCGGTTCGCTGACCATCATCGCCACCGCGCTGGTCGAAACCGGCTCGAAGATGGACGAGGTGATCTACGAAGAGTTCAAGGGTACCGGCAACATGGAGCTGCCCCTGGACCGCCGCATCGCCGAGAAGCGTGTGTTCCCGGCCATCAACATCAACAAGTCCGGTACCCGTCGCGAAGAGCTGCTGACCGCCGACGACGAACTGCAGCGCATGTGGATCCTGCGCAAGCTGCTGCACCCGATGGACGAGATCGCCGCCATCGAGTTCCTGGTCGACAAGCTCAAGCAGACCAAGACCAACGATGAGTTCTTCCTGTCGATGAAGCGCAAGTAAGCGTTTCAGACCGGCATTGATTGGGGCTGCCTTGCAGCCCATCGCGGGGCAAGCCCGCTCCCACGGAATCTGTGGGAGCGGGCTTGCCCCGCGATGGGATCGCAAAGCGGCCCCTTTTCATTTTTTGCCCCCAAACAAGGCGTGAACGGCGCTACACTCTGCACCCCGACCGATACGCCCAACACGAGGCCCTTGCATGCAGTATCGCGATTTGCGCGACTTCATTCGTGGCCTGGAACAGCGCGGTGAACTCAAGCGCATCCAGGTTCCCATCTCCCCAGTTCTGGAAATGACCGAAGTCTGCGACCGCACGCTGCGCGCCAAGGGTCCGGCCTTGCTCTTCGAAAAACCCACCGGCTTCGACATGCCGGTGCTGGGCAACCTGTTCGGGACCCCCGAGCGCGTGGCCATGGGCATGGGCGCCGAGTCGACCGAAGAACTGCGCGAGATCGGCAAGCTGCTGGCGTTTCTCAAGGAGCCCGAGCCGCCGAAGGGCCTGAAGGACGCCTGGTCGAAGCTGCCGATCTTCAAGAAGGTCGTGTCCATGGCGCCGAAGGTGGTCAAGGACGCGGTGTGCCAGGAAATCGTGGTCGAAGGCGATGATGTCGACCTCGGCCAGCTGCCGATCCAGCACTGCTGGCCGGGCGATGTTGCGCCACTGATCACCTGGGGCCTGACCGTGACTCGCGGGCCGAACAAGGACCGCCAGAACCTGGGTATCTATCGCCAGCAGGTGATTGGCCGCAACAAGGTGATCATGCGCTGGCTGAGCCACCGCGGCGGGGCGCTGGACTACCGCGAATGGTGCGAGAAGCATCCTGGCCAGCCGTTCCCGGTAGCCGTGGCGTTGGGCGCGGACCCGGCGACCATCCTCGGTGCCGTGACCCCGGTCCCGGACACGCTTTCCGAATACGCCTTCGCTGGCCTGTTGCGTGGCAACCGCACCGAACTGGTCAAGTGCCGTGGCAACGACCTGCAGGTACCGGCCACCGCCGAGATCATCCTCGAAGGCGTGATCCACCCCGGCGAGATGGCCCCGGAAGGCCCGTACGGCGACCACACCGGCTACTACAACGAAGTGGACAGCTTCCCGGTGTTTACCGTCGAGCGCATCACCCACCGGCAAAAGCCGATCTACCACAGCACCTACACCGGCAGGCCGCCGGATGAGCCGGCGATCCTTGGCGTGGCGCTGAACGAAGTGTTCGTGCCGATCCTGCAGAAGCAGTTCCCCGAGATCACCGACTTCTACCTGCCGCCGGAAGGCTGCTCGTACCGCATGGCGGTGGTGACCATGAAGAAGCAGTACCCTGGCCATGCCAAGCGCGTGATGCTGGGTGTGTGGTCGTTCCTGCGACAGTTCATGTACACCAAGTTCGTTATCGTCACCGACGACGATATCAACGCTCGCGACTGGAACGATGTGATCTGGGCTATCACCACGCGCATGGACCCCAAGCGTGATACGGTGATGATCGACAATACCCCGATCGACTACCTCGACTTCGCGTCGCCGGTATCGGGGCTGGGGTCGAAGATGGGCCTGGACGCCACGCACAAATGGCCGGGCGAGACTACACGCGAATGGGGCCGGGTCATCGTCAAGGACGAGGCCGTCACCCGCCGTATCGATGAGCTGTGGGACCAGTTGGGAATAGATTGATGCAGGTAACCTTGCAGCCTTCCGGGGCGGTACTGGCGGTCGAACCGGGTGAAAGGATTCTGGATGCGGCACGGCGCCTGGGCTATGACTGCCCGAATAGCTGCCGCAACGGCAACTGCCATGTGTGTGCCGCGCTGCTGGTGGAAGGCAGTGTTCGCCAGGAAGGCCAGGTGCGCGATCACGGTGAGCTGTTCACCTGCATCGCCGAGCCGCTGGAGGACTGTGTGTTGCTGTGGGATGGTGTGCTGGCCCTGGGCGAGCTGCCGCTGCGCAAGCTGGCCTGTACCGTGAGCGAGTGCGTCGAGATCGGTGGCGATGTCTGGCGCGTGCGCCTGCGCGCGCCGGCCGGCAAGCCGCCCCGCTACCACGCCGGGCAATACCTGATGATCGAGCGTGAGGGCATGGACAAGGCAGCTTTTTCGCTCGCTTCGGCGCCCCACGGTGGGCGTGAGCTGGAGCTACATGTGCTGGCCCGCGAAAGCAGTGCCGTGCAGTTGATCCAGCAGTTGCAGCGCAATGGCCTGGCCCGCATCGAACTGCCATTTGGTGATGCGCACCTGGCAGAGTTGCCCGACGGCCCGCTGGTACTGATCGCCGCCGGTACCGGTATGGGGCAGATGCACAGCCTGATCGAGCACTGCCGGGCGCAGGGCTTCAAGCACCCGGTGCACTTGTACTGGGGGGTGCGCCGGCCTGAAGACTTCTACCAGATCGAGCACTGGGCCGAGTGGGAGCGCCTGCCGAACCTGTTCCTGCACAAGGTGGTCAGCGATCTGTGCGGTTGGGAAGGGCGGTGTGGCCTGCTCCACGAAGCGGTATGCGAGGACATTGGCGACCTCAACCAGGTGCATGTCTATGCCAGTGGCTCGCCGAACATGGTCTACGCCACCCTCGATGCATTGGTCGAGGCAGGCATGGATGCCCACCGCATGCGGGCTGACGTGTTCGCCTACGCGCCACGCGGGTGAAGTAACCCGGCACGCTGCAAGGGCGTGTCGGGTTTAATAACCAAGTGTTTTCCTGTTGATTATATGGCGGAGATTGTTACCGGTGCGGGTAATAAGTTTCGCTATACTCGGACTATTAGTTTCCGTTCAGCGGATGCTTTAATGAAATCCTGTTTTCGGGGTTGAGTGCAAAGTGCGTTCTGCCTTACGTTAGGTGCCAGGTAAATCGCCGGGCAAACCCGTTCCCACGCGATCCTGGTAGGCCTTTGTGGAAGCGGGCTTGCCCCGCGATAGCATCCGAACAGGCACGGCAATACCTGCACTTTGGTAGTTCTCAGGAATTAATGGCGGCAGCTCATGTCGACACTTGAAAGTTCATCCTGGCAAGTCTCCTATCCGCCGTCGCTCGACTTCGGCCAACAACTCACCGCCGAACAATTGCATCGCTCGATGCAGGACACGATGTCGCAACATGAGGGCGGCCCGGTCTGGCTGTTTGCCTATGGTTCGCTGATCTGGCGCCCCGAATGCAACTCGGTCGAGCGCCAGCGGGCGCGGGTGCATGGTTACCACCGCGGCCTCTACCTGTGGTCCCACGAACACCGTGGCACTCCGGAGTGCCCGGGCCTGGTGTTCGGCCTGGATCGTGGCGGCTCCTGCAGCGGCTTCGCCTTCCGTCTGGACGAAACCAACCTGCACGACTCGCTGATGGCCCTGTGGCAGCGTGAAATGCCGTTCCCGGCCTATCGTCCGCATTGGCTGAGCTGCCGCCTGGACGACGGCAGCAAGGTGCAGGCGCTGGGTTTCGTGCTGGAGCGGCACCTGCCGTGCTACGCGGGCAACCTGCCGGACACCCTGCTCAGCCAGATCCTCGCCAGCGCCAAGGGGCGATATGGCACCACGCGCGATTACGTGGAGCAGACCCTCAACGCCCTGCGCAACCACCAGATGCCCGATCGCAACCTGGAAGCGCGCTTCAGGCGTTGCCACAACCTGCGCGAGGTGTGAGCCCCGCGCATCGGCTTCACTCCTGGCCGGCGGCGGTGCCTAGGAACTTGCGCAGGAACTGGCGCGTGCGCTCTTCCTTCGGGTTGGCGAACAGCGCCTTGGCCTCGCCCTGCTCGACGATCACGCCCTTGTCGAAGAAGATCACCCGGTTGGCGACATCGCGGGCGAAGCTCATCTCGTGGGTGACGATGATCATGGTGCGCTTCTCCTCGGCCAGGCCGCGGATGGTTTCCAGCACTTCGCCAACCAGTTCGGGGTCGAGCGCCGAGGTGGGCTCGTCGAAAAGGATCACTTCCGGCTCCATGGCCAGGGCCCGGGCGATGGCCACCCGTTGCTGCTGGCCACCGGACAGGCGCTTGGGGTAGGCGTCCTCCTTGCCTGCCAGGCCGACTTTGGCCAGCAGGCGCCTGGCCAGCTCGATGGCCTTGTCGCGGGGCGTCTTCTTGACGATCACCGGCCCTTCGATGACGTTCTCCAGGGCGGTGCGGTGAGGGAACAGGTTGAAGTTCTGGAACACGAAACCGGCCTGTTGGCGCAGGCGGCGGATCGCACTCTGCTGGCCACCCAACGGACGGTTGGCATCGATGCTGATATCGCCGATCTGGATGCGCCCGGCATCGGGGGTTTCCAGCAGGTTCAGGCAGCGCAGGAAGGTGGTCTTGCCCGAGCCGCTGGGGCCGATGATGGCCACCACTTCGCCGGGCTGCACGCTCAGGTCGATGCCGTTGAGCACGGTCTGGCCCTTGAACTGCTTGCTCAGGCCTTCTACGACGATCATTTCAGTGCTCCTGGTCGTGCTGGTTGACCCGCGCTTCCATGCGGTTCTGGAAGTGCGCCAGGATGCTGCAGAGGATCCAGTAGACCACCGCGACAGCCAGGTACATGGTGAAGACCTCGAAGGTCCGTGCGGTGATCAGCTGCGCCTGGCGGAATAGCTCGGGCACCTGGATGGTCGCCGCCAGGGCGGTGTCCTTGACCAGCGAGATGAAGCTATTGCCCAGCGGTGGCAGGGCAGTGCGCAGGGCCTGCGGCAGGATCGCCCGGCGCATGGCCTGGGTGCGGGTCATGCCAATGCTGGCGGCTGCTTCCCACTGGCCACGGTCGATCGAGGAGATTGCCGCACGGAGGATCTCGCAGATATACGCCGCCATGTTCAGCGACAGGCCGATCAGCGAGGCCGGGATCGGATCGAGCTCGATGCCGATCTGCGGCAGGCCGAAGTAGATCACGAACAGCTGCACCAGCAGCGGCGTGCCGCGGAAGAACGACACATAGATACGCGCCAGCCAGTCCAGCGGCAGGATCTTCGACAGCCGCATCAGCGCCAGGGCGAAGCCCAGCACCAGGCCAAAGAACATGCCGCCGACGCTGAGCAGCACGGTATAACCCGCGCCCTTCAACAGGAAGGGCGCGGAATCGACAACGAGTTGCAGGCTTTCAGCGATCATTTGGTGACATCGGCACCGAAGTATTTCTCGGACAGCTTGGCCAGCGAGCCGTCGGCCTTGAGCTTGTCGATGGCCTTGTTCAGCGCATCGAGCAGTTCAGGTTCGCCTTTGCGCAAGGCCACGCCCGATTCCAGCTTGGAGAATTTCTCGCCAGCGAGTGCGGTCGGTTTCTTGTCCTTGGCGGTTTTCTGGACGTACTCGAGTGCAGCCAGGCGATCGATCAGGATGGCGTCGATACGACCGTTGCGCAGGTCGGCGAACTTGGTCGGGTCATCTTCGTAGGTGCGCACATCGGCTGTCGGCACATCCTGTTTCACCCATTGCTCATAGTTGGTGCCCAGGCCGACACCGACCTTCTTGCCACCGAGATCGGCGGCAGTCTTGATGTTTTTCTCGTTGTCGCTGCCCTTGAGTACCAGGGCCTGAATGCCGGAAACGGTGTAGGGCTCGGAGAAATCGTACTTCTTCTTGCGTTCCTCGGAGATGGTCACCTGGTTGATCACCACGTCGAGGCGCTTGGATTCCAGTGCGGCGAGGATGCCGTCCCACTTGGTCGGCTGGACCTTGGCCTTGACCCCCAGCTCCTTGGCCAGCAACTCGGACAGCTCGACCTCGAAGCCGGTCAGCTCGCCGTTTTCGTCCTGGAAGCTGAACGGTGGGTAGGTGCCTTCCAGGCCGACGTTGATCACGCCTTTTTCCTGGATGGTCTTCAACTGTTCGCCGGCAAAGGCCTGGCCGAGCAGGCCAGCGCCGAGCAGGAGCGCCAGGCTGGCGTTGAGAAGGGGTTTGGCGAATTTGGTCATGGCATGCCCCGCGCTTGTTGTGGAAGTAGTGAGGTGGCGACTATAGAGGTGGGCTTCATAGGCCGGGAAATAATAAAAAATCAGGTTGTTATTCCAAAGCTGCAAATTGCAACGGCTTATACCCGACTTAGCTCAGGATGGAATAAAGCGTTGTTTTTTCCAAGAGGCAGATTTGACGTATCGTGTTTTGCACCTCCTTGTAGGAGCGTATGTAAATCGAGAAAGCCGCCTGGCAGGAGAAACACCGTGAGCGAACAACCATCAACCGGGCACTGGCAACTGCAGGGTATCGTCAGTGGCCTGCGCAACGCCCGCGAGCAGTGGCGCAGCAGCAATGGCCGCAGCAGCGGCGAGCAGGGCGGGCGCGAACTGCCGTCGCGCGAGGCGCTGCGGCAGATTCTCGAACAGCTGTGCGGCGCGCTGTTCCCCATGCGCCTGGGGCCGGTGGACCTGCGCGAGGAAAGCGAGGACTTCTATGTAGGCCATACCCTCGACGCCGCCCTCACCGCGCTGCTGGCCCAGGCCCGTCTGGAACTGCGCTACGCGGCGCGCCATGGCAAGACCGATGTGGTCGATGTCGATACCCACGCCCTGCGCCTGATCCAGGATTTCGCCGCGGCCCTGCCGGCGCTGCGCGTGCTGCTGGACACCGACGTACTCGCCGCCTTCCACGGTGACCCGGCGGCGCGCAGCGTCGACGAGGTGCTGCTGTGCTACCCCGGCATCCTGGCGATCATCCACCACCGGCTGGCCCACCACCTCTATCGAGCCGGCCTGCCGCTGCTGGCGCGGATCAGTTCGGAGCTGGCGCACTCGGCCACCGGCATCGACATCCACCCCGGTGCGCAGATCGGCCCGAGCTTCTTCATCGACCACGGCACCGGCGTGGTGATCGGCGAGACCGCGATCATCGGTGAGCGGGTGCGCATCTACCAGGCGGTGACCCTGGGCGCCAAGCGCTTCCCCAGCGACGAGTCCGGCACCTTGCACAAGGGCCTGGCGCGGCACCCGATCGTCGAGGACGACGTGGTGATCTACGCCGGCGCGACCATCCTCGGGCGGATCACCATCGGCAAGGGTTCTACCATTGGCGGCAACGTCTGGCTGACCCGCAGCGTGCCGGCTGACAGCAACATTACCCAGGCGAACCTGCAGCTCGATTGCGAGGGCAAGAAAGCCCTCTAGCTCAAGGCTTTTGAGGCGTGGCGGCGGGAGTTCCCGCCCCCACCTCGATCACGCCCTGGAGCGGCATCGGGTCGCATTGAAATCCAATCCATGTTTAACTTGAACGCTTGTTCAACGAAAAACGCTGGTCCATTGCCGGTGTTCAAAAGGAGGAATCGCCTTTGCTGAACCCGTTCAATCCGAACCTCACGTCCCGTGACGAGGTGCCTGTTCGATGAGTGCACCGACCCCCGATCTTGCCAACGGCAAGATCCGCATGAACCCCCCCGTGTTCTATTTCGCGGCAAGCTTCATCCTCATTTTCGGCCTGATCGTCATCGCCCAGCCCCAGGCTGCCGGCGAGTGGTTGCTGGCCGCGCAGAACTGGGCGGCCAACACGGTCGGCTGGTACTACATGCTGGCCATGACCCTGTACCTGGTCTTCGTGGTGGTCACCGCCTTGTCGGGCTACGGCAAGATCAAGCTCGGCGCCGACCATGACGAGCCCGAGTTCAGCTACCTGTCCTGGGCCGGCATGCTGTTCGCCGCCGGCATCAGCATCACGCTGTTCTTCTTCTGCGTCTCCGAACCGCTGACCCACATGCTCCAGCCGCCACAAGGTGAGGCGGGCACGGCCGAGGCCGGGCGCCAGGCGATGCAGATCCTGTTCCTGCACTGGGGCCTGCACGGCTGGGGTGTGTTCGCCTTCGTCGGCATGGCACTCGCCTACTTCGCCTACCGTCACAACCTGCCACTGGCCCTGCGCTCGGCGCTATACCCGCTGATCGGCAAGCGCATCAACGGGCCGATCGGCTACGCAGTGGATGGCTTCGGCATCATCGCCACGGTATTCGGCCTGGGCGCCGACATGGGCTTCGGCGTACTGCACCTGAACGCAGGCCTGGACTACCTGTTCGGCATCAGCCACAGCCAATGGGTGCAGGTGATCCTCATCACCCTGATGATGGGCGCGGCCGTGGCCGTGGCGGTCGCCGGGGTAGAGAAGGGCGTGCGGGTGATGAGCGACATCAACCTGTTCCTGGCCTGCGCGCTGCTGCTGTTCGTGCTGTTCGCCGGGCCCACCCAGCACCTGTTCAATACGCTGATCCAGAACCTCGGTGACTACCTTGGCGCCCTGCCGCGCAAGAGCTTCGATGTGTACGCCTACGGCGAGCAGCGCGACTGGCTGGGCGGTTGGACGGTGTTCTACTGGGCCTGGTGGATTGCCTGGGCGCCGTTCGTGGGGTTGTTCATCGCCCGTATCTCGCGGGGCCGGACCATTCGCGAGTTCGTCTTCGGCGTGCTGCTGATCCCGCTGGGCTTCACCCTGGCGTGGATGTCGATCTTCGGCAACAGCGCCCTGGACCAGGTGATCAACCACGGCATGACCGCGCTCGGCCAGTCAGCCCTCGACAACCCGTCGATGAGCCTGTACCTGCTGCTGGAAACCTACCCGTGGAGCAAGACGGTGATCGCCGTGACGGTGTTCATCAGTTTCGTGTTCTTCGTCACTTCTGCCGACTCCGGCACCGTGGTGCTGTCGACGCTGTCGGCCAAGGGCGGCGGCGCCGACGAGGACGGCCCGAACTGGCTGCGGATCTTCTGGGGTGCGATGACTGCGCTGATTACCAGCAGCCTGCTGTTCGCCGGCAGCATCGACTCGCTGAAGTCGGCGGTGGTGCTGACCTCGTTGCCGTTCTCGCTGATCCTGCTGTGCATGATGTGGGGGCTGCACAAGGCCTTCTACCTGGAAAGCCAGCGGCAGATCGCACAGATGCATTCGCTGGCGCCGTTCGCCCAATCCCGGCGCGGGCGTGGTGGCTGGCGCCAACGCCTGAGCCAGGCGGTGCACTTCCCGTCTCGGGACGAGGTGTATCGCTTCATGGACGACGTGGTGCGCCCGGCCATCGCCGAGGTGCGCGAGGTGTTCGAGCAGAAGGGCCTGGTGTTGATCACCCAGGACGACCCGAGCCATGACAACGTCAGCCTGAAGATCGGCCATGGCGAGGAGCAGCCGTTCATCTACCAGGTGCAGATGCGCGGCTACTTCACGCCATCGTTCGCCTTGGGCGGGCTGGGGACCCAGGACTTGAAGAACCGCCGCTACTACCGTGCGGAGGTGCATCTGTCCGAGGGCAGCCAGAACTACGACCTGGTGGGCTACAGCAAGGAACAGATCATCAACGACATCCTCGACCAGTACGAGCGGCACATGCAGTACCTGCACCTGGTCAGGTAGAACGCTGGGGACGCTCCCGCAGGTTTGTGGCAAAACCTGTGGGAGCTGGCCTGCCAGCGAAAGGAGGCCAACGGCCTCCCCGGATCTTTCAGAACGGCGCATCCCCCAGGATGGTCGCCCGATGCATCACCCGCCGGCTGGGGCGGTAGTCATCCACCGCAAAGTGCTGCGTCACGCGGTTGTCCCAGAACGCCACGTCATTTTCCTGCCAACGCCAGCGAATGCTGAACTCTGGCCGCGTCGCATGGGCGAACAGCAGCTTGAGCAGCGCCTCGCTCTCCAGTTCGTTCAGTTCGTTGATCCGCGTGGTGAACCCTTCATTGACGAACAATGCCTTGCGTCCACTGACCGGGTGGGTGCGTACCACCGGGTGCGACAGCGGCGGGTTGTTGCGCCGGGTCGCCTCCCAGCGTGCCAGGTCCTCGGGCGTGGTGCCGAAACGCTCCAGCGGGAACGACTTGGTGAAGTCATGGGTGGCGGTCAGGCCGTCGAGCATCTCGCGCAGTGGCGCCGACAGCGCCTCGAACGCAGCTATGCCGCTGGCCCACAGGGTATCGCCACCATAGGCCGGCAGCTGCTTGGCACTGAGCACCGCGCCCAGCGCCGGGGTCGGCAGGAAGGTCACGTCGGTGTGCCACACGGCGTTGTCGCGCACGTCGGTGACTGCGGTGTCGAGGATCAACACCTGCGGTGTCTCCGGCACATTGGGGTAGATCGGGTGGATATGCAGGTCGCCGAAGCGGGCGGCGAAGCGCGCCTGCTGCTCGGGGGTGATCGGTTGATCGCGGAAGAACAGCACCTGGTGTTCGAGCAGCGCCTGCTCGATGGCGTCACGCTGTTCGGCAGTGATGTCGCGGCTGATGTCCACGCCGCTGATCTGCGCGCCCAGTGCCGGGCTCAAGGGGGTAACGGTCAGGCTCATGTGGTTTCTCGTTGCAGGTGCCGGGTTGCCGGCGTGGTCATTCGGTGATCAATGGCTCTGGCCGTGCCAGGGCACCAGCTTGCGCTGCAGGGCGCGCAGGCCCATCTCCAGGGCGAAGGCGATCAGGGCGATCAGCAGAATCCCCAGGACCACCACATCGGTGACCAGGAACTGCGCGGCGGACTGCACCATGAAACCCAGGCCACTGGTGGCGGCGATCAGCTCGGCGGCCACCAGTGTCGACCAGCCCACACCGAGGCCGATGCGGATGCCGGTGAGGATGTCGGGCAGTGCGCTGGGCAGGATCACGTGGCGGATCAGTTGGATTTTGCTGGCGCCCAGCGACTGCGCGGCGCGTAGTTTGGCGGGGTCGACGGTGCGCACGCCTGTGGCGGTGGCGATGGCGATCGGGGCGAAGATTGCCAGGTAGATCAAAAGGACTTTCGACAGCTCGCCTATGCCGCACCAGATGACGATCAGTGGCAGGTAGGCCAGCGGCGGAATCGGCCGGTAGAATTCGATCAGCGGATCGAGGATGCCGCGGGCCACGCGGCTGTAGCCGATGGCGATGCCCACCGGGATGGCGGTCAGGGTGGCGAACAGCAGCGCCAGGCCGATGCGCCCCAGGCTGGCGCCCAGGTGCTGCCACAGGCTGGCGTCCATGTAGCCCTGGGTGAGCAGCGTCCAGCCCTTGGCCAGGATATCGGCGGGCGAGGGCAGGAACAGCGGCTCGATCCAGCCGGCGGCGGTAATCAGCCACCATACCAACAGCAGGGAGGCCAGGGTGAGGGCGCTGATCCAGCGGGTCGGCAAGGGCTTGCGGGTTTTCACGACAGGTGGCGTCCGGGGGGCCTGCTTGGCTGCGGCCGGCAATTCGATGCTGCTCATGCGGACTCCTGACGTTGCGAGAACACCCGCGCCAGCACGTGCTCGCGGGTTTCGATGAAACGGGGATCGGACTTGATCGCCCGGGCCGACTCGCCAGCGGCGTAGCGGTGGCCGAAGTCCAGTTGCAGGCGCTCGACCACCCGTCCCGGATTGGGCGCCAGGAGCACCAGCTCGGTGGCGAGGAACACCGCTTCCTCGATGTCGTGGGTGATCAGGAACACTGGCTTGGCGGTGCGTTGCCAGACCTGCAGCAGCAGCTCCTGCATCTGTTCGCGGGTAAAGGCATCGAGGGCGCCGAACGGTTCGTCCATCAACAGCACCCGCGGGTCGGCGGCCAGCGCCCGGGCAAGGCCCACGCGCTGCTTCTGCCCGCCGGACAATTGCCATACACGCCGCTCGCCGAAGCCGGCCAGGTCGACCAGTGTGAGCATCTCGCGCGCCTTGGCTTCACGCTGCGCACGCGGCACGCCGGTCAGCTCCAGGCCGAAGGCGACGTTGCCGAGCACGTCCTGCCAGGGCAGCAGCGCATCGTCCTGGAACACCACGCCGCGCTCGGCGCCCGGGCCTTGCACCGGTGCGCCATCGAGGGTGATGTGCCCGCCACTGGGGGCGACGAAGCCTGCGATCAGGTTGAGTAGCGAGGTCTTGCCGCTGCCGGAAGGCCCGAGGGCCACCAGCAGCTGGCGCGGACCCAGGCTCAGGTTGATATCGGCCAGCACCGGGGTGGTGGCGCCGGGGTACTGTGCGCTGATGCGCTCCAGCTCGAGCAAGGCCATGACGGGCTCCGGATCAGTTGGGCAGGTACTGGGCGCTGACGTAGGGCGTGTAGTCCGGCAGCACGGCATCAACCTTGCCCTGCTGCTTGAGGAAGGTGGCGGTGTCGGTCAGCGCCTGGGTGGTCGGTGCGCCAAGGGCATTGGCCTGGTCGGCGGCCAGTGGGTAGACGTTGCCCTGCAGCAGCACCGGAATATCGGCGGGCTTGGCGCCAGACAGCTTGACCAGCTTGGCGACGTTGTCCTTGTCGGCCAGCCAGGCTTGCGGGTCCTTGCGGTAGTCGGCATAGGCGTCGAGGGTGACTTTGGCGAACGACTTGACGATCTCCGGGTGCTTGGCGGCGAAGTCCTTGCGCACGATCCAGGCGTCGAAGGTCGGCGCGCCTTTCTCGGCCAGCTCGCCGGAGGTGATCAGCACCTTGCCGTTCTCCTTGGCCACGCCCAGGGCCGGGTCCCAGACGTAGGTGGCGTCGATGTCGCCGCGTTTCCAGGCAGCGATGATCGCCGGTGGCGCGAGGTTGAGGATCTGCACTTTCGACGGGTCGATGTTCCAGCTCTTCAGCGCGGCCAACAGGCTGTAGTGGCCGGTGGAAACGAACGGCACGGCGACTTTCTTGCCCACCAGGTCCTGGGGGGTCTTGATGCTGTCGCGGGCGACCAGGGCTTCACCGGCGCCGATCTGGGTGGCGATCAGGAAGGTTTCCACAGGCAATTTGCGGGTGGCGGCGGCGGCCAGCGGGCTGGAGCCGAGGTAGCCAATCTGCACGTCGCCCGAGGCAACGGCGGTGATCACATCGGCGCCGTTGTCGAACTTGCGCCAGTCGATGCTGGCCTTGCTGTCCTTTTCATAGGTGCCATCGACCTGGGCCACCTTGGCCGGGTCGACGGTGGTCTGGTAGGCAACGGTCAGGTCGGCGGCCTGGGCCAGCCAGCTGGCACTGGCGAGGGTCAGGGCGGCGAACAGGCGCAGCGGAGCATGCGGGATCATGGTTGAACCTCTCGTCAGGCATTCGGGGATAGATGGCGAGAAGACTAGATGATCTAAGAAATATGAAATAAATAACTTTTTAGAATTAGCTTAAAAGCCAATTGCTCTGACCCCCGCCCGTATGGGGCGGCGGTACCGGTGGCGGAATCTGCCAAGCCAGCTAGGCTTGATCGGTTCCGACGGGAGGCCGTCGGTCGCCACCTCTGCAAACGTTTGCACATAACCTAAAGGTATGATTGACGGCGTCGATACAACGATTTGTAGGAATGGTTCCGATGTTATTCCGTAAAAATCTTACAGATTCATAAAACGGTCATTTTGGATTTATAGGATTGTCATTATCCTGTAGCGCAGATCGACGGGTTAGACCAAAGTCGCGAATCGATCGTTAGCGATTGACTTGGCGGTCACGCTTTGGTGCTAAATCGCCAATCCGGGTGAGTGGGGCAGCAGACTCCGCCGCTTGAGACGCACAAAAATTAGAACGTAGAGGAGCAAAACATGTACAAGTCCAGCCTGGCTCTGGCCGTGGCACTGGGGGTTCTCGCCCAACAAGCAGGCGCTGCAGGTTTCGTAGAGGACAGCAAGCTGTCCCTGAGCTCGCGCACCATGTACTTCAACAACGACAACCGTGAAGCGCCTGGTAGCAAGCCACGTCCTGACGTTCGTGAGTCCGGTCAAGGTTTCAAGCTTGACTACATCTCCGGCTTTACCCAAGGCACCGTTGGCTTTGGTGTGGACGCTCAAGCCCTGTGGGGTATTCACCTGGATGGCGGCAAGGGCTACCACCAGAACGGCAGCAGCTTCTTCCCTAGTGACTCCGACGGCTCTGCCGAGAAGCAGTGGGCACGTCTGGGCGCCAATGCAAAGGCTCGTTTCTCCAAGACCGAGGCGCACTTCGGTAGCGCACTGGCACCTAACCTGCCAATCCTCGTGTCCAACGATGGTCGTCTGCTGCCACAAACCTTTGAAGGTGGCACCATCTCTTCGAAAGAGATCGACAACCTGACCATCAACGCCGGTCAATTGACCCATGCGATGGGCCGTGCGTCGAGCAACCGTACCGGTCTGTCGGTGCAGGGCGCTACCCAGGAAAGCAACAAGTTCCGCTACGCCGGTGCTGACTGGAAGGTCACCAAGGACCTGACCCTGCAGTACTACTACTCGAACCTGGAAGACTTCTACAAGCAGCACTTCCTGGGCGCGACTCACGTGTTCCAGATCGCTGATGACCAGTCGTTCAAGACCGACCTGCGCTACTTCAAGAGCAGCAATGACGGCAAGAACGGTGAAGCGGGCTACGAGTTCAAGAACAATGGCGGTTACGCCAAGAACCCAGGCGAGGTCGACAACAAGACCTGGTCGGCCATGTTCACTTATACCCTTGGCGGCCATGCGCTGATGCTGGGTCATCAGCAAGTCAGCGATGACGGTGGTTTCGTCTGGCTGAACCAAGGCAGCCTGGTCGACGAAGGTGCTGGCGGCGCGAGCTTCTATCTGTTCACCGACAGCATGATCAACCAGTTCGCCAAGGCCGGTGAAAACACCACCTTCGGTCAGTACTCCTACGACTTCGCTCGTCTGGGCGTGCCGGGCCTGAAAGCATCGGTTGCTTACCTGCGTGGTGAAGATGGCCGTGCCACCAATGGCCACGGTACCTTCAGCGAGTGGGAACGTGACGCTCGCGTCGACTACGTTCTGCAGGAAGGTACCCTCAAGGGCCTGGGCTTCAGCCTGCGCCAGGGTGTCTACCGTGGTACCGGTTCGGGTTCCGCAGCCGACCAGGACCAGACTCGCTTCATCGTCAACTACACTTACGCCTTCATGTAAGTCGTAGCTGCACAAAGAAAGCCTCGCCTAGTGCGAGGCTTTTTTGTGTCTGCGATTCCGTATGCAATCTAGTTATAAATAAATCGATATATATTCTTTTTATTTTTATTCGGAAGCAGGCACATTGAACCCACAAGGCCAGACACAGCACAGGAGCCGCTTCCATGAGCCTCAAACTCGGCGATATCGCCCCCGATTTCGAACAGGATTCCAGCGCCGGCAAGATCCGTTTCCACGAATGGCTGGGCGACAGCTGGGGCGTGCTGTTCTCCCACCCGGCCGATTTCACCCCGGTGTGCACCACCGAACTGGGCCTGACCGCCAAGCTCAAGGATGATTTCGCCAAGCGCGGGGTCAAGGCCATCGCCCTGTCGGTGGACCCGGTGGACTCGCACCACAAGTGGATCGACGACATCAACGAGACCCAGAACACCGTGGTCAACTTCCCGATCATCGCCGATGCCGACCGCAAGGTGTCCGACCTGTACGACCTGATCCACCCCAATGCCAGCGACACCCTGACCGTGCGCTCGCTGTTCGTCATCGACCCGAACAAGAAGGTGCGCCTGACCATTACCTATCCGGCCAGTACCGGGCGCAACTTCAACGAGATCCTGCGGGTGATCGATTCGCTGCAGCTGACCGACAACTACAAGGTCGCCACGCCGGGCAACTGGCAGGACGGCGATGAGGTAGTGATCGTGCCTTCGCTCAAGGACGAAGATGAAATCAAACGTCGTTTCCCGAAAGGGTATCGAGCGGTGAAACCCTATCTGCGGCTGACCCCGCAACCCAATCGTTGAAGCATTCCTCGTTGCATTGCTCTTAGCCAAGCAGGGATCTTCGGGCCGTTTCGACGGCCCTTTTTTATTGCGTGACTACAACAAATCATAAATTCATAAATGGAATAAACAAATGAAAAAATATGATTTATAGGTATATGTGACGAGCTGTTAATGTCGTTACATCCAGCGGGGACAACCCCTCGCGGCCCTGCAATCGAATCGAAGGAAGCGCTTTCAATGCTGGTTGTCTCTGTCGGTGGTAGCCCCAGTCTTCGTTCACGCTCCGGCGTGCTGCTAGAACGCTCGCGCGACTGGCTGCAGGAGCGGGGCGTCGAAGTGGTGACCTTCCAGGTGCGTGAGTTTCCCGCCGAAGATCTGCTGCATGCCCGTTTCGACAGCCCGCAGGTGCGCCACTTCAACGAACTTGTAGCCCAGGCCGACGGCCTGGTGGTGGCCACCCCGGTGTACAAGGCGTCCTTCGCCGGGGCCTTGAAGACCTTGCTCGACCTGCTGCCCGAGCGGGCCCTGGAACACAAGGTGGTGTTGCCGATCGCAACCGGTGGCAGCATCGCCCACATGTTGGCCGTGGACTACGCGCTCAAGCCCGTGCTGTCGGCCCTCAAGGCGCAGGAGACCCTGCAAGGGATCTTCGCCGACGACAGCCAGATTGCCTACGGTGAGGGCGCCAGGCCCGCGCAACTGGCCGCTGCCCTGGAGCAGCGCCTGCAGGATTCGCTGGAAACATTCCACAGCGCCATGGCGCGCCGGCCCCAACCTGTCGCCCCCGGCGTGCTCAACGAACGCCTGATCAGTGCCCGCTGGAGTATCTGAACCAGGCTTGACCGCTCCATCGCTGTCCCCACCTTACTCGCCCGCCAACGAGGCAAGCAGGTGCTACCCGAACCCAACTCGCACAGGAGAGCGCCATGCGCACAGTCTTCTTGCGTCGTGGTCTGGTCGCCCTGTTCGCGGCGGCTGTGTCCTTCGGCGCCATCAGCCAAGCCCAGGCCGAGAGCCTGCGTATCGGTTACCAGAAATACGGCACCCTGGTGCTGCTCAAGGCCAAGGGCTCGCTGGAAAAGCGCCTGAAGGAACAGGGCATCGACGTGCAATGGACCGAGTTCCCCGGCGGTCCACAGCTGCTCGAGGGGCTCAACGTCGGCTCCATCGACTTTGGCGTGACCGGCGAAACGCCGCCGGTGTTCGCCCAGGCCGCGGGCGCCGACCTGCTCTACGTCGCCTATGAGCCGCCAGCCCCGCACAGCGAGGCGATCCTGGTGCCGAAGGGGTCGACGATCCAGTCTGTGAAGGAACTCAAGGGCAGGAAAGTCGCCCTCAACAAGGGTTCCAACGTCCATTACCTGCTGGTGCGTGCCCTTGAAGACGCCGGTCTCAAGTACACCGATATCCAGCCCGTCTACCTGCCCCCGGCCGATGCCCGCGCCGCCTTCGAGCGCGGCAGTGTCGATGCCTGGGTGATCTGGGACCCGTACCAGGCCGCCGCCGAGCAACAGCTGCAGGCACGCACCCTGCGTGACGGCAAGGACCTGGTCGACAACCATCAGTTCTATCTCGCCACCCGCAGCTATGCCACCCAGCACCCGGCGGTGATCAACACCCTGGTCGAAGAAGTGCGCGCCGTGGGCGAATGGTCCCAGGCCAATCCGCAGCAGGTCACCGACCAGGTTGCGCCGCTGCTCGGCCTGCCCGCCGACATCACCCTGACGTCGGTCAAGCGCCAAGGCTACGGAGCCGCGCCGCTGACCGCGGAAGTGATCGCCGCACAGCAGAAGATTGCCGACACCTTCCAGGCCCTGAAGCTGATTCCCAAGCCCTTGAGCATCAAGGACGTGATCTGGACACCCCCGGCCAAGGTCGCCAGTGCGCCTTGAACGTTTCGCCTGCGCCGGGGCGTCGCCCCGGCATGAGCCACCCTTGAGGAGACAACTCCAATGAGCCTTAACATTTTCTGGTTCCTCCCTACCCATGGTGACGGCAAGTACCTGGGCACCAGCGAAGGCGCCCGTGCCGTCGATCACGGCTACCTGAGCCAGATCGCCCAGGCCGCCGACCGCCTGGGCTTCGGCGGCGTGCTGATCCCCACTGGACGTTCCTGCGAGGACTCCTGGCTGGTGGCGGCGTCGCTGATCCCGGTGACCGAGCGCCTGAAGTTCCTGGTGGCCCTGCGCCCGGGGATCATCTCGCCGACCGTGGCTGCACGCCAGGCCGCCACCCTGGATCGTCTGTCCAACGGCCGTGCATTGTTCAACCTGGTGACCGGTGGCGATCCGGACGAACTGGCCGGTGATGGCCTGCACCTGAACCACCAGGAACGCTATGAGGCGTCGGTGGAATTCACCCGTATCTGGCGCAAGGTGCTCGAAGGCGAAACGGTCGACTACGACGGCAAGCACATCCAGGTGAAAGGCGCCAAGCTGCTCTACCCGCCGATCCAGCAGCCGCGCCCACCGCTGTACTTCGGTGGCTCGTCTGACGCTGCCCAGGACCTGGCCGCCGAACAGGTCGAGCTGTACCTGACCTGGGGCGAGCCGCCGGCCGCGGTGGCCGAGAAGATTGCTGCGGTACGTGAGAAAGCGGCCGCCCAGGGCCGTGAGGTGCGCTTCGGCATTCGCTTGCACGTGATTGTGCGGGAAACCAACGAGGAGGCCTGGGCTGCCGCCGACAGGCTGATCTCGCACCTGGACGACGACACCATCGCCCGCGCACAGGCGTCGCTGGCGCGCTTCGACTCGGTCGGTCAGCAGCGCATGGCCGCGCTGCACGGTGGCAAGCGCGACAAGCTCGAAGTGGCGCCGAACCTGTGGGCCGGCGTCGGCCTGGTACGGGGTGGCGCCGGCACCGCGCTGGTGGGCGATGGCCCGACCGTCGCGGCGCGGGTCAAGGAATACGCCGATCTTGGCATCGATACCTTCATCTTCTCGGGCTATCCACACCTCGAAGAGTCGTACCGCGTCGCCGAGCTGCTGTTCCCGCATCTGGACGTGCAGCGTCCGGAGCAGCCGAAAACCGGTGGCTACGTAAGCCCGTTCGGTGAAATGGTCGCCAACGACATCCTGCCCAAGTCCGTGTCGCAGAGCTGAGGGCCGGGGCCATGAGTCGTGCATCCACCACCACCTGGTCCAAGCGCCTGGCGCCCTGGGCCCTGCCGATCCTGCTGCTGGCGGTATGGCAGTTGGCGGTCAGCGCAGGCTGGCTGTCGACCCGCATCCTGCCGGCGCCGAGCGCGGTGGTCAGTGCCGGCGTCGAGCTGGTGCGCAGTGGCCAGATCTGGACCCACCTGGCCATCAGCGGCTGGCGTGCCGGCCTGGGCTTCGTGATCGGCGGCAGTCTCGGCCTGTTGCTCGGCTTCATCACCGGCCTGTCGAACTGGGGCGAGCGCCTGCTCGACAGTTCGGTGCAGATGATCCGCAACGTGCCGCACCTGGCGCTGATCCCGCTGGTGATCCTGTGGTTCGGCATCGACGAGTCGGCAAAGATTTTCCTGGTGGCCCTGGGGACGCTGTTCCCCATCTACCTGAACACCTATCACGGGATCCGCAATGTCGATCCGGCGCTGGTGGAGATGGCGCGCAGCTACGGGCTGTCGGGCTTCGCGCTGTTCCGTCAGGTGATCCTGCCGGGGGCGCTGCCTTCGATCCTGGTCGGTGTGCGTTTCGCCCTGGGATTCATGTGGCTGACGTTGATCGTCGCCGAGACCATCTCGGCCAATGCCGGTATCGGCTATCTGGCGATGAACGCCCGCGAATTCCTGCAGACCGACGTGGTGGTGCTGGCCATCGTCCTGTACGCGGTGCTCGGCAAGCTGGCCGACTTGGCCGCCCGTGGCCTGGAGCGTGTGTGGCTGCGTTGGCACCCGGCCTACCAGGTGGCGAAGAAGGAGGGCGCGTGATGACGGTACTCAAGGCACAACCGCCACGCCTGCTGCGTGGTATCCCCCTGGCGGCCAGGGACCTGCGTCGTACGTTCGGCCAGCGCGAAGTGCTGCGCGGGATCGACCTGCACATTCCGGCTGGCCAGTTTGTCGCCATCGTTGGTCGCAGTGGTTGCGGTAAAAGCACCTTGCTGCGCCTGCTGGCCGGGCTCGACCAGCCCAGCGGCGGCCAATTGCTGGCGGGCGCCGCGGCGCTTGCCGAGGCCCGCGAGGATACCCGGCTGATGTTCCAGGACGCGCGCCTGCTGCCCTGGAAGAAGGTGATCGACAACGTCGGCCTGGGGTTGTCCGGCAACTGGCGGCCACGCGCCCTGGAAGCCCTGGAGGCGGTCGGCCTGGTCGATCGCGCCAATGAGTGGCCGGCGGCCTTGTCCGGTGGCCAGAAACAGCGGGTGGCCCTGGCCCGGGCGCTCATTCATCAGCCGCGTCTGCTGCTGCTGGATGAGCCCTTGGGCGCGTTGGACGCCCTGACCCGTATCGAGATGCAGCAACTGATCGAGCGCCTTTGGCGCCAGCACGGTTTCACCGTGCTGCTGGTCACCCACGACGTCAGCGAAGCCGTCGCCGTGGCCGACCGGGTGATCCTGATCGAAGACGGCGCCGTCGGCCTGGACCTGGTCATCGACCTGCCGCGACCCCGGGTGCGGGGTTCGCACCGCTTGGCGGCGCTGGAAAGCGAAGTGCTCAACCGTGTTCTCTCCGTCCCGGGCACGCCGCCCGATCCGGAACCTGTCGCCCCGTTGCCCACGCAGTTGCGTTGGGCTCATTGAATCCCCGAAACCGCAAAAAGGAATGACGCCATGACCATCAAAGCCATCAACGTTCGCAACCAGTTCAAAGGCACCGTGAAGGAAATTCTCGAAGGCCCGGTACTCTCGGAAATCGACGTGCAGACCGCCTCTGGCATCGTCACTTCGGTGATTACCACCCGTTCCGTGAAGGAGCTCGAGTTGCAGGTGGGCAGCGAGGTGATCGCCTTCGTGAAATCGACCGAGGTGTCCATCGCCAAGCTCTGAAGTCTTGCACGGTACCTTTAGGGGCGGCTTTAGCCACGATCACCCGCGGAGCGGGTGCCAGACATCGCGTTGGCTGCATTGCGGCTAAAGCCGCTCCTACAGGATATTTGCAGGGCTCAGGGTCAGCGCTTGGCCAGATAAGGCGGCAGATACAGCCCCAGATACGCCTCGAACACGCGCATCCCTTCCTCCGCCATGCGTGGCGTGATCGCCTCATGCAGCTGCATCGAGCGGGCATACACCCGATCGCTCAGTTCCATCGCCAGGGCGAACACGTGCACATCTCCTGGCATCGCTGGCAACTGAAAATGCCGGTCGAACAGTTGGTGCATCAACTCGCCCAGTTCCAGATCATGCTGGCGATCAGCCTGGACCACTTCGCTCAAACCATGCTGGGCGAGGATCAGCTGCCGCGCCGCGGCGTCCTCGTTGTAGATGTCGAGCATGCGCTGCTCGATCAGCCGCGACAGGCCATGCCAGGTGCTGAACGCCGCGCTGTCGATCGGTGCGCTCAAGGCTTCGCGAAAAGCCCGATGCACGTCGGCGGTCAGCGCCTCCAGCAAGGCCGGCACGCTGGCGAAGAAGTGATACACCGACGATGGCGGGATCTGCGCCCGTTCGGCCACGCTGTAGATCGACAACCCCGCCACACCTTGGCCTGCCAGCAGCTCGCGCGCCGCGGCCAGGATCGCTTCGATCCTGGCCTGGCTGCTGGCGCGTGGCTTGCGCGGGGTGGCGGTGCGGTTCATCAGTTGCTGATTGCCAGGATGCTGGCCTGGTAGGCGCCAACGAACAGGTCGAAGTCACCGACCTCTTCCTGTTCCAGCTCGGACTGCTTGGCGATCGATTCGCGTGCAAGGGTTTCGAAGGCCTGTTGCTGCGCGCTGCTCAGTGGTTGCTCGCGGAAGCTCTCGGCGTGCAGGCGGCTCTGGCGCAGGGAGAACTGGACGAAAGTTTCGTCGTGTTCGGTCATGCGCGCCAGCACCTGGGCCGATGGCGTCAGCTCGGGGTCTTCGACCTTGGCCTGCTGTACCTCCAGGGCCTTGGCGTGGTCATTGCCACCCTGGGCACGATCGAGCAGCCCGGCCAGCTGGCCGATCCGCTCGATCAGTTCGCTTGCCCATTGCTTCAACGCGACCGGCTGGCCGTCACGGCGCAGCTCCAGGCCCGGGCGCCGACCTTCCTTGACCACGGTGAGGAAGTTGTCGGTGCACTGGCCGCACTCGCCGTTGTCCAGTTGCGGGCTTTCTTCGAGGGCGCAGAACAGCAGGAAGGCGTCGAGGAAACGGGCTTCGGTCAGGTCGATGCCCACTGGCAGGAACGGGTTGATGTCCAGGCAGCGCACTTCCACGTATTGCACGCCACGCGAGGTCAGGGCCTGGATCGGCCGCTCGCCGGTGTAAGTGACGCGCTTGGGGCGGATATTCGAGTAGTACTCGTTCTCGATCTGCAGGATGTTGGTGTTCAACTGCACCCACTCGCCATCGACGTGCGTGCCGACCTCGACATAGGGCGGGTAGGGCGTGCCCACGGCCTTGCGCAGGCTGTCGGTGTAGCTGGCCAGGTTGTTGTAGCAGGGCGTCAGGCCCGCCTGGGCGTTGCTCTGGTAGCCCAGGTCGCTCATGCGCAGGCTGGTGGCATAGGGCAGGTACAGTGTTTCGGCGTCAAGCTCTTCGAGCTGGTGCGGGCGGCCGCGCAGGAAGCCTTTGTCCAGGGCCGGGGACGCGCCGAACAGGTACATCAGCAGCCAGCTGTAGCGGCGGAAGTTGCGGATCAGCGCGATATAGGCCGAGGACTGGTAGTCGCGGTCGTCCTGCTCGCCGCCTTCGGCATCGCGCAACAGCGGCCACAGCGCCTCGGGCAGCGAGAAGTTGTAATGGATGCCGGCGATGCATTGCATGGTGCGGCCGTAACGCAGGGCCAGGCCCTTGCGGTACACGTGCTTGAGCTTGCCGATGTTCGAGCTGCCGTACTCGGCGATCGGGATGTCTTCTTCGGCCGGCAGTGCGCAGGGCATCGACGGGCTCCACAGCAGTTCGTCGCCCAGCTTGCTGTAGACGAAGCGGTGGGTCTGTTCGAGGCTTTCGAGCACTTTGGCAGGGTCCGCCAGGGCTGGGGTGATGAACTCCAGCAGCGACTCGGAATAGTCGGTGGTGATCTGCTCGTTGGTCAGCGCCGAACCCAGTGCTTCGGGGTGTGGGGTCTGGGCCAGGCGACCTTCTTTGGTCACGCGCAGGCATTCGCGCTCAATGCCGTGCAGGCACTGCTTGAGCAGGTCGATATTGTCGCCGAGCAGGCTCAGGCGGCGGTTGAGGAGGTCGCTCAAGATGGATTCCTTCACGCGTCAGTCGCCCCAATATGGGGGTAGAGATGACGGTCTACAAGGGTAGTTGGGAAAGGAACTGGCGTTGTCGCCTGGTTTACGCGGTTCCGTCGCTGGCCTGTATGCGTCTGATCGCGGGGCAAGCCCACTCCCACGAAACGTAGAAGCATTCGTGGGAGCGGGCTTGCCCCGCGATCAGGTGTACAGCATTACGCCGAAAATACCGCAGATCGGGGCTTGTCAGCTAGAGAACCGCGAAGGTTCCCTGCGCCTTGGCCACCAGCTTGTCGTCCTGGAGCACGTCGGCGTCGACCACGAGGGTGCGCCGTCCCGCATGCAGCACCCGGGCGGTACACACGACCTCGCCCTCGCTGACAGCGCGCATGTAGTTGATCTTGCATTCGATGGTCACGCTCTGCTGGTCGAAGCCATGGCTGGCCGAGCAGGCCAGGCCCATGCTGATATCGACCAGGCTGAAGATCGCCCCGCCGTGCAGCTTCTGGCCACGGTTGCGCAGGTGCGGCTCGAGCGCCAGGGCCACTTCTGCAACACCCGTTTCCAGGCGTTGCAGGCGGCAGCCGAGGAGCTGGCTGAAGGCGCTTTCGACGTACTCCTTCGGTACTTCCATCACTTCTTCTTCAGTTGCTTGGCGTTGGCGAACAGCGCCGCCATGGCGTTGTTGGCCGGCGCGGCGGTGGCGGTCTCGCGCTGGCGAGGCGCCTGCTGCTGGCGGTTGCCGCCATTGCCGCGGTTGCCGCCACGGTTGCCCTCGACCTTCTCGCCCGGGGTATCGCTCATGCGCATGGACAGGCCGACGCGCTTGCGCGGGATGTCCACTTCCATGACCTTGACCTTGACCACGTCGCCGGCCTTGACCGCTTCACGCGGATCCTTGACGAACTTCTCCGACAGCGCCGAGATGTGTACCAGGCCATCCTGGTGCACGCCGATGTCGACGAAAGCACCGAAGTTGGTGACGTTGGTCACCACGCCTTCGAGGATCATGCCGGGTTCCAGGTCCTTCAGGTCCTCGACGCCGTCCTGGAAGGTGGCAGTCTTGAACTCCGGACGCGGGTCGCGACCTGGCTTGTCGAGTTCCTGGAGGATGTCGGTGACGGTCGGCAGGCCGAAGGACTCGTCGGTGAATTTCTTCGGGTCCAGGCGCTTGAGGAAGCTGCTGTCGCCGATCAGCGAGCGGATGTCGCGGTCGGTGTCGGCGGCGATGCGCTGCACCAGTGGGTAGGCTTCCGGGTGCACCGCCGAGGCGTCCAGCGGGTTGTCGCCGTTCATCACGCGCAGGAAGCCGGCGGCCTGCTCGAAGGTTTTCTCGCCCAGGCGGCTGACCTTTTTCAGCGCGGCGCGGGTGGCGAACGGGCCGTTGGCGTCGCGGTGGGCGACGATATTCTGCGCCAGGGTGGCATTGAGGCCGGAAATGCGCGTCAGCAGCGCCACCGAGGCGGTGTTGACGTCCACGCCCACGGCGTTCACGCAGTCCTCGACCACGGCGTCCAGGCCACGGGCCAGTTTCACCTGCGACACGTCGTGCTGGTACTGGCCGACACCGATGGATTTCGGGTCGATCTTCACCAGTTCGGCCAGCGGGTCCTGCAGACGTCGGGCGATGGACACCGCGCCGCGGATCGACACGTCCAGGTCCGGGAACTCGCGGGCGGCCAGTTCAGAGGCCGAGTACACCGAAGCGCCAGCCTCGGAAACCATAATCTTGGTGATCTTCAGTGCCGGGTACTTCTTCACCAGCTCCGCCACCAGCTTGTCGCTCTCGCGGCTGGCGGTGCCGTTGCCGATGGCGATCAGCTCCACCGAGTGCTTGGCGCACAGCGCGGCCATGATGGAGATGGTGCGGTCCCAGTCATTCTTGGGCGCGTGCGGGTAGACCGTGGTGTAGTCCAGCAGCTTGCCGGTGGCGTCGACCACGGCAATCTTGCAGCCGGTGCGCAGGCCCGGGTCGAAGCCCAGGGTGGCGCGCGGGCCGGCCGGGGCGGCCAGCAGCAGGTCGTGCAGGTTGTGGGCGAAGACGTTGATCGCCTCGCCTTCGGCGTTGTCGCGCAGCTCGCCGAACAGGTCGGTTTCCAGGTGGGTGTAGAGCTTGACCTTCCAGGTCCAGCGCACCACCTCGCCCAGCCACTTGTCGGCGGGGCGGTTGCGGTTTTCGATGCCGACATGGTTGCCGATCATCACCTCGCACGGGTGCAGGGTGCCCGGCAGTTCTTCGCCGACCTTCAGCGAGGCGCTCAGCACGCCTTCGTTGCGCCCGCGGAAGATCGCCAGGGCACGGTGCGACGGCGCGGTGCGCAGCAGTTCGTCGTGGGCGAAGTAGTCGCGGAACTTGGCGCCTTCCTCTTCCTTGCCAGCGACCACGCGGGCGGTCAGTACCGCTTCCTGCTTGAGGAAGTTGCGCAGCTTGTCCAGCAGGCCGGCGTCTTCGGCGAAGCGCTCCATGAGGATGTACTTGGCGCCTTCCAGGGCAGCCTTGGCGTCAGCCACGCCCTTGTCCGCGTCGACGAAGCGCGCGGCTTCGGCTTCCGGGTTCAGTTGCGGGTCGTTGAACAGCCCGTCGGCCAGCTCGCCCAGGCCGGCTTCCAGGGCGATCTGGCCCTTGGTGCGGCGCTTCTGCTTGTACGGCAGGTAGAGGTCTTCGAGGCGGGTCTTGGTGTCGGCGAGCTTGATCTCGCGGGCCAGCTCCGGAGTCAGCTTGCCCTGCTCCTCGATGCTGGCCAGGATGCTGGCACGGCGCTCGTCGAGCTCGCGCAGGTAGCGCAGGCGCTCTTCCAGGTGGCGCAATTGGGTGTCGTCCAGGCTGCCGGTCACTTCCTTGCGGTAACGGGCGATGAAGGACACGGTCGATCCTTCGTCCAACAGGCCCACGGCCGCTTCGACCTGTTGTGGGCGCACGCCCAGTTCCTCGGCGATACGGCTGTTGATGCTGTCCATGAAAACCACCTGACAAATAGTGAATGCAAGGCCGCGGTTGGGCGTTCAGCCCCGGCGACACTGGGTGAAAGCCGCGCATTATACCCATCGGGCCGGGCTTGCGGTGATGGCGCGGCGCCAGTCGTCGATGGGGCGACAGTGGCACGGCGGGAAAAATCTGCTAACAATGCACACGGCACGCGCGGCAATGGCTACGCCATAATGCGCGGCGATATCAGAGGAGTAATTCATGACCAGCACCGCAAACGCCGTAGAAGGCGACAAGATTCTCATCGTCGACGACGATCCGGGCCTGAGCAGCCTGCTGGACCGTTTCTTCACCAGCAAGGGCTTCCGTGTCCGCAGCGTGCCCAACGTCGAACAGATGGATCGCCTGCTGGCCCGTGAAGTGTTCAACCTGGTGGTGCTCGACCTGATGTTGCCTGGCGAGGACGGCCTGTCCGCGTGCAAGCGCCTGCGCGCCTCGAACAACCAGATTCCGATCATCATGCTCACCGCCAAGGGCGATGAGCTCAGTCGTATCAAGGGGCTGGAGCTTGGTGCCGATGACTACCTGGCCAAGCCGTTCAACCCGGATGAGCTGGTGGCCCGGGTCAAGGCCGTGCTGCGCCGCCAGGCCCCGGCTGTGCCAGGCGCGCCGGGGAGCGAGGAAGAGACCGTCACCTTTGGCGACTACGAATTGTCGCTGGCCACCCGCGAGCTCAAGCGCGGTGAAGAAACGCACATGCTCACCACCGGCGAGTTCGCCGTGCTCAAGGCCCTGGTGATGCATGCTCGCGAGCCGCTGACCCGCGACAAACTGATGAACCTGGCCCGTGGCCGTGAGTGGGATGCCCTGGAGCGTTCCATCGACGTGCAGATCTCGCGCCTGCGCCGGATGATCGAGCCCGATCCTTCCAAGCCGCGTTACATCCAGACCGTATGGGGTGTGGGCTACGTCTTCGTGCCGGACGGAAACGCCGGCAAATGAGCCTGCCGGCTCGTCAGGGTGCAGCAGGGCGACCCATGCGGGTCGCCCTGTTTTCGTCTACGGCGACCGGCCTTTTCAGCACAGTAGTTGATCGATGAAAACGCCTCTCTGGTTCCCGCAAAGCTTCTTCGCCCGCACCCTCTGGCTGGTGCTGATCGTCGTGCTGTTCTCCAAGGCGCTGACGCTCGTGTACCTGCTGATGAACGAGGACGTGCTGGTCGACCGCCAGTACAGCCACGGCGTGGCCCTGACGCTGCGTGCCTATTGGGCAGCGGATGAAGAGAACCGCGACCAGATTGCCGAGGCCGCCGGCCTGATCCGCGTGACCGGCGCCGGCGTGCCGGAGGGCGAGCAGCACTGGCCCTACAGCGAGATCTACCAGCGCCAGATGCAGGCCGAGCTGGGCGAGGACACCGAAGTGCGGTTGCGTATCCACGCGCCGCCCGCACTGTGGGTGAACGCCCCGAGCCTGGGCCCGGGCTGGCTCAAGGTGCCGCTGTATCCGCATCCGCTGCGCGGGCAGAAGATCTGGAACGTGCTTGGCTGGTTCCTGGCCATCGGCTTGCTGTCCACGGCTTCGGCCTGGATCTTCGTGCGCCAGCTCAACCAGCCGCTCAAGCGTCTGGTGTTCGCCGCCCGCCAGCTGGGCCAGGGGCGCAGCGTGCGCTTGCCGATCAGTGATACACCCAGCGAAATGACCGAAGTGTATCGGGCGTTCAACCAGATGGCCGAAGATGTCGAGCAGGCTGGGCGCGAACGCGAGCTGATGCTGGCGGGCGTTTCCCACGACTTGCGCACGCCGCTGACCCGGCTGCGGCTGTCGCTGTCGCTGATGGGCAACGAAAGCGACCTCAGCGAGGACATGGTCCGCGATATCGAGGACATGGACGCGATCCTCGACCAGTTCCTGGCCTTCATTCGCGACGGGCGCGACGAACCGGTGGAGGAGGTCGACCTGAACGACCTGATCTACGAGGTGGTGGCCCCCTACAACCAGCACAAGGAGCAGGTGCGCCTGTGCCTGGAGCCGATTCCACCGTTCCCGCTGCGCCGTGTCTCGCTCAAGCGCATGCTGGGCAACCTGATCGGCAACGCCCTGCATCACGCCGGCAAGGGGGTCGAGGTAGCGGCCTATGTGTCGGGTGACCAGAGCGCGCCTTATGTGGTGCTCAGCGTGCTGGATCGGGGGACGGGCATCGACGAGTCGGAGCTGGAGACCATCTTCAACCCGTTCATCCGTGGCGACCGGGCGCGGGGCGGCAAGGGTACCGGGCTGGGGCTGGCCATCGTCAAGCGTATCGCCGCGCAGCATGGCGGCAATGTCGAGTTGCGCAACCGCTCCGGTGGCGGGATCGAGGCGCGGGTGCGGTTACCGTTGGGGTTGTTGCTGCCGCGTAACGCCGTGTGATTGCCGGGGCCGCAAAGCGGCCCCGGAATATCAACCCTTGCCCTTGGTCCGCGTCTGATTCGGCCCGCTGTTCTTTTCCAGGTGCTCGATGATCATCCCGGCCACGTCCTTGCCGGTAGTCACCTCGATCCCCTCCAGGCCCGGCGACGAGTTCACTTCCATCACCAGCGGCCCATGATTCGAGCGCAGGATATCCACACCCGCCACGCTCAGCCCCATCACCTTTGCTGCGCGAATCGCGGTCATGCGTTCTTCAGGGGTGATCTTGATCAGGCTGGCCACGCCCCCGCGATGCAGGTTGGAGCGGAACTCGCCCGGCTTGGCCTGGCGCTTCATCGAGGCGATCACCTTGTCGCCGACCACGAAGCAGCGGATATCGGCGCCACCGGCCTCCTTGATGTACTCCTGGACCATGATGTTCTGCTTCAGGCCCATGAACGCCTCGATCACCGACTCGGCGGCCTTGGTGGTCTCGCACAGCACCACGCCGATGCCCTGTGTGCCTTCGAGCACCTTGATTACCAGCGGCGCGCCGTTGACCATCTGGATCAGGTCGGGGATGTCGTCCGGCGAGTGGGCGAAGCCGGTGACCGGCAGGCCAATACCGCGCCGCGACAGCAATTGCAGCGAGCGCAGCTTGTCCCGCGAGCGGGCGATGGCCACCGATTCGTTGAGCGGGTAGACGCCCATCATCTCGAACTGGCGCAGCACCGCGCAGCCATAGAAGGTGACCGAGGCGCCGATGCGCGGTATGACCGCGTCGAAGCCTTCCAGGGGCTTGCCGCGGTAGTGGATCTGCGGCTTGTGGCTGGCAATGTTCATATAGGCCCGGAGCGTGTCGATCACCACCACTTCGTGGCCCCGCTGGGTACCGGCCTCGACCAGGCGGCGGGTGGAATACAGACGCGGATTGCGCGACAGCACAGCGATCTTCATGCAGCACCTGTGACAGGGGAAAGGGTGGCCGCGAAGGCCGGTTTGTCCTGAACGTACTTGAGGCCGGGGTTGACTACCAGTTGGCCGTGGATGAGCGCCTTCGAGCCGAGCAGCAGGCGATAGCGCATGCTCTTGCGGCAGGCCAGGGTGAACTCGACCTCCCAGACCCGGTCACCGAGCGCCAGGGGCGTGCGGATCACGTAGCGGGTCTGGGCATGGCCGTTGGAGCTCTTGATCGTCTTCATGGTGACCATGGGCGCTTCGCAGCGCCGGCGGCGCAGTTGCACCACCGAGCCCAGGTGAGCGGTGAAGCGTACCCATTGCTGGCCATCGCGCTCGAACGGCTCGACCTCCGTGGCGTGCAGGCTGGAGGTACTGGCGCCGGTGTCGATCTTGGCGCGCAGGCCGGCGACGCCGAGGCCGGGCAGGGCGACCCACTCGCGCAGGCCGATCACAGTCAGGTGGTCAAATGTCTTCACTAAGCGTGCCCTGCGGATAAGGAGGTGAACTGTAATGACGGCACGGACTTTTTGCATCTGTCAGTCACGGTAGTACAGTTCCGTGAAAGACAGAATTCGAGGAAAAACCATGGCACAAAAGCCTGAAGACGACGACAAGGTACGCCTGGACAAATGGCTGTGGGCAGCGCGCTTCTACAAGACCCGCGCATTGGCCAAGGCGGCCATTGAAAGTGGCAAGGTGCACTGCCGGGGCGAGCGCTGCAAGCCGGGCAAGGAGCCACGGGTGGGCGATGAGTTCGTGCTACGCACCGGTTTCGACGAGCGCACCGTGGTGGTCAGGGCATTGTCGGTGGTGCGCCGTGGCGCGCCCGAAGCACAGACGTTGTACGAGGAAACCGCCGAGAGTGTGAAGCGCCGCGAGCAGGCCGCTGAAATGCGCAAGGCAGGGGCAATGGGCGTGACCACCGACGGGCGGCCGACCAAGAAGCAGCGCCGGCAGATTCACCAGTTGCACGGCAGTTTCGAGTGACGAGGGCCGCGTAGCGGCCCCCGTGAACGATCAGGCGGCGCGAATCACGCTCATCCGCCCGATCAACGGCAACGTGCCCAGCAGGTCGAACAGCGGTGTCGTCCAGCGCAGCAACGCTGCGCTGCCTTTGGCCGCCAGCGGCGTGTAGCAGCTCCAGCCCAACGCCAGCACCGCCATCAGCAAACCACCGATGTAGTCATCCTGGCCCCAGTGGGCGCCGGCCACCAGGCGCGGCAGCATGAACAGCAGGGCCAGCCCCCACACGAGCAAGTACTGCAACGGGCGACGACTGAACAGGCTCATGAACAGTGCCCAGACCAGCAGCACCGAGGCGTGATCCCCCGGGAAACTCTTGCTCGAGCGGTCCTTGAGCTCCCAGGCCGCCTCCAGGTTCGGGTAGTAGTCACTGAGGTGCACCACATCGTCGAACATCATTGACGGGCTCTTGTGTTGCCACCCCGCTGCATCGACCCACTTGGAAAACAGCGCGCGAATCACCACTAAGAGGAGTAGCGTGACCAGAAAACCGAAAAAGGCCTGGCGGACCTGGGCTGCCTTGAACACCCAGTCACCACGGATAAGCACTGCCAGAAGGATCAGGCCGACGACGATGTCGAACGGGCGCAGGCTGCCGACGGTCCAGATGTAGCGCCAGGGGGTGTTGTTGGCCAGCGGCGCATTCAGGCTGTGGAACAGCCACTCGTCGAATGTCAGGCAAAGGATCTGGCCAACGGGCCACAACCAGAAACACAGTAGTGCGATGGGCAGCAGGGTGCAGGCTGCCAACGGGCCCCAGGACCACCTTGCTTGGAACAGTGGTCGATTGTCCATAAAATACCTCGATATCCAGCAGGAAATGAGCGCCTTGTGAGCGCGCTGCGACAGACCTTTCAGTCTCCTGTAATTATTTTGTAACCATTTTCAGAAAGCCAGACAACCATGAGCGACTTGCCAGATACCGATTTCACCCAACGCTTCCTGTTCGACGACCGCGATGTGCGCGGCGAGATGGTCGTGCTCGAAAGCAGCTACGCCGAGGTGCTGGCCAAGCACGACTACCCGCAGCCGGTAAAGCATCTGCTCGGTGAACTGATGGCCGCCGCCGCGCTGCTGGTCGGCACCCTGAAGTTCGACGGGTTGCTGGTGCTCCAGGCGCAGTCCCAGGGCCCGGTTCCGCTGCTAGCCATCGAGTACACCAGCGAGCACGACATCCGTGGCCTGGCGCGCTACGAGGCCGAGCAGATCAAGGCGGATGCCAGCCTTGCCGATCTGATGCCGGGTGGTCACCTGGTGCTGACCATCATTCCGGTCAACGGCCAGCGTTACCAGGGCACCGTCGAGCTGGACGGCAAGGACCTGTCGGAGTGCTTCACCAACTACTTCGTCATGTCGCAGCAGGTGAACACCTGCATCTCCCTGGCCGCCGATGGCGCCCGCGCCCGTGGCCTGCTGGTGCAGCAGCTGCCGGCCGAGATCCACAAGGACAGCGAGGAGCGCGAGGAAAGCTGGGCTCACGTCAAGGCTCTGGCCAACACCGTGAAGATCGAGGAACTGCTCGGCCTGGACAACGAAACCGTGCTGCACCGCCTGTACCACGAGGACGCGGTTCGCCTGTTCGATATCCAGCCGCTACGCTTCCGCTGCAGCTGCTCGCGCGAGCGCTCCGGCAACGCCCTGGTCAGCCTCGGCGAGCAGGATGCCAATGCGCTGGTGGCCGAATGTGGCGGCCAGGTCGAGATCGATTGCCAGTTCTGCAACGAGCGTTATGTGTTCGACGCGAGCGATGTTGCGCAATTGTTTGCTGGCGGTGGCACCGAGGCGCCATCAGAAACTCAGCACTGAAACGGTTCACTACAGGAAATACTCCTGTCGAATTGCGCAAAAGCGCAGTTCTGACAGGAGGGGCCTACTTTTTTTGGGCTTTTCTGGCATAATCCGGCCACTTTTTTCGCTGTAGTAGTTTTTTCGAGACAACTACAAAACGTTTGGAGCACTCGGCCTCGGGCCGGATGGGGTATCTCATGACGCAAGCCAACAACACCGTGTACACCGACCTGAGCGTCGATGAGCTGGTAAAAGAAGCGCTGTCCCGCGGTGAAGGCGTGCTGGCCGATACCGGCGCGCTGGTGGTGGAAACCGGTCATCGCACCGGCCGTTCGCCGGCTGACCGTTTCATCGTCGAAGAACCTTCCACCCAGGACCAGATTGGCTGGGGCCCGATCAACCGCAAGTTCCCGGCCGACAAGTTCAATGCCCTGTGGGACCGCGTCGAGGCGTTCAACAACGCCCAGGATCACTTCGTTTCCTACGTTCACGTAGGCGCTGCCGCCGAGCACTACCTGCCGGTCAAGATGACCACCCAGACCGCCTGGCAGAACCTGTTCGGCCGTTGCCTGTTCATCAACCCGGCCCAGTACAACCCGGCTGGCCGCGATGAGTGGCAGGTTCTCAACGTCGCCAACTTCGAGTGCGTGCCAGAGCGTGACGGCACCAACTCCGACGGCTGCGTGATCATCAACTTCGCCCAGAAGAAAGTGCTGATCGCCGGCATGCGTTACGCCGGTGAAATGAAGAAAGCCATGTTCTCGGTGCAGAACTTCCTGCTGCCGGCCGCCGACGTGCTGCCGATGCACTGCGCCGCCAACATCGGCGAAGCGGGTGACGTCACCCTGTTCTTCGGCCTGTCAGGCACCGGCAAGACCACCCTGTCGGCCGATGAAAGCCGCTACCTGATCGGTGACGACGAGCACGGATGGGGCGAAGGCGTGGTCTTCAACATCGAAGGCGGTTGCTATGCCAAGTGCATCGACCTGTCCGAGAAGAACGAGCCGGTCATCTGGAAAGCCATCAAGCACGGCGCCGTGCTGGAAAACGTCGTCATCGACGATGCCAAGCACGCCGACTACGCCGACGTGAGCCTGACCCAGAACAGCCGTGCAGCCTACCCGCTGACCCACGTAGCCAAGGTATCCGAGAAGAACCTGGGCGGCGAGCCGAACGCGGTCATCTTCCTGACCTGCGACCTGACCGGCGTGCTGCCGCCAGTGTCGATCCTGAACAACGAGCAGGCGGCCTACCACTTCCTGTCCGGCTACACCGCGCTGGTCGGTTCCACCGAAATGGGTTCGGGCAGCGGCATCAAGTCGACCTTCTCCACCTGCTTCGGCGCACCGTTCTTCCCGCGCCCAGCCGGCGTCTACGCCGAGCTGCTGATCAAGCGCATCAAGGCGTTCGGCTCCAAGGTCTACCTGGTCAACACTGGCTGGACCGGTGGTGGCTACGGCGTTGGCAAGCGCTTCAGCATCCCCACCACCCGTGGCGTGATCGCTGCCATCCAGAGCGGCGCGCTCGTCGGTGCAGAGACCGAGCACCTGGACATCATCAACCTGGACGTGCCGAAGGTCGTTCCGGGCGTCGAGACCGAGCTGCTCAACCCGCGCAACACTTGGGCTGACAAGGCTGCCTACGACGAAGCTGCCAAGGGCCTGGCCACACTGTTCACCGAGAACTTCAAGAAGTTCGACGTTTCCGACGCCATCAAGGCCGCTGGTCCGCAGCTGTAAGCTGCTGCCGGTTCGGATAAGGAAGCCGCCCCTCGGGGCGGCTTTTTCGTTATTCGATGTAGGAACGGGTTTGGTCTGCGATGGGGGCGATACAGTACTGGCAGAATCTGTTTCACTGGCAGGGTACCCACTAGAATGCAGATGGCCCCATGACCGAGTCTCCGCAACGCTCCGCCTTCTCCCATTTCCACCCCATCCTCACCCGTCCCCAGGACAACGACCACAACGGCCACCTCGCTGGCTCAACCGTGCATGCCTTCTTCGAAACCGCGATCCAGGCTTTCCTGGTCGAACAGGCCGAGCTGGACCTGCGCGACGGTGAGCTGGCCGCTTTCGTCGTGAGTTCTGCGGCAGACTTCTTCGCCTTGCCTGGCTTTCCCGACGTGCTTGAGGTGGGCCTGGGGGTGACCCGTCTGGCGGGCAGCACCGTTGAGTTCAGCCTGGCGCTGTTCCGCCCGGGCGAGACCGAAGCCTGCGCGGCGGGTGGGGTGGTGCAGGTGTTCATCGAACGCGTGTCGGGCCGCCCGGCGGCACTTCCGGAAACGCTGCAACTGATCCTCGCCGGGCTGTCACTCAATCGTTGAGGCGAATGATCCCTTCGCGCACGGCGAACAGCACCAGGCCGGGCACGTCGTGGATCTGCAGGCGGTGCATGATCTGCGAGCGGTGCGCCTCTACGGTCTTGATGCTCAACCCCAGGCCGTCGGCGATGGAGCGAGTGGTCTCGCCCCGGGCGATCAGGCGCAGGATCTCCAGCTGGCGGGTGGTCAGGGGCGGCGGCTGGACCTGGTTGGCAACGCGCTTGCGGCTGTGCTTGAGGGCCTGGCCGATGACCATCGGCAGCACCGCCGAAGACAGGTACTGGCCACCGCCGCGCAGGGTCTGCAGGGCCTGCTCCAGCTCGGTCACCGTGGCGTTCTTGAGCAGGAAACCATGGGCGCCGAGCTGCAGGCAGCTCATTACATGCTCAAGCTCCGAGCGTGGCGAGAACATCAGCACCCGGCTGGCGGGAGCGCGGATGAACAGTTCCTGCAGGGCCTGTTGGCCGTCCAGTTCGCCGCTCATGTCGAGCACCACGATGTCCGGCTTGAGCTTTTCGGCCAGGCTCACGGCATTCATGGCATCACCGGTGTCGCCCACAACGACGAAATCTTTCTTCTGCTCCAGCAAGGCACGCAGGCCGGCGCGGAAGAGGGGCGAATGATCGGCAAGCAGGATTCGGCAAGGCATGGATTAGGGCCTGTTTCGCAAGGGAAGGGGGGCGGCAGGCCTGCTCGATCCGAAAGCGCACTGCCGCGCAACTGCGCGATCAGTCCTTGTCTGCCGATTGGCGCGGCAGTGCCTATTATCATAGGCGTTCGAACACCGACGGCAGTAGCGGGCGCAGGGGCAGGCCCAGTGCGTGGACGCTTTCGCTGTGGCCGATGATCAGCAGGCCACCGGGGCGCAGGTGCGCTAGCAACTGCTGGAGCATCTCGCTCTTGTAGCGTGGCGCCAGGCTCGACAGCAGGTTGCGCAACAAGATGACGTCGAAGCTGCCGAGGTGGGCAGGCAGGGGCCGGATCAGGTTGATGGCCTCGAAGCGTACCTGCTCGCGCAGGGCGGGTGCGATGCGCAGTCGCCCGGCCGTCTCGCCGACGCCGCACAGGCAGTGCCGGGTCAGCCAGCCCTCGGGGAAGTAGCGGGCCTGGGCGATGTCGTAGATCCCGGCGCCTGCGGTTTCCAGCAGTTGCGGGTCGAAATCGCTGGCCACCAGCTGCCAGCCTGGGTGGCGGGCTTTTTCTGCGGCGACCATGGCCAGGCTCCAGGCCTCCTCGCCGGTGGCGCAGGCTGCGCTCCACAGGCGAGCGGGGTGGTCGAGCTCGGCCAGCCAGCGGGCCAGGCATTCGAAATGGCGATGTTCGCGAAAGAAGTAGCTGTCGCGGGCGACCAGCAGGCGCAGCAGGTGCTCGTGCTCGTTTGTGCCCTGTGGGCTTTCGAGCAAGCTGAGGTAATGCTCGAAGCTAGCCAGGCCCAGCGCCTTCAGGCGCTTGTGCAGACGTGCCGCGACCACGGCCCGGCGATCATCGGCCAGTTGCACGCCGGTAGCCTGCATCACGCGCTGGCGTATCGAAGCAAAGCCGGCTTCGCTGAGCAGTGGCGGGCGGCGGCTGGGCATCCTTCAGCCTCTCCTGGCTCGGGGCAGACAGATGAGATCGGTGAAGGTCGCGCGCATTCCCTGCGTCCTGTACGTGGTCGAAACAGCGATGATAACTAGTGGCTAGTGGCCTCCATATCGGGGTGGCCCTTAATCCCCTGGCTTGTCTGCAAACGAAAAGGCCCTGCCGGTGAGGGCAGGGCCTTAGGCGTCAGGCTTAAGCCTGGCGATCAGTCATGGCGCCAGTGGCGTTTGTGCTTGCGGTGGCCGTAGTGATGGCCGCGGTCGTAATGGCGGCGGTCATCGTAGTCACGACGGTAGCGGCGCGATTCATGGCGCTCGTCTTCGTCGGCCTTGTTGCCCATGTAGTTACCCAGTGCGCCCCCGGCGCCACCGCCGGCCGCCGCACCGATGTAGCTACCGGTGGTACCGCCCACCGAGCGACCAACCACGTTGCCGCCGGCCGCGCCCAGTGCGCCACCGATGGCCGCTTCGCCGCGCTGGCGCTTGTCGGCACCCAGGGCACCGCCGGCCGCGCCGCCCAGGCCGGCACCAATGGCGCCGCCGGTGCTACCACCGATGGAGTTGCCCACCACGGAGCCCAGTACCCCACCCAATGCGCCGCCAATGCCGGCCTCGGTGGTGCCGCCTGCCATGGCAACGCCGCTGAGCAGACCGAAAGACAACAACAGAATCGAGGAGTACTTCTTCATCAAGAGAGCCTCAGAGGGATGACGAAGCGGAATTTGAAGCTCGGCGAAGCGGCTGGCAATCGGAATCCGACGAGTAGCACGAGTTGTACACAATTCTCTAAGTTATTGAATTATGTATGAAACTTTCTCGATTTTTGCTTGTCTGAGGTACTTATGACAAAGCCCTGAACCGTTGTGGAACAGGGCTTTTTTGTGGGCGGCGTTCAGCTTTGCCGGGCGCGAATCAGATGATGCGCCCGTCGTCCCGCGCGCGCTCCAGCTTGATGGCGATGAACTTCGACGTCGGCGTGTGGCTGCCGTCACCGATGCTCTCCAGCGGCACCAGCGGGTTCACCTCAGGGTAGTACGCCGCCGCCTGGCCGGCGGGGATGTCGAACGCCAGGAGGGTGAAGCCATGCACCCGGCGTACGTGCTCATCACCCCACAGTGACACGATGTCGACCTTCTGCCCCGGCTGGAAGCCCAGACGGACGATGTCGGCTTCGTTGGCGAACAGCACGTCGCGTTGGCCGCGCACGCCGCGGTAGCGATCATCCATGCCATAGATGGTGGTGTTGTACTGATCGTGCGAGCGCATCGACTGCATGATCAGGTCCGGGAGCTGGCCGCTGGCGCGCACGCGTTCGTCGAGCAGGCTGTCCGGTAGGAGGTTGGCCTTGAAGTTGGCGCGGCCGCTGGCGGTCTTCCACTGGCGGCTGCCGGCGCTGTTGCCGAGATAGAAGCCGCCGGGCAGTCGCAGACGCTCGTTGAAGTCGGTGAAGCCCGGTATGGTGTCGGCGATCAGGTCGCGGATGCGGTCGTAGTCGGCCACCAGCCAGTGCCAGTCCACTGGCTGCTTGCCCAGGGTGGCGGCGGCGATGCCGGCAACCACGGCTGGCTCCGAGCGCATCTGTCGAGACAGCGGCTTGAGCTGGCCGTTGGAGGCGTGGACCATGCTGAAGGAGTCCTCCACCGTCACCGCCTGCGGGCCTTCGCCCTGCAGGTCGATATCGGTGCGGCCCAGGCATGGCAGGATCAACGCCTGTTTGCCGTGAATCAGGTGGCTGCGGTTGAGCTTGGTGCTGATGTGCACGGTCAACTCGCAGTTGCGCAGCGCCTGGGCGGTGCGCTCGGTGTCCGGTGTGGCCTGGGCGAAGTTGCCGCCCAAGCCGATGAACACCTTGGCCCGGCCTTCCAGCATGGCGTGGATGGCCTCGACGGTGTTGTGACCGTTGTGGCGTGGCACCGGGAAGCCGAAGCGTTTTTCGATGGCATCGAGCAGGAACACCGGTGGGCGTTCGTTGATGCCCATGGTGCGGTCGCCCTGCACGTTGCTGTGGCCGCGCACCGGGCACAGGCCGGCGCCCGGTACCCCGAGGTTGCCGCGCAGCAGCATCAGGTTGACGATTTCCTGGATGGTCGGCACCGAGTGGCGGTGCTGGGTGATGCCCATGGCCCAGCACATGATCACGCGTTTGCCTTTGCAGTACATGCGTGCCGACAGCTCGATATCGGCTAGGATCAGTCCGGACTGGGCCTGGATCTGCTCCCATGGAGTAGCGTCGACCACCGCCAGGTAGTCGTCCACGCCATGGCCGTGTTCGGCGATGAAGGCATGGTCGAAGACCCCCGGCGCACCGTTGGCCTGGGCTTCGCGCTCCCACTGCAGCAGGAACTTGGCCATGCCGCGCAGCAGCGCCATGTCGCCGCCCAGCGCCGGGCGGAAGAATGCCGTGTTGGTCGGACGGTCGCTGTTTGTCAGCATCTCCAACGGGTTCTGCGGGTGCTGGAAACGCTCCAGGCCACGCTCCTTGAGCGGGTTGACGCACACCACCTGGGCGCCGCGTTTCACCGCGTCACGCAGCGGGTCGAGCATGCGGGGGTGGTTGGTGCCGGGATTCTGGCCCCAGACGAAGATCGTGTCGGCGTGCTCGAAATCGTCGTAGGTGACCGTGCCCTTGCCCACGCCGACGCTCTGGCCCAGGGCCACGCCGCTGGCCTCGTGGCACATGTTCGAGCAGTCGGGGAAATTGTTGGTGCCGTAGGCGCGCACGAACAGCTGATAGAGATAGGCCGCCTCGTTGCTGGCCCGGCCGGAGGTATAGAACTCGGCCTGGTCGGGGCTTGCCAGGTTGTTCAGGTGCCGGGCGATCAGGGCGAAGGCGGCGTCCCAGTCGATCGGCCGGTAACGGTCGGTGAGCGGGTCATAGACCATCGGCTCGGTCAGTCGGCCCTGATACTCGAGCCAGTAGTCGCTCTGCCCCAGCAGCGCGCTCACGCTGTAGCGGGCGAAGAACGCGGCGTCCACCCGGCGCTTGGTGGCTTCCCAGTTGACCGCCTTGGCGCCGTTCTCGCAGAACTTGACCATGCCGCTTTCGGGCGAGTCGCCCCAGGCGCAGCCGGGGCAGTCGAAGCCGCCGTTCTGGTTGGTCTTGAGCAGGGCGCGGATGTTCTTCAGGGCGTTGTCGCTGCCCACCCAGGCCTTGGCCACGCTGCGCAGCGCACCCCAGCCTCCGGCGGGGCCGGGATAAGGTTTGTAGCGAGGGGTGGAGGCGGGGGCGTTGTCTGGCAGTTTTTCGTAGGAGGTCACGGCTGTTGCTACTCCGCCGCTGGGCTGAACACCCGCGGTGCGCTGTGTTTGGGCAGATGAATGAGGTTGAGGTTGTGCTTGCGGGCCCATTGCAGGGCCAGGCCGGTGGGCGCGGAAAGGCTCACCAGGGTCTGGATGCCGGCGCGCAGGACCTTCTGGATCAGTTCCAGGCTGCAGCGGCTGGTGACGATGGCCAGCCCCCCTTGGGTGTCGATGCGCTGGCGCAGCAGGGCGCCGATCAGCTTGTCCAGGGCGTTGTGCCGGCCAATGTCCTCGCGGCCCAGCAGCAGCTGGCCGTCGCGGTCCATGAACAGTGCCGCGTGCACCGCGCCGCAGTGCTGGCCCAGTGGCTGGAAGGCATCGATGCGCTGGCGCAGGTCTTTCAGCCAGTGCGCGGGCGGCAACGGCGCCCCGGGCAGCACCTTCAGTTCGGGCAATGCCTGCTCCAGGGCCTCGACGCCGCATAGGCCGCAGCCGCTGGTGCCGGCCAGCTGACGGCGCTGATTCTTCAGGTTCCAGAAAGCGCGGCTGGAGATCTCCAGGTCGGCATACAGCGCCGAACCGCTGCCGGAGAGCTTCACATCGTAGATTTCCTCGGTACCGGCGACGATGCCGCTGCCCACGCTGAAGCCGACGGCGAAGTCTTCCAGGTCGGTCGGGCTGACCAGCATCACCGCCTGGTTCAGGCCGTTGTAGACGATCGCCAGCGCCACTTCCTCGGCCAGCGGGGTATTGTCGCGGGCGGCATCGGAAAGCTGGACATAGTCGTAGGTGTTGCTGGCGGCGGGCAGGGCAAAGGGCGTGGACGCCGCGCAGACCGGTGGCTTGCTGTTCATCGGGGCGAATACCGGCTGGCAGTTTGACCCCACAAGCCTAGGCCCCTGTACCGGTGGCGTCTAATCGCTAGCGTCTATGTCGTGATAGAGCGCGTCGATTGGTCGCAGCGGGGCGGGATGGCCGATCCTGGCCTAGACTCCTGCTTCCATGGATTCACCATCAAAGGAGCGCCACATGAGCCTGTTCAGTTTCGTGAAGGAAGCCGGCGAGAAGTTGATCGACCTGCTGACCCCCGGCAATGCCAATGCCGAGGAACAGTTGAAGAAACACGTCCAGGACGTTGGTTTGGGCAACCCGAACATCTCGGCCACTGTAGAGGGTGACAAGGTCATCCTCAAGGGCGAGGTAAGCAGCCAGGAAGAGAAAGAGAAGATCATCCTGGCGGCCGGCAATATCGCTGGCGTGGCCTCGGTGGATGACCAGATCACCGTCACCGGGCCGGTGGCCCAGGCGGCCCGGTTCATCGAGGTCGAGAAGGGTGACACCTTGAGTGCCATCTCCAAGCGTGTCTATGGCGACGCCAACAAGTACAACAAGATCTTCGAGGCTAACAAGCCGATGCTCAAACATCCGGACAAGATCTATCCGGGGCAAGTGCTGCGTATTCCTGACTGAGGGGGCGCTTGTAGGAGCGGCTTTAGCCCGCGGTGCCTGGCACCCGCGTCGCGGGTGATCGCGGCTGAAGCCGCCCCTACGGGGCGAATGCGCAGTTACAACCCTGCCAGCAACGCCCGATAATCCTCTACTGCCCCGAACTCCTGGGTATCGCGTGGCTCGGCCCGACTATCCGGCTGGCGCACAGCCAGCAGGTGCCCCACGCCAAATTGCCGGGCACTGCGCAGAATCGCCAGGGTGTCATCGATGAACAGGCTGCGCGTCGGCTCGAAGCCGATGTCTGCCTGCAACGCATCCCAGAACTGCGGGCTCTCCTTTGGATAGCCATAGTCGTGCGAGCTGATCAGCCGTTCGAAGTAAGGCGCCAGTTCAACCCGCTCCAGCTTCAACGACAGCGAGTCACGGTGCGCGTTGGTGATCATCACCACCCGCTTGCCGGCCTTGCGAATGGCGGCGAGGAAGGTATCGGCATCCGGCTTCAAGGCGATCAGGTCGGCGATCTCCAGCTTGAGCTCGCGGATTGGCAGGCGCAGTTCACGGCTCCAGAAGTCCAGGCAGTACCAGTTGAGCGTGCCGGCATGCTGTTCGAACAGCGGGCGCAGCTCGAGCTCGGCCATGGCCCGGCTCACGCCATGCAGCTCGGCGTAGCGCTGGGGCAAGTGCTCCAGCCAGAAGCGGTTGTCGTAATGCAGGTCGAGCAGGGTGCCGTCCATGTCCAGCAGGACGGTATCGATGGCGGACCAGGGAAGAACGGGCATGGGAAATTCTCGATCAGTCGGCAAGCCACGGTATAGTAACCCGTTCACGCCAAGGAGCCGCCCCATGCGCCAGAAACCCACCGTCCTCAGCCGCGAGATCGTCGCCAGCAGCCGCCTGTTCCGCGTCGAAGCCGTGCAGTTGCGCTTCTCCAACGGTACCGAGCGCACCTATGAGCGACTGGTCGGCCGTGGCAACGGCTATGGCGCAGTGATGATCGTGGCCATGCTCGATGCCGAGCATGCCGTGCTGGTCGAGGAATATTGCGGCGGTACCGACGAATACGAGCTGTCGTTGCCCAAGGGCCTGATCGAACCGGGCGAGGACGTGCTCGCCGCCGCCGACCGGGAGCTCAAGGAAGAGGCCGGTTTCGGCGCGCGTCAGCTGGAACACCTGACAGAGCTGTCGTTGTCGCCCGGTTACATGAGCCAGAAGATCCAGGTGGTCCTGGCCACCGATCTGTACGAAGAGCGTCTGGAGGGCGACGAACCCGAGCCGATGCGCGTCGACAAGGTCAACCTGCGCGAGCTCTCGGCCCTGGCCATGCACCCGCAGTTCAGCGAAGGCCGGGCGCTGGCGGCGCTGTACCTGGCCCGTGACCTGCTGATCCAGCGTGGGGTGTTGAGCGTATGAATGATCGGCAACTGATGCAGGACATCGCCAAGCTCGCCTTGTTGGCCGGCGAGGCGACCTTGCCGTTCTGGCGCGCTGACGTGGCGGTAAGCAACAAGGCCGACGATTCACCGGTGACCGCTGCCGACCTGGCGGCCCATCGGGTTATCGCCGATGGCTTGCAGGCGTTGGCGCCGCAGATTCCGGTGCTCTCCGAAGAGGACTGCGACATCCCGCTGGCAACCCGCGCAGGCTGGCAGCGCTGGTGGCTGGTCGATCCTTTGGATGGCACCAAGGAGTTCATCGCCGGTAGCGAGGAGTTCACCGTCAACATCGCGCTGATCGAAAACGGCGAGGTGGTGTTCGGTGTGGTGGCGATGCCAACCAATGGCCGCTGTTACTCCGGTGGGCGCGAGTTCGGTGCCTGGAGGGCCGAGCGTAACGAAGAGGCTCAAACGATCCAGGTGCGTAATGCCCCACCGGCACAGGAGCGGTTTACCGTTGTCGCCAGCCGTCGGCATTCGAGTCCGGAGCAGGAAGCGCTGCTGGCGGGGCTTGGGAGTGCGGTGGGGGAGCTGGAACTGGCCAACATCGGCAGCTCGCTGAAGTTCTGCCTGCTGGCCGAAGGCAGTGCCGACTGTTATCCGCGGCTGGCGCCGACCTCGCAGTGGGATACTGCGGCTGCCCAGGGCGTGCTGGAGGGAGCCGGGGGCGAAGTGATCGGGCTGGACGGGTTGCCGTTCCGCTACCCACCGCGTGAGTCGCTGCTCAATCCGTTCTTCCTGGCGTTGCCCCGCGCGGCTGAATGGCGTCAGGCGCTCGTCGAACTGGCGAGTGCGATCAAAGCTTGAGCTCGTCGGGGCCGCTACGCGCCCATCGCCGGCAAGCCGGCTCCCACAGGAGTCACCGTTATCTTTGTGGGAGCAACTGTCTTGAGGGGATTTTTTTAGAACGATCCTTTCAGCGATGCAGCACGTACTGCCCGCTGAACGTCACCGCAGTCTCGTCACTACCCTCGTTGCTCACCATCGTCTCCAGCGTCAGCCGCGCCCGCCCGCGACGCTGGTACATCGTCAGGAACCGCTCCCAGGTCTTCTCGTCCGGCGCCGGGCAACGCGCCACGGCAGCCCCGGTGACTGGCAGCGGGTAGCTGATCTGCCCTTCCTGGATGACGATATGCCCGTCATCGATCCCCAGCTCGCGCAGACGCAGGTGCAGCCAGCCCCAGCCCACCAGCACCGCGCCGCAATACAGGCTGCCGCCGAACATGGTGCTCTTGTGGTTGACGTTGGGCGCCAATGGCAGCTTCAGGCGCAAGGTGTGCGCCTGCCAATCGATGACTTCCATGCCCATCTCGCGGGTCAGCGGAATATCGCTGTGCAGTACGGACTGCAGGTACTGGCTGTCGTTGCTCATTGACGGTTGTCCTCCTGGTCGTCGTGCCCGCCAAAGCTCAGGCTGTGCTTGCGCAGTTTGTCGTGCAGGGTCTTGCGCGGGATGCCAAGGGCCTCGGCGAGGCTGCGCATGGAGCTGTGCGGCTGCATCAGCTCGGCGGCGATCAGCGAGCGCTCGAACTGCTCGACCTGCTCGCTGAGGTTACCGGCCGGCACCGGGACATGGATATCGTTGGCCGCCGCAGGCGCCTGGCCATCAAGGGCCAGCTCCAGGCCAAGGGCGAAGCGTTCGGCGGCATTCTGTAGCTCGCGTACATTGCCCGGCCAGTCGTGGCGCAGCAGCAGGGCACGCTGCGCCGGTTGCAGGTTGTGGGGCGGCAGGCCATGGCGTTCGCTGGCGGCGTCGGCGAAGTGCTGGAACAGCACCAGGATGTCGTCGCCGCGCTCACGCAGCGCGGGGATACGCAGCGGTGCGACGTTCAGGCGGTAGTACAGGTCTGCACGGAAACGCCCTTGGTCGGCGGCTTGGCGCAGGTCTTCCTTGGTGGCGGCGATGATACGGATATCCAGCGGGATCAGCTGGTTGCCGCCCAGGCGCTCGACCACCCGCTCCTGCAGCAGGCGCAGCAGCTTGACCTGAACATCCAGGCTCATGCTTTCGATTTCGTCGAGGAACAGCGTGCCGCCATTGGCGAATTCGAACTTGCCGATGCGGCGCTTCTGCGCACCGGTGAAAGCGCCCGGCTCATGGCCGAACAGTTCGCTCTCGACCACCGACTCGGCCAGGGCGCCGGCATTGATCGCCACGAACGGGCCGTCGCGTCGGCTCGACAGGTCGTGCAGGGCACGCGCCACCACTTCCTTGCCGGCGCCGGTCTCGCCAAGGATCAGCACGTCGGCGCGAGTGCCGGCCAGGGCGCCGATCTGCTCGCGCAGGCGCTGCATGCCGGGGGATTGCCCGACCAGGCGCGTGGCCAACTGCTGGCGATCGCTCAGGGCCAGGCGCAGGCTACGATTGTCCAGCACCAGGCGGCGCAGGGCCAGGGCGCGGCGCACGCTGTCGAGCAGGGCGTCGCTGGCGAAGGGTTTCTCCAGGAAGTCATATGCCCCGGCGCGCATGGCCTGCACTGCCAGTGGCACATCGCCGTGGCCGGTAATCAGCAGCACCGGCAGTTCGCTGTCACGGGCGTGCAGTTGCTCCAGCAGTTGCAGGCCATCGATGCCGGGCATGCGGATATCGCTGACCACCACGCCCGGCCAGTCCTCCTCCAGGCGTTCGGCCAGGCCCTGGGCGTCGGCCAAGGCCACCACCTTGAGCCCGGCCAGGTCCAGGGTCTGGCTCAGGGCTTGGCGCAGGTGCGGGTCATCATCGACCAGGATCACCTGGGCACGGCTGTCGATCGGTGTCTCGGTGCTCATGCCGAGGTATCCTCCGAAGATTGCAGGTTGGCGCCGGGCTTGGCCACGCGCAGTTTCAGGGTCAGCAGGGCGCCGCCTTCCGGGTGGTTGCCCAGCAGTAGCTCGCCGCCGAGCGCGTGCATCAGGCTTTCGCAGATGGCCAGCCCCAAGCCGAGGCCCTGGGTGCGGGTCTTGGTGGTGAAGAACGGCTCCTTGGCGTGCTCCAGCGCCTGGCGGCTGAAGCCTGGGCCATTGTCGCGAATGTACAGGTAGACGCAGCCGTCTTGGCGCTCGGCACTCAGCCACAGCCTGCGCGGGTTGGCTTTTTCGGTCAGGGCATCGAGGGCGTTGGCCAGCAGGTTGCCCAGCACTTGGCGCAGGCGGGTCTCGCCGGCCTGTACCCACAGCGTGGCCTCGGGCAGGTCGCGCACCAGTTCCACGGCCATGGCTCGGCGACGCTTGGCCAGCAGCGCCAGGGCATCATCCAGGGCCGGTTGCAGGGCAACGCTCTCCGGGGCGTGCTGGTCGCGGCGGGCGAAGGCGCGCAGGTGGGCGATGATCGAAGCCATGCGCCCGGTCAGTTCGCCAATCAGCTTGAGGTTGCCGCGCACATCTTCGGTGCGCTGATGGTCGAGGAGAATCTCGGCGTTCTCGGCATAACTGCGAATCGCCGCCAGCGGTTGATTGAGCTCATGGCTGATGCTCGCCGACATGGTGCCCAGTACCGACAGTTTACCGGCCTGGACCAGTTCGTCCTGGGCGCGCACCAGCTCCTGCTGGGCGCTTTCGCGCTCCAGCACCGCGCTCTTGAGGCGGGTATTGAGGCCTTCCAGGTCGGCGGTGCGCTCGATCACGCGCTTTTCCAGCTCTTGCCGGGCAAGGGCCTCGAAGTCGATGCGGTCGATATAGTGGCGTCGGCGCTGCATCACCAGGCCAGCCAGGAGCATGGTCACCAGCAGCGCACCGCCACCGATGGCCATGACCGTCTGCACTGAGCGATCGACCAGCAGGCGCGGGGCGAGGATGTTCACTTGCCAGCCGGTTTCCTTGATGTCGCGGGTCTGGACCAGCCAGGCGTCGCGGTTGAGGCTCAACGGCTGCGGGGCCTGGGTCGGGTAGGGCTGGATGGCGACGATGGCCTGGCGCTCGGCCGCGGTCAATTCGCGGGTGGCGCGGAAACGCCAGTCCGGGCGCGAGGTGAGCACCACCACGCCGTTCTGGTCGGTCAGCAGCAGTTGTTCCGGCGTGCGGCCCCACAGGGTTTCGGTGTGGTCGAGGTCGACTTTGACCACCAGCACGCCGATTACCTTGTCGCGATCATGGACGGCGGCAGCGAAGAAGTAGCCGCGCTTGGCCGAAGTGGTGCCCTGGCCGAAGAACCGCCCCAGCCGCCCCTCCATCGCCTCGATGAAGTACGGGCGGAACGAGAAGTTGCGGCCGACGAAGCTGTCCTGCTTGTCCCAGTTGGACGCGGCCAGAGTGTTGCCGCTGATATCCATCAGGTACATCACCTCGGCACCGGTCTGCTGGGTGATGCCCTTGAGCAACCGGTTGGCGTTGGTCACCGCCTCGAGGCGCAACGGGTCGGCCAGCACGCCGCGCAGCGCCGGCAGGTCGCCGAGGATCTTTGGCAGGGTTTCGTAGCGGTGCAGGGTGCCCAGCAGGTTGGCGACGTAGAGGTCGAGGGTCTGGCGGTTCTGCGAGGCCAGTTCATCCTGGTAGTAGCGCTCGGCCAGGTGGTGCAGCGGCCACAGCAGCGGGGCCAGGCACAGCGCCAGCAGGGCCAGGCTGCGCCAGCGGGGGCGGCGGGGAGGCGTGGGTCTTGGGATCATCGCGGTTGATTGCGCCAGAAAGGTCTGGCGCAATTATGCGCTACTTGAGGCAGTCGATGAGTGCATCGTGCCAGTGCGGTTGGCAGACGTGCCATTCACGGGCCAGGCGCGAACAATCCAGGCGTGAGTTGAGCGGTCGTCTTGCCGGTGTCGGGTACTCGCTGGAAGGGATCGGCAGCAGCTCGGCGCAAGACCGCCCCTGGGCCTTGAGCTGGTCAGCGATTGCCTGGGCGAAGCCGAACCAGGAAGTTTCACCCTGGGCGGTCAGGTGGTAGGTGCCCCAGGCGCCTGCCTGGCCGTTGCACCAGCGCTCGATCAGCGCGCGGGTGCTGGCGGCGAGGGTGCCCGCCCAGGTTGGGGCGCCGATCTGGTCGTTGACGACTTTCAGCTGTGGACGTTCCTGAAGCAGGCGCTGCATGGTCAGCAGGAAGTTGCGTCCATGCAACGAATAGACCCAGCTCGTGCGCAGTATCAGATGTTCACCGGCGACTGCGGTGATGGCCTGTTCGCCCGCCAGCTTGCTTCGGCCATAGACGCCCAGTGGATTGGGGGCGTCATCCTCGTTGTAGGGGGCTGGTTTGCTGCCGTCGAAGACATAGTCGGTGGAGTAGTGGATCAGCGGTGCGCCGAGCCGTGCGGCTTCTTCGGCCAGTACCCGGGGCGCTTCGGCGTTGATGGCGTGGGCCTGCTGTATTTCGCTTTCGGCCTGGTCGACTGCCGTGTAGGCGGCGGCATTGATGATCAGGTCGGGCGCCATCTGACGCAGCGAGGCGCGCAGTTGCTCCGGTTGGGCCATGTCGAACCCGTCACGACCGAGCCGCTGTACATCGCCCAGGCCGTGCAATGATTCCTTGAGTGCCAGTGCAACCTGGCCGTGGCGGCCGCAGACGAGGATCTTCATGGGAGCAGCTGCGCATCGGCAAATGACATGGCGGCCTGGTCTTTGGCCGACAGCAACGGTTGCAGGCCGTTCAGCTGCCAGTCGATGGCCAACTGCGGGTCGTCCCAGCGTATGCTGTGCTCGGCGTCGGGGTTGTAGTAGTCGGTGGTCTTGTAGAGCACCTCGGCCGATTCGCTCAACACCCGGAAACCATGGGCGAAACCGGGTGGCAGCCACAGCTGGCGGTGGTTGTTGGCAGACAGTCGCACCGCCACCCACTGGCCCAGGGTTGGCGAGCTGCGACGGATGTCCACCGCCACGTCGAGGATATCGCCTTGCAGCACGCGGACCAGCTTGCCCTGGGCATTCTGCAACTGGTAGTGCAGCCCACGCAGCACGCCGTGTCGGGAGCGAGAGTGGTTGTCCTGGACGAATGGCGTGTCGATGCCGGTGCGCAGGGCGAAGTCGCGGGCGTTGTAGCTTTCGTAGAAGAATCCGCGGCTGTCACCGAACACCTTGGGCTCGATGATCAGGACGCCGGGGAGTGCGGTGGCGATGACATTCATGGCTGTTCTTCGGCCAGCTGGCTCAGGTATTGGCCGTAGCCGGTCTTTTGCAGTTCGCAGGCCTTGGCCAGCAGTTGCTCACGGCTGATCCAACCGTTCTGGAAGGCGATCTCTTCCAGGCAGGCCACCTTCAGCCCCTGGCGATGCTCGAGGGTCTGCACGTACTGCGAGGCTTCCAGCAGGCTGTCATGGGTGCCGGTGTCGAGCCAGGCGAAGCCACGGCCGAAGCGTTCTACGCGCAGGTCGCCGCGTGCCAGGTAGGCGTTGTTGATGTCGGTGATCTCCAGTTCGCCGCGGGCTGACGGGCGGATACTCTTGGCGATGTTCACCACATCGTTGTCGTAGAAGTACAGGCCGGTCACGGCATAGCTGGATTTGGGTTGCCTGGGTTTTTCCTCGATCGACAACGCCCGGCCATCGGCGTCGAACTCGATCACGCCGAAGCGCTCCGGGTCCTTGACCCGATAGCCGAACACGGTGGCGCCCGAGGGCTGGCGCACCGCACGTTGCAGCTGTTCGCTGAAACCCTGGCCGTGGAAAACGTTGTCGCCGAGGATCAGGCACACGGCATCGTCACCGATGAACGATTCGCCGATCAGGAACGCCTGTGCCAGCCCGTCGGGGGACGGCTGTTCGGCATAGCTTATGTGAATGCCGAGCTGGCTGCCGTCACCGAACAACTGGCGGTACTGCAGCAGATCCTGTGGCGTGGAGATCAGCAGGATGTCGCGGATGCCGGCGAGCATCAGCACCGAGATCGGGTAGTAGATCATCGGTTTGTCGTAGATCGGCAGCAGCTGCTTGGAGACACCGAGGGTGATGGGGTGCAGGCGGGTGCCCGTGCCGCCGGCCAGGACGATTCCTTTGGTCATGCGATCAGGTCCTTGAAGTCTGAATTGCCCAGGCGCTGACCTTGATAGCTGCCATCCTGGACCTGGCGGCACCACTCGAGATTGTCCAGGTACCATTGCACGGTCTTGCGCAAGCCCGAGGCAAAGGTTTCCTGCGGTACCCAGCCGAGCTCACGCTCGATCCTGCCAGCATCGATAGCGTAGCGCAGGTCATGTCCTGGGCGATCCTGGACGTGGGTGATCAGGTCGGCGTAGCGGGTCACCCCGGCGGGGTGCGCAGGGGCCAGCTCTTCCAGCAGCGCACACACGGCCTGCACCACGTCGATGTTCTTCTGCTCGTTGTGGCCACCGATGGTGTAGGTCTGGCCGACCTCTCCAGTGGTTACGATCCGGAGCAGGGCGCGGACGTGATCCTCGACGTACAGCCAGTCGCGGACTTGCTGACCATCGCCGTACACCGCAAGCGGTTTGCCGGCCAGGGCATTGAGGATGATCAACGGGATCAGTTTCTCGGGGAAGTGATATGGGCCGTAGTTGTTGGAGCAGTTGCTGATCACTGTCGGCAGGCCGTAGGTACGTTGCCAGGCGCGGACCAGATGATCGGCTGCCGCCTTGCTGGCCGAGTAGGGAGAGCTCGGGGCGTACGGGGTATTTTCATCGAACAGTCCGTCGGGGCCGTGCAGGTCGCCGAACACTTCGTCGGTGGAAACGTGGTGGAAGCGGAATCTGTCGCGGGCAGGCTTTTCCAGCGAGCTCCAGTAGCCGCGAGCGGCCTCCAGCAGGCTGTAGGTGCCGACGATATTGGTGTGGATGAAGTCCGCTGGGCCATCAATGGAGCGGTCGACGTGCGACTCCGCGGCCAGATGCATGATGGCGTGTGGCTGGAACCTGGCAAGCATGGCGCTGACACTGACTTGGTCGGCGATATCGGCCTGGACAAATTCATAGCGGGGGTGGTCGGCGATTCGCTGCAGCGACTGCAGGTTGCCCGCGTAGGTCAACTTGTCGAGATTGAGCACTTCATGATCGGTGTGTTCGATCAGATAGCGGACCAGGGCCGAGCCGATGAAGCCGGCGCCGCCGGTGACGAGAATGCGCATGTGCGGGTGCCTGTGCGGAAAGTGTATTGCCAGATGCCTAGCTTGTTGGCTGGGGCCGCTCGTGGCAAGTCGTGAATGCACGACGGCCTGTCGTCTGTGCAAGGCTGCCACTTGCTTATCACCCTCGGTGGTGGCGATATAAGCGACAAAAAAACGAGGTTCCCCGTTCATGCCCCTGAGCACCCTGATCCAGCGTTCGAGCCAGCCCAGTCCTTCACTTGGCGAGGCCCATGCCCATGCCCTGCTGAGGTCGTACTACGACTTGCAGGGCACGTTGCAGGTGCTGGGCAGCCAGCAGGACCTCAACTTCCGCGTGGACAGCGACCAGGGCCGCTTCGTGCTCAAGGTCTGCCATGGCAGCTATGCGCAAGTCGAACTGCAGGCCCAGCACGCGGCGCTGGCGTTCCTGCATGGGCAAGGCGTGCCAGTGCCGGTAGTGCGCACAGCCAGTACCGGCGGGCTATTGCTGGACCTCGAGGTCGATGACCAGCCGCTGCGGGCCCGCCTGCTCGATTTCATCGACGGGCAGCCACTGACCCGCCTGGGCCACCTGCCGGCGCGGGTGATGGTTGAGCTCGGTACGCTTTGCGCCCGTGTCGATAAGGCGCTGGCCGATTTCGACCATCCAGGCCTCGAGCGCACCTTGCAGTGGGATCCGCGCCATGCCCAGGTACTGATCCCGCATTTGTCGCCCGTGTTGCAGGATGCCCAGCGCCGGGCGCAGGTGGAGCAGGTCGCCCAGGCGGCAGCCGCACGTCTGCAACCGTTGGTCGACCTGCTGCCGATCCAGGCCGTGCACCTGGACATCACCGACGACAACGTGGTCTGGGCGCGCGATGCAGAGCGGCAGTGGCAGGTGCAGGGTGTCATCGACTTCGGTGACCTGGTGCGTACCTGGCGCATCGCCGATCTGTCGGTGACCTGCGCGGCCTTGCTGCATCACGCCGAGGGCGACCCGCTGCGGATCTTGCCGGCGGTCAGCGCCTATCATGCCGTGAATCCCCTGCATGATGCCGAGTTGCGTGCCCTCTGGCCGCTGGTACTCAACCGCGCGGCCGTGCTGGTGCTCAGCAGCGAGCAGCAACTGGCCATCGATCCGGACAACCGATACACCCGCGACAACATCGCCCATGAATGGGAAATCTTCGATACCGCTTGCTCCGTGCCCGCGGCTTTGATGGAGGCGGCGATCCTCCAGGCGGCTGGGCGCAAGCCGGCCGGCATCGATCTTGGCGATTGCGCCGTGTTGCTGCCGACGCTGAACAGCGAGGCGGTGACCCGGGTCGACCTGGGCGTGCTCAGCCCCTGCTGCGAGGCGGGCAACTGGGAGCAACCCGGCTTTGACCAGCGCCAGCTTGCTGCCCAGCCGGGGCCGGCGAGCAGCCTGCATGGGCAGTACCGCCTGTCGCAAACCCACATCGACCGGCCTGAAGAACCGGCTACCTGCGCCCTGGGCGTGGAGCTGAACCTGTTGCCCGGCACCGCGTTGCAGGCGCCCGCTGCTGGGGTATGGCAATGCATCGGCGATGGCCGTGGCTGCCTGCGCACCGCGCACTGGAGCCTGTGGCTCGATGGCCTGGAGGAGGCACCGACCGATGGGCAGGCGTTGCTCAAGGGCCAGGCCATCGGCGCGACCTGTGGGTTTATCCGCGTGCAACTGTGCGTGGATACCGATACCTGTCCACCGTTTTTCGCCACGCCTTCTCACGCTGCCGCCTGGCTGGCCCTGTGCCCGTCACCGCGCACCCTGCTGGGCTTCGACTGCGATGCCGAGCCGCTGGCCGACGCGCAAGCCCTGCTGGCCCGTCGCGATGCCAGCTTCGCCCGCTCGCAGAAGCATTACTACGCCCAGCCTCCGCATATCGAGCGTGGCTGGCGCAACTACCTGATCGACATGCAGGGCCGTTCCTATCTGGACATGCTCAACAATGTCGCGGTGCTTGGCCATGGTCATCCGCGCATGGCCGCCGAGTCGGCGCGCCAGTGGTCGCTGGTCAACACCAACTCGCGCTTCCACTATGCGGCCATTGCCGAGTTTTCCGAGCGCTTGCTGGAAGTGGCCCCGGAGGGCTTCGACCGGGTGTTCCTGGTCAACAGCGGCACCGAGGCCAATGACCTGGCGATCCGTCTGGCCTGGGCCTATAGCGGCGGGCGCGATCTGCTCAGCGTGCTGGAGGCCTACCACGGCTGGTCGGTGGCTACTGACGCGATCTCCACCTCCATCGCCGACAACCCCCAGGCCCTGGAGACCCGGCCGGACTGGGTGCATCCGGTGGAGGCGCCGAATACCTTCCGCGGGCGCTACCGGGGCGCCGACAGCGCCGCCGACTACCTGCGCGATGTCGATGCCAAGCTGGCCGACCTCGACGCCCGTGGTCGCCAGCTGGCCGGGATTATCTGCGAGCCGGTATACGGAAACGCCGGGGGCATCTCGCTGCCGCCGGGCTACCTGCGCGAGGCCTACGCCAAGGTGCGCCAGCGCGGCGGGGTGTGCATCGCCGACGAGGTGCAGGTCGGTTACGGGCGCCTGGGCGAGTATTTCTGGGGTTTCGAGGAGCAGGACGTGGTGCCGGACATCATCACCATGGCCAAGGGCATGGGCAACGGCCAGCCGCTGGGTGCGGTGATCACCCGGCGCGAGATCGCCGAGGCGCTGGAGGCCGAGGGCTACTTCTTCTCGTCGGCCGGTGGCAGCCCGGTCAGTTGCCGCATCGGCATGGCGGTGCTGGACGTAATGCGTGATGAAGGGTTGTGGGACAACGCCCGAGACGTGGGCCGTTACTTCAAGGCTCGCCTGCAGGCATTGGTCGATAAATATCCGCTTGCCGGCGCCGCCCATGGTTCCGGGTTCTACCTGGGACTGGAGTTGGTGCGCGATCGCCAGACGCTGGAACCAGCGACCGAGGAGACCATGATTCTGTGCGATCGCCTGCGTGACCTGGGGATCTTCATGCAACCGACCGGCGACTACCTGAACATCCTGAAGATCAAGCCACCGATGTGCACCACGCGGGCCAGCGTGGACTACTTCGTCGACAGCGTGGAGCGGGTCCTCGGCGAAGGGCTCTGAGTCACGGCATGCGGGCCTGGCAAGTCGATTGTTATCGGTTTGCCAGGCTTTTTTATGCCTAAATATTTTGTGATCAGCTATTTAAAGTCGATATTTATCGGTTGTAATATCGGCTGATCATTACGCTGCCTATACTGGCGAGCCTGCATCTTTTTCGATCACTGACCTGGCGCCCCTGGCACCGGGCCTTCGCAGAGGTTACCCATGAAGACCCTCAACTCGACCCCCCGCGCCGACGGTTTCCACATGCCCGCCGAATGGGCCCCGCAGACCCAGGTGTGGATGGTCTGGCCGGAGCGTCCGGACAACTGGCGCCTGGGCGGCAAGCCGGCACAGGCCGCGCATGTGACCCTGGCCAAGGCCATCGCCCGCTTCGAGCCGGTCACCGTGGCGGTGTCCGCCGGCCAGTACGAGAACGCCCGTCGCCAGCTCGACCTGCCCAACATCCGCGTGGTCGAGATCAGCAACGACGACGCCTGGGTGCGTGACACCGGCCCGACCTTCGTCATCAACGACCACGGCGAGGTACGCGGCGTGGACTGGGGCTTCAACGCCTGGGGCGGCTTCGATGGCGGCCTGTACGCGCCCTGGAACCGTGACGAGGAGCTGGCCGCCAAGGTCATGGAGATGGAGCGCGTGCAGCGTTACCACACCGAAGGCTTCGTGCTCGAAGGCGGTTCGATCCACGTCGATGGCGAAGGCACCCTGATCACCACCGAAGAATGCCTGCTCAACCGCAACCGCAACCCGCACCTGGATCGCGAACAGATCGAGGAGATCCTGCGCGAGCACCTGGCGGTCGAGACCATCGTCTGGCTGCCGGACGGCCTGTACAACGACGAGACCGATGGCCACGTCGACAACTTCTGCTGTTACGTCAGCCCAGGCGAAGTGTTACTGGCCTGGACCGATGATTCCAATGACCCCAACTATGCGCGCTGCCACGCCGCCTACGAGGTGCTGAAAAACACCCGCGACGCCAAAGGGCGCGAGTTCGTGGTGCACAAGATGCCGATTCCGGGGCCGCTTTACGCCACCCAGGCCGAATGCGATGGCGTCGATCATGTGGTGGGCAGCCAAGAGCGTGACCCTTCGGTACGCCTGGCCGGGTCCTATGTGAACTTCCTGATCGTCAATGGCGGCATCATCGCGCCGAGCTTCGACGACCCTGCTGATGCGCAAGCCAGAGCTATCCTGGCCAAGGTCTTCCCGGATCACGAAGTGGTGATGATCCCGGGGCGTGAGCTGCTGTTAGGCGGTGGCAACATCCACTGCCTGACCCAGCAGCAACCGGCTCCGGTAAAACGTTGATCGGCCAATGAGTGAAAAACCCGTCGAAAGGCGGGTTTTTTTTGCTCGCGATAGTCGGTCGGGCGGCATGGCACAGCAATTGTATTGATTTTTCCTCGTACTTCAGACGAATGGGCCTACGCCATTCTGTAACGCATCTGAAGTAACTTAGCCGCTCACTCGGCCCAGGGAGTACGTGAGGAAATGAACGCAGCAAGTGAGTCGGCTTTGCCCTCAACGGCGGCCAGTCACCAATCGCTCAGAATCCTGGCTCAGTGGTTGAAACGTCATGGAGACGATCGGGTCAGGACGACCGACCCACGACGCCTGCTGGATGGGCGATACCCCCAAGGCCTGATCAGCGAGGAAGAGCTCGACGCTCTGCTGGCTGTCTGGCATTGACCGGGAAGGATCCCGCCGCAGAAAAAAACGCCACCGCAATTGCGGTGGCGTTTTCGTTTGGGCGACCCGTCCTTGACGTCCGCTCCGGATTGCAACTCAGAAGCTGTAGGTCCCGGTCACCACCAGGCTGCGCGGATCGCCCACCTGGATCTGCGCCGCGCTGGTGGCCGAGCTGTAGTAGGTCTTGTCGGTGATGTTGCTCAACGCCGCGCGAACATCCCAGTCGTGGGTGCGATAACCGGCCAGCGCGTCCCAGCGGCCGTAGCCCGGCAGGATCACGGTGTTCTGGTTGTCGGCGTAGCGGTCGCCGACCAGGGTCAAACCGGTTTCGGCGTACCAGCCCAGCTCCGGCTTCCAGGTCACGAACAGGCTGGCGTTACGTTTGGCCACATCATTGATGCGGTTGCCCTGCTGGCCGTTGTTGTCCTTGACGATGGTCGCGTCCTGCAGACCGATGCCGCCGCGCACGTACCAGTTGCCCACCACGTTGCCGGTGGCGGTCAGCTCGATGCCGCGCGAGCGTTGCAGGCCGCTGAGCTGGATCAGTTCCGGGTTGATCGGGTCGCGGGTACGGCGGTTGTACAGTTCCAGTTCGTAGATCGCCAGGGTGGTGCTCAGGCGTTCGTCGAACCATTCGCTCTTGACCCCGATTTCCTTCTGCCGGGTCTGTTCCGGGTCGGTCTGGTTGGCGTTGCCGGCCGCGCCGGGGGTGATGCCGATCAGGCCGCCACCGACCGGAGAGTAGGTCTTGCTCCAGGAGGCATAGAAGGAGTGGTCCTGCCAGGGGGTGTACACCACGCCGATACGCGGACTGAAACTGTTGTCCTTCTGCTTTTCCGAGATGTTGCGCAGTTTGTTGGTGGTGTCCACCTCGAACTGGTCGAAGCGCACGCCGGCCAGCAGCTGCCACTGGTCGTTGAGGCGGATCTGGTCCTGCAGGTAGATCCCTCGGCTCTCGACATCAGTGTGGTTGTTGCTGGACACCCGCATGATGCCGTTGTGCTGTTGGCTGGCCGTGGCCCCCTGCAGCGGTACCGAGGGAACGCCTACGCCTTGGCTCAGCAGCGAGTTGCGACGCTGCTCGCCCATTTCCAGGCCAACCAGCAGCGTGTGCTCCAGACCGAAGGTTTCTACATGACCTTCGAGTTCGATGGTGTTGTAGAGGTTGCGGGTGCTCAGGTCCTGCTGCCAGCGCTGGCGGTCCACCAGACCGGCAGCGGGGCGGTAGGCGGTCAGGTAGGTGTTGTCGAAGTCGCTCTCCAGGGTGAACAGGCTGAAGGTGTGGCGCAGTTGCCACTGATCGTTCAGCTCGTAGTTCAGGCGCGAGCGCAGCGACTCGGCGCGGTCGTTGATGTAGTCGCGCTGGGTGTCGCCGTAGGTGGTCTTGCGGCTGACATCGGCGGGGCGCCCGGTGAGCGGGTTGCCGGGGATGCCACGGTCGGGTGTGCGGTCGTAGCGGCTGTACTCGTACTGCACCAGCCAGTTCAGTTCGGGGGTGATCTGCCAGCTCATGGACGGGGCGAACAGTTGGCGGTGGTTGCCATCGATCCCGTCGCGGAAGCTGTTCTTGTCCTCGTTGCCCAGGTTCAGGCGCAGGCTGAGGGTATCACTGGGGTCGGCGCTGAGGTCGGCATACAGGCTGCGCAGGTCCTGGCTGCCACCTTGTGCCTCGATGGTCGAGCGGCGGCCGTGCTCCGGCGCCTTGCTCACCCGGTTGACGATACCGCCCTGGCTGCCACGGCCATAAAGCACCGCGGCCGGGCCCTTGAGCACCTCGACCCGCTCGATGTTGTGCAGATCACGGGTGTACTGGCTGTCGTCGCGGACACCGTCCAGGTAGAAGTCGTTGCTGGCGTCGAAGCCGCGAATGCGCAGGCTGTCGAAGCGGGTGTCGGCGCCGCTGCTGACGTTGGGGATGCCTTCCAGTGCCTTGCCCAGGTTGCTGCTGCCGTAGTCCAGCACGTTGCGGGTCTTCACCGAATCGATGGCCTGTGGCACGTAGCGCGCGGGGGTCGAGGTGCGGGTCGCGGTGGTCACGTCCTTGACTCGCGGGTTGTCCTCTTCGCGGGTGCTGTCGGCTGTCACCGAGGTTTCCGGCAGGGTCGTGGTGGCAGCACTGGCCAGGCCGGCGCTGAACAGCAGCGACAGGCCCAGGGTCAAGGGTGAAAGGCGGCAGGGGGCAGGCATCGAAGGCGTCCAAGGGAGGAGTGAGAAATTGGGCGCGAATGGTAATGCTTGCTATTTGCTGTTGCATCGACATTTGTAAAGGGTTGTCTTTACAAATGTTTCAAGATGTTGCTATTCATTCGGATTGATTTGAAATTATCTTGGCATTCATGGGGGTGCATTTCCGGAATGGCTTGTGGGAGCGGCGGTGCGTGCAATGCTGCTCTGCGCGTGACAGCGCAGCCGGAAGGGCAGGGCACTTTCCAACAGGCTTTCGGAAGGCCTGCGGAAGCATGGCCGTATGACGGTTTTATGGATTTCGGCTGCTTTGCACAAAAGAGACAAATTTGCGCTGACCCACGGCAGATATGCATGGAAATGCACCAGCGCTGACCTTGTTTTTGGTTATATCAACCTGCATTTCACGTTTTTTTGACATGTATAAGCAGGCAGGGCTAGGATTCGGGCTCTACGCCTGCTGGCCATTCTCTGGCCATGCGGCTGCAAGGCCCGTTGCAGACAATTGGCGGGCCTTCGGCTTGGATCCGCATAGCGTCGAACCTACGAAGGGGCGTTGGTTCCTGGCGTTCTGATGCAGAGCGTTTTTGAATACGAAATAAGGAAAATAACATGTTGAAAACCAGGATCAGCCTGGTCGCCCTGGCGATGATCGCCGCGACCCAGGCACAGGCCAATGACCAGGCCGAGAGCAAGGGCTTCATCGAGGACAGCCACGCCAACGTCCTTCTGCGCAACGCCTTCATCAACCGTGACAAGAAGCATCACACCAACGACCAGTCCCAGTGGGGCCAGGGCGTCATCGCCAACTTCTCCTCCGGTTTCACCCAGGGTACCGTCGGTGTAGGTGTCGACGCGTTCGGCCTGTACGCCTTGCGCCTCGATGGCGGCAAGGGCCGTAACCAGGGTGGCGGTGTCGACTTCTTCAAGCGTTCGGACCCCACCCTTCCTGACGAAAAAACCAACGCTTCGCATAACCTGGCCCGTGGTGGCGCTGCGGTGAAGTTCCGTGTGTCCAACACTGTGCTCAAGTACGGTGACCAGATGCCGGCCTTGCCGGTTCTGCAGTACGACGACGGTCGCCTGCTGCCAGAAAGCTTCACCGGCACCATGATCACCTCCAAGGAGATCAAGGGCCTGGAAATCAACGCCGGCCGCTTCACCCAGGAAGCGCGCAAGAGCGCCGAGCGTCGTGATGGCGGCGGGCTGAAGTCGATCAACGTGCTCGGCGGCAGCTACAAGTTCACCGACAACTTCACCGCGTCGCTGTACACCGCCGACAACGAAGACGTGATGAAGAAGCACTACCTGGGCCTGAACTACGTCTTCCCGATTGCCAGCGACCAGTCCCTGACCCTGGACTTCAACGGCTACAAGTCGGACATCGACAACAAGTACGTGCGTGCCGCCAAGCTCAACGGCGACTCCAACACCATCTGGAGCCTGGCCGCCACCTACGCCTACGGCCCGCACTCGTTCACCCTGGCGCACCAGCGCAGCACCGGCAGCACCGGCTACAACTACGGCTGGTACCAGAACGATGGTGGCGTGGGTGACGGTGGCTCGACCATCTACCTGGCCAACTCCTACTGGTCCGACTTCAACGCAGAAGACGAGCGCTCCTGGCAGCTGGGCTATGGCCTGGACTTTGGCGCCTTCGGCGTTCCGGGGCTGACCTACAAGTTTGCCTATGTCGTGGGTGATAACATCAACACCCGTAAAGTCGGCGCCCCACAAGGCTTCGGTGAAGGTAAAGAGCGCGAGATCTTCAACCAGATCCGTTACGTGGTTCAGGAAGGCCCGGCCAAGGACCTGTCCGTCAAACTGCGTAGCTCCTTCCTGCGGACCAACAATGCTGTCCAGCAGAACGGTTACAACGACGACGGCAACGAAGTCCGCGTATTCGTCGAGTACCCGATCAGCATCTTCTGATCCTGATCTTGCGTCACCCGCAGCCCCGGCCTATGCCGGGGCTGTTTCTTTCCGCAGCACGCTGGCCGTCACCGGCGCCACCTCGATTTCCCCCGTCTCCGGCGCAAAGCTGTCACTGCGCGCCATCCGCCACATCCGTGCATAGAACTCGCTGTCGATCGCACCGCTGAGCAATTCGCCCGGCTTGAGGAAGGTGTGCAGTTGCGAGAACAGGCCGATCTCGCTGGCGCTGATACGCCGCGCCAGGTGCTTGGGCTTGAGTTCAGTAGGATGGTCCAGGCCGGCAGCGGCAAGCATCTCGGCCAGGGCATGCAGGGTATTGCGGTGGAAGCTTGCGACCCGCTCGGCCTTCTCCGGCACCACCAGCGCGCGCTGGCGCAACGCATCCTGGGTCGCCACGCCGGTCGGGCACTTGTTGGTGTGGCAGCTTTGCGACTGGATGCAGCCGATGGCGAACATGAAGCCCCGGGCCGAGTTGACCCAGTCGGCGCCGATGGCCAGCACGCTGGCGATGTCGAAGGCGCTGACCAGCTTGCCCGCCGCGCCGATGCGGATGCGCTCGCGCAGGTTCAACCCCACCAGGGTGTTGTGCACGAACATCAGGCCCTCGCGCAGCGGCACGCCCATGTTGTCGGAGAACTCCCGGGGCGCCGCGCCGGTGCCGCCTTCCTTGCCGTCGACGACGATGAAGTCCGGGGTGATGCCGGTGGCCAGCATGGCCTTGGCGATGCCCATGAACTCCCACGGGTGGCCCAGGCAGAACTTGAAGCCCACCGGCTTGCCGCCGGACAGCTCGCGCAGCCGGGCGACGAACTGCAGCAGTTCCCGCGGTGTGGCGAAAGCACTGTGGGCGGCCGGCGAGATGCAGTCCTCGCCCTCGCGCACGCCTCGGGTGGCGGCAATCTCGGCGCTGACCTTGTGCCCCGGCAGGATCCCGCCATGGCCCGGCTTGGCGCCCTGGCTGAGCTTGATCTCGATCATCTTCACCTGGGCGGCGCGGGCCTGCTCGGCGAAGCGCTCGGGGTCGAACTGGCCGTCTTCGCTGCGGCAGCCGAAATAGCCGCTACCGATTTCCCAGATCAGGTCGCCGCCGTGTTCGCGGTGGTAGGGGCTGATGCTGCCCTCGCCGGTGTCATGGGCGAAGCGGCCCAGGCGCGCGCCCTTGTTCAGCGCGGCGATGGCATTGGCGCTGAGGGCGCCGAAGCTCATGGCCGAGATGTTGAAGATCGACGCCGAGTACGGTTGGCGGCACTGTGGGCCGCCGATGCGAATGCGGAACGACGCAGGGTCGGGCATCGGCACCGGCAGCATCGAGTGGCTGATGAACTCGAAGCCCGGCTTGTAGGCATCGTTGAGCGTGCCGAAGGCTTTCTCGGCACTCTCGTTCTTGGCCCTGGCGTAGACCAGTGAACGCTGGGCGCGGGAGAACGGCAGCTTGTCGTCGTCGCCCTCGATCAGGTACTGGCGGATCTCCGGGCGGATGGTCTCGATCAGGTAGCGGATATTGCCCAGGATCGGATAGTTGCGGCGCACGGCGTGGTGGCGTTGGCGCAGGTCGTTGAGGCCGACCAGGCTGAGCAGGGCGCTGACGACGGTGAAGGGCCAGAGCCAGGTGTGGGCAAGCAGGAAAGGGGCACTGGCAATCGTGAAGACCAGACACAGGAACAGGCAGGCATAGCGGCTGGGGAGCGAGTCTTTCATGGGTCCATCGCAGGCGGGATGACCCGGCCTAGGATAGGCAAAGGCTGCGCAGGGAAAACCTGGGGTTTCGGTAAAAGACTGTTACTCGACGCGGAATTGCCTGGGGCGGTAGCTACGGCCAGTTTCGATGGCAGCCAAGGTCGCGGTATCCGATCAGGTGAACTGGATGAAGAAGAAGCCGGCTTCATCACCGTGCTTGCCGCGCCGTGCTTGCCTGTCGATATACAGGTAGCCGATACCGTCCGAGAACAATCCCACGTGCTGTGGGCTGGCGCTGGCCACATCACTGTCGAGCAGTTGCATCAGGAACAGGAAGCGCTGGGGCTCGTAGATCGGATCCTGCAGCCAGCAAGGCCGCCCGACGGGCTTGCTCAGGTCGATGCCGCTGTCCTCGTCCTCCAGTTCCTGCTCTTCCTCTTCATCGCTGAACGGTTCGAACTGGATGTAGGCACGTTCCAGCAGGAGGGCTGCGGTTGGCGGCGCGATCGACTGGTCGGCCAGCTCATGCAGGATGACCCGGGCAAAACCATTGGCGCGTTTTTCGTCGAGCTCACTCTGCTGGTTGACGGTGTAATGGCGCTGGGTGGATCGACTGAAGGCGCCGTCATGCTGACGCGCGGTGATGAACACCGTGATTGCCATGCCGGGTGGAATGAAGGTGACGGGCAGGAAGCGTTCGCTCAATGTCAGCAGCGGGGTCATCGGCTCACCGGTGTCCGGACTTCTTGGCCACAGCGAAGCATCCTTGAGGCGGGCACCGCCGCCGATCTGGCCCAGACCGTGATCCTGGCCGGAAAGCACGATTTTTTGCGAGGTCATGGTCGATAGCATCCTTTGCTTTTGGCGAGTCTGATTGTGCAGTACCGCAATGGTCGTGTCTGTTGCTGTGTGATCTCCTGCCAATGGCCTACGCCTTGAGTAAATCGGGGTAGTCGCTGAACCAATAGCGCAGGGCGTCCTGGTTGAGGCCATGCTCACCGCGCCAGAAGTCCATCGGGTAACTCCAGTCCGACGAGCGTGCGCTGCGTGGTGCCAGGCCGAGGTTGGTATAGCGGTACAGCAGGCCAGGGTGCTCTGGCGTCTGCAGTATGCCGCAGTGCCCAAGCAGGTCGAGGAACCCCCGGCCTTCTTCTTCGCTCATCTTGATGCCGGGTAGTTTGCGCAGTAGCTTGAGCAATTCCTTGGGCTTGGTCGGGGCCGGAACATTACGGATAAGATCAATGACAGAGACCATCAAGTCGAAATTTTCCGGTCGCAGCTTCGCCGCAGCGTTGTACTCTTGCAGCATGAACGCGATGTGCAGGATATCGCCACCTAATACGGCTCCGACGAAAAAACGAACCCGGTTGAGTTGCATGAAGTTGACATCGATCTGCTCGAACGCGCTGCAAACCTGGCAAGTCAGTTGATCGTGCACCGTGAAGGGATGTTTGGGCAGGTGTGTAGCGCACGCCAAGGCCGACATTGCCGCGCGCAGACTCGCTTCATTACGTTCGACACCTACAAGAAAGTTGCCAACGATCTCGCTCTTACGTGCCTTGGCTTGCTCGGTGAACAAACAGTCAAGAACCTGATCGTGTCCTTGATGGCAGCGCCCGGTCGCCAGGCCTGTTGCAAGTAATCTCTCGCTGGGTGGTTCCAGAGGGTTCTGGGCCTTCAGGGCCTTGCGTAGTTCGGCAGTGTTCTCATACATGTTCATCCTCCGCAGCTACTTGCCTTGGTCTTTATCGATGACGCTTGCTGGAGAGCCATTGAATGCGATGGTTTCCATCAGGTCACTTCCAGGCGCGCGCGACGTTACGTGCTAACTGCTGGCACCTGCTGCTATCGTGGGCGAGCAGTGCTGCTTCAAGTCGGCGTCTCCAGTGCCAGGACCTTCCAGCTCGCCTTGCGTTTACGCTCGATGAGTGCGGCCAGGGCCTTGGCGGTCGGAGCACCCTTGCCGGTGAACTTCACCGGTGCCAGGGTCAGCAGTGTGACCTTCTCGTTTTCGGGAATCCGCTCGCCATCACCATGCTTGTTCCAGGGCTTGTCCACCGCCAACAGCGCATCCACCTCGCCAGGCCAGTGCAGGTCGGCAAACTGTGCATCGTCACGCTGGAACAGCATGCCCTCGGCCACAGGGCCGTGCTCGAAGGTTCTGGCGGCGAGGCGTGCCAGCATTCCTACCGGAAAACTCCAGGCGTCAGGCACCGGCAATCCGATCTGGGGCAGTGCCCAGTCACCTGGCAGGCAGAGAAACAACTCGGTCATCGGGGCAACTTGGTACAGACCGGAGGTGAACAGCAGCTTGTAGTCGGTCTTGCCATCGATCAGGCTGACATGCAGCGTGCTGTGTGGGTCTTCACTGGGAGGACAGAACGCGGTGGGCAGGACCCACCCAGCGGTATTGTGCACGAAGGTGACAATGGCCTGTCCGGCGCCTTCGGCATCAGCGCCCTCGACATCGTTGATGCTGCGTGCCCCGTGTTCGAGCAGCAGATCGACCGTGCGCTGATGCCCCCATTCGCGTGCAGCGTCCAGTGCGCTGTCATTGGCGCGTCGGTGCAGGCGATTGACCTGTGCGCCTCGCGTCAGCAGCAGTGCAACGACCTCGTTGTGGCCCGATTGGGCCGCTGCGTATAGCGGTGGGCAGACGCTGAGCGGCAAGCCGTCGACCAGAGCACCGGCATCGAGCAGGCAAACGCAGGTTTCAAGGTGCCCTTCACTGGCTGCCAGTTCGAGAGCGCTGGCATGGCCCTCGTCTACATACGGCTGGTTAGGCGCCAGGCCCAGCTCCAGGAGCAGGCCACAGTTCGCAGTCTGTCCGGCCCGGGCAGCCATATGCAGCAGCCCTTCCTCGTCGGCCTCGCCATAGCGGGGCAGCACCAGCAGCTCGGGGTATTTCTGTGCGAACGCACGTAGCCGCTCCAGCTTGCCCTCTTCTACATCGTCATAGAGGCGGTCGAGCTTGGTCTCATGCTTTTCGTAGAGTTGTTGCCAACCGATCATCAAATAGCGGTTCCCCGTCCGAGGGTCTGGTTCAGGTTAAGTAAGGCCCTTGTCAGCCCCACGGAAATATCACTTGCCCGGGCGGGGGATCAAGGCAAACTGGAATGCTTCCGGGCAGTGCTGCTCGAGCCAGTTCTTTGCCCGTTCACTGACGAGATAGCCGCCGTGCACATCGGCCTTGAAGAAGTCGGCGTGCTCATCAGCACGGACTACCTCCAGGTAATGAGAGGGATCATTGCTCTTTACACTCTCGTCCATGCGCAAGGCGACCTTGCCAGCGACGTAGGCGCACCAGAACGCCGGCATGCGTGCCGCCAGTTGTGGGTCATGGGGGCGTGACTCGATGATCGATTCGGGCTCGCCATCCAGCTCCAGGTAGACGCTGATGCCCTTGGCCGCGTCCCATTGCTGCCAGTCGAGTTCGACAATATGGGACTTTTCCAGATGCTCGAAGCGGCTGATACCTTTCAGGCCAGAGTTCTCCAACGCCTCCTTTGTCGGCTCGGTCAGTACCAGCAGGCCAGAGCGGATGTAGGCGGGCGGTGTGTAGGGACCGGTACGCTCGATGCTGTCAATGTCGGTATCTTCGTCCCAGGCGATCATGCCGTAGGCTAGCACTTCACCCCAATCGCCCCAGGGTGTTTGTGCGTTGCTGACAAAATAGATGTTCATATTAGGCTTCACGGCTCTTGCTGTTCTGGTCGCAACATCTTTCATGGAGCCATTGCCATGAGGGGGCCGTGCAACAGTTGTACTGCCCATGCGACGCCCAGCGAGCAGATTGGCTGCCAAGGACTTAAACCTTGAGCAGCTCGGGATAGTCACTGAACCAATAGTCCAGGGCATCCTGGTTGAGACCATGCTCTCCGCGCCAGAAGTCCATCGGGTAGCTCCAGTCCGACGATCGCGCGCTGCGTGGCGCCAGGCCGAGGTTGGTGTAGCGGTACAGCAGGCCAGGGTGCTCCGGGGTCTGCAGTATCCCGCAGTGTCCAAGCAGGTCGAGGAAACCCCGGCCTTCTTCTTCGCTCATCTTGATGCCGGGTAGTTTACGCAGCAGCTTGAGCAGGTCCTTGGGTTTGGTCACGGCAGGCACGTTACGGATCAGGTCCAGAATCGACACCATCAGGTCCAGGTTACCCGGCCGTTCTCTCGGCCCGGCGTTATGTTCCTGCAACTGGAACGCGATGTGGGAGGGGCTGCCGAAAAGCGCTGCGCCGATCAGAAAACGCACCCTGTTGAGGGCAATGAAGTTGACTTCGCGCTCCTTGAAGAAACTGCAGACCTGACAGTTCAGTTGGTCCTGCGCCGTGAAGGCGTGTTGCGGCAGGTGTGTCGCGCAAGCATAGGCCGACAGAGCCGCGCGCAGGTAGGCCTGGTTGCGCTCGACACCGGTGAGAAAGTTGGCGACCACCTCTTTCTTCACCACGGTCTCTCGCTCCTTGAACAGCCAGGTAAGCACCTGGTCATGGCTCATCCTGCGGGTCTCGGTCGCCAGGCCTGTGGCTACCAGCGCCGAGCTTGGTGGCTCGCTGGGATGCTGGGCCTTGAGGATCTTGCAAAGTTGTTCCGGAGTTGCAGTCATGTTCATTTCCCGCAGGAGCTTTTGTTGGCCTTGGGGGGCAGGGCGCCACGGCTGTCGAGCACGGGCAGTTGCGTGACTTTGCTGACACCGCGTGCCTTCAGGAAGTCGTTGGCGAGCGCTATCCGCTCGAGGCCAGGGTCTTTTTTCGCCTTGGCGTCGGAGATGCCATAGATCTTGTTGCCTCGCACGTTCGGGTTCTTCCTGCCGAGCACTTCTCGCTCGCGGATCCCTGAATCTTCGATGCCGCGTATCGTGTCGTAGTCGGTACCAATCGGTGTCACGCGGTTGATGCGGTCACCTTCCTTGAGGCGTGGGCCGTCTGCGCCTTTGGTTTCCATATGTCGGCGTACCACGCCTTCGAGCGTATCGTTGTCCGAGGCTCGCCCGTTGTAATACGGGTTGCCTTTCTCGTCGGAAAGGAAATAGCTCCAGTCCAACCCGTGCGGATCTATCCCGCCGATAGGGTTCGGTGCATAGCGGTACAGGTTGATGCCGCCTTCCAGGCCGATAGGGTCGGGCTGAGTGAAGCGGCCGCTCTGTGGGTCATAGTAGCGGAACAGGTTGTAGTGCAGGCCTGTCTCACGGTCCAGGTACTGACCTTGAAAGCGCAGGTTTTGCTGTTCGATGAAGTCGTCAGCCCGCCACTCGCGTAAGGTCATGCCCCAGGCGGAGCATTCGCCCTCCCAGGCCAACGTACCGTCACTGTCGGTCAGTTGCTCGGGCAGACCGTTGAGGGCGTTGTGGTAATGGAACGTGCGTTGATGCGCACCTTGACCGTCGACACGTGCCAGGACTCTGTAGCCCGGTTCATAGACATATAGGGTGAGGTGGCCGTTGCAGCGCTCTTGCAGCAATTTGAGACCGTCCCAGCCAAAGTCGGTGCTGCCCAGCAGATTGCCCTGATCGTCGTGTTCGGTCTTGCCGATGCGGCGTCCGAGAGGGTCGTAGTGCAGCTTGACGATGCGCTCGCGTCCGCCGCGTATAGAGCGCACTTGAACAAGGCGATGATGCTGGTCGTAGCTCATATGCTGTTCGCCATACAGCGTGCTGCGTTTTTCCGAAAGGCGTCCGAAACCGTCATAGCGGTAGTGGCGATCTTCCAGTTGGAGCAACTGGTCATGGCGGGCGACTTGCCCAGCGCCGGGCACACGGTTTGCCGCAGCGTCATAGAGGTACTGTTCGTTTTGGCCTGGCAACGATCCCTGGTTGGCGAGCAGGCGATCCGTTGCGTCGTAATGCATCAGCAACTGATGCTGATGATCGGGTTGCTGGCGCAGGTAGCGCACCAGATTGTCGCGATCATCGAAGTCGAAGCGCTGCTGCCAGGGCGCGGGCAGGTGTTCGTTGTGGTCGGCGCCCCAGCGCAGACGGGCGCTCGGCCGGCCACTGAGGTCATATTGGCTACGGGTAAGCAGCCGTCCCTGGGTTCGCGAGACCTCACGGTGCAGGCGATCGCGCTCGAAATCGCAGATCACCTGCCCGTCGATGTTGATCTGATGGAGGTGTCCCGAGCCATACACCAGGCGGTTCAGTTGGCGGCCATCGGGCAGCCGCGTCTGCAAGCGATTGTCCAGTGCGTCGTAGGTGTGCTCCAGCCTTCCGGCACTGTTGCTTTCGGCAGTGCGGCGTCCGCAGGCATCATGCTCGAACGCGACGCGTTGCACATTCCCCTGACGATCCTCGCTGATCACCTCCATCAACCGGTCCATCGGATCGAGACTGTAGGTAGTGCTGTCGTCCTCGGTAAGCAACGCAACCAGCCTGCCGGCGGCGTCACGTCGAAGGCGGTGATGGATCGGCGCCTCTCCGGCGCCCGGCGCCGGAATGAAGTCCATGGCGATGATCTGGCCGAGTCCATCGTACTGGTAGGCCTTGCGACTGCCATCCAGATTTTCATGCACGGCTAGGCGGTTCGCCTCATCCCAGGTGAAACGATAGGACTCACCGTTGCTGTTGGTCAGTGCCACCAGCCGTGTGCAACGGTCATAGGTAAACAGTGTCGGACGGCCGAGGTTGTCCCGCTGCTCGATGAGCTGGCCATTCAGGTCATAGCGAAAATGCTCGACGTTGCCGAGCGGATCGATGAAGCATTCGAGCAGGCCCGAGGCGGTGTACCTGTACTGGACAATGCGCCCATCCGCCAGCTCCTGGCGTATCCGATGTCCCAAGGCATCGTGTTGGAAGTGGCTGGTCTGGCCGAGGGCGTTGGTCAGACTCTGCAAATGGCCGCGCCGGTCGTAGCGCAACCGTGTAGCGTAGCCTGAGCAGTCCACCTGCTCGATCAGCAGACCTTGTTCGTTCCAGCGCTGACGTTGGCGCTTGCCCGTGGCGTCGATGGTTTCCAGCGGTAGGCCATGTTCGTCATGGCGGTAGCGCGTCACCTCGCCCAAGGGGTCGGTTTCGCGAATACAGTTGCCGTGCTGGTCGTAGCGATAGGTCCAGGTTGCCCCGGCGGCATTGGTTTCACTGCGAGGCAACGCCCAATGCTCAAGCCACTGGGTCGATTCACTGCGTCCCAACGGATCGATGGTTTCGCATAGGTTGCCGGATTCGTCGTAGCTGAAGCGCCATTTACCGCCTTCAGGATCGGTGGCGGCAAGCAGCTGACGTTCATCGTTCCAGTGGAAGCGCCAGGTCTGGCCCAGCGCGTTACTCGACTCGATGATCTGGAACTGCGCGTTCCAGCGCCGCACACTGGTGCGTAGCAGCGGGTCGGTGATGCAGGTGATGCCAGCCTCGATATCGTATTCGAAGTGATACTCGTCGCCGGCGTTGGTCCAGTGCCGGATCACCCGCCAGTCGTCCAGTTTCTGCCACTGGTAATGGCAAAGCAGGCCATTGGCTGTTTGATGCCCGACCATGCGCCGACCTTCGTCATACATGAATCGACGCTGCAATTGCCCCAGTGCATCGTGGACCTCGGCCAGATCGCCAGCGGCGTCGTAGCGATAGCTGGCGAGCGTTTCAGCATCGTCATCGACGAACACCCGTTCGATATGGCTGACTCGACGTGGCCAAGCGCCGCTGTAGTGCAGCTTGATCCGCACGCGGTCAAAGGTGTCGCGTAGCCACATCAGGCGCCCGAGATCGTCATAGTCCAGGTGGATGCGGTTGTCGTTGCGATCCCCCAGTTTCGCCAGACGCAGGTGGTTGGCGTCCTGTGGACTGGGTTCGAACAATCGATAGAGGCCGCTGCTGATGTCTTCGATCAGCAGCTCGCCATCAAGGGCGCGTCGCACGCTAATGCCTTCGCCAGCGCTGAAGACGGCGTCGCCGAGGGCGATCATTCCCATGTCGATGACACGAGCTTGCTCGTCTGTATACAGCAGACGGTCGTGCTCGACCCTTACAGACACTTCATAGGGGACGCTCCAACCGGCACCGAACAGACCCTCGCGGCGTTCATCGCGACTGTTGTAGTAGCGTTGCCAGTCCAGCGGGATCATGGCCTGGAGGGTGAAGTCGAGGTCGTGTTCGTCGCTCAGAATCTTCGCACCAGTAGGCGCGTGGACAGGGTTTGGCGAGCCGACGATGGCCGAAGTCAGGGCGGCGGTCACCTGACTGCTGGCAAAACTGACCACGCCTCCGACGAGCATGCACCCAAACTTGCTATAAAACTTCCCCCCCCGCCCCCGCAACATCATCAACGCCGTGATCGCCAGGCCGATCCCCGGCGTCTTGCCGCTGCGGATCTCGCGCACCACGATCGGCCCGCCGCCGATGCGCACGTTGTCCGACACCAGCCCGCCATCGACGATCACCGCCTCGCAGGTGCTGCGGTCGCCGCTGCGGCAGGCCGGGTGGCCGTTGATCAGCACCTTGCTCGAACCCTCGGCCAGGTACTGCGGTGGCATCGGCGGGTGCTTGGTGCACAGCACCTTGTCGTCGGGGGCTTCCTGGGTGTTGGCCGCAGGGCTGGCGACGGTCGGCCGCCACATCTGTGAGAAGAAGCCCTTGGCCATGTCGAGGAAGGTCTCTTCCTGTTCCTCGGCCTGCGCGCCACCGCCCCCGCCACTGGCCGGGGCGGAGGGAGCGGTCACCACGCCGGCCGCGCGCGCGGCGCGCTTGCCGTTGGTCTTGGTGTTGGGCGAGCCACTGACGATGGTGGCCTGCACGGTCGGCGGGAACAGGGCGTTGCCGATGCCCTCGCATAATCGACTGAGCCCGGTGTCCGCGCCGGTCTTGGCCATGACCACACCGACCACCAGGCCCACCACCGCGCCCAGCACGAAGCAGCCCAGGCCGCCGGTGACCACGGTAATGCCCAATGCCGCGGCCACCGCGGCGGTGGCCAGGGCGCCGATGGCGACGTTGGCGGCCACTTCCAGCACGCCGCCGATGATGTCGGCCATCACCGAGGTGTGCAGCAGCGCATCGCCTTCGCGTGCGGCCCAGAGTGCGTCGGACATGGTGCGGGGTCAGCCCAGGTTGTCGAAGTCGAGGGACTGCTTGAGCGCCGCCCAGTGCGTCGCCTCGGCCTCACCCAGGGGGGTGGGTTTGACGTAGCTCAGGGCGAACATCTTGCGCGTGCCCGGCAGCACCAGCGCCAGCTGGTACTGGTAGACCTTTTCCTGGCCCTTGCTGAACTGGCTGCTCAGCTCGATCGCCTGGATCGGCTGCGCCGCGCCCACCTGGGTGGCGCGGGCCGGCTGGAACTGCAGGTCCTTGACCTGCTGCTGCAGGCGCTGCAACTGGCCGTCGAAGTTGCTCTGCAGGGTCTCGCCCTCTTCGAGCAGGCTGCGGCTGACGATCAGCGAGGTGCCCAGGGCTTCGAAGCGCAGGATGTTGATGCTGGTGTCGCGCACCTGCGCATCGGGCAGGGCGAAGCGGAATTCGTTGACGCGGTAGCTCATGGTTTGGTCTCGTTACTTGCCGGCGCCGGGGAAGAGGGCCTTCACCGCGCCGTCGATGGCCGTTTTCACGCCCTGGTTGTTCGGGTCGGTCTGCGCGCCGCTGCCCACGTTCAGGTCAAGGGTGCCGCCGGTGTTGATCTCGGCGTCGGCGTTGGCGTGGAAGCTGAACTGCTCGCAGCTGATGTTGATCTGCCCGCTGGCGTTGAGCTCGATCACGCTCTTGCCGCAGACCAGGCGCAGGTTCTCGCCGACTTCGATCAGGTAGCTGGTGCTGACACTGTCGGTCTTGCTCGCGCCGACCAGCAGCATGTCGTCGCGGCGCACGGCGCGGATGCGGTCCTGGCCGATGGTGATGGTCTCGAGCATGCCGACGGTCTGGGTGCGGTTGACGCCCACCGACAGGGTCTCGCTCTGCTCGACCACGGTGTCCATGTTGCGTTCGGCATGCATGTACAGTTGCTCGGCGCCCTTCTTGTCCTCCATGCGGATTTCGTTGAAGTTGGCCGGGCTGCCGCCCTTGCTGGAACGGCTCTTCATGCCGCTCTGGGTGGCGCCGCCGGGCAGGTCGTAGGGCACGGTCTGTTCGGCGTTGTACACCCGTCCGGTGATGATCGGCCGATCGGGGTCGCCTTCGAGGAAGCTGACGATGACTTCCTGGCCGATGCGCGGGACCTGGATCGAGCCCCAGTTCTTGCCGGCCGTGGCCTGGGATACGCGGATCCAGCACGAGCTGTTCTCGTTGGACTGGTCGTGGCGGTCCCAGTGGAAGTGCACCTTCACCCGGCCATACTGGTCGGTCCAGATCTCCTCGCCAGCCGGGCCGACCACCACGGCGGTCTGCGGCCCCTTGACGATCGGGCGCAGCGAACTGCTCACCGGGCGGTAGCTCTGCTGCGCGTCGATGCAGCTCAGGTTGCTCTCGAACTGCGCCGCGCCGCTGCCGCCACCGCTTTCCAGGCGTTCCTGGTGCACGTAGTAGCGGGCGGCGACGATCAGGTACTCGCGGTTCTGGTCCTGGCGGCTGAAGTTGCTCAGGCTGAACAGATGGCCGCTGCCCAGGCCCCGGGCGTTGCCGCGCAGCTCGACGCGCTCGTGCAGGCTTTGCAGCGATTCCAGGCGGGTGCGGGCGTAGTGCTCGCCATCTTGGGTCTGCTCATAGGCACCGGGGTAGTCGTACAGCGGGTAGTCGCCGGCCTGGTGCGGCCGGGGCATGGCCGAGCGCACGTCGATGCGCGCGCTGGGGCGCTGGAAGTCGTAGTCGTTTAGCTCCAGGGAGCCGGGCTGGACTTCCTGAGCCAGGTGCCAGTCGTTGATGTGGTCGCGCTCGCGGTGCTGGCCGTCCGGCGGGTAGTAGGGCACGGTCTCGTAGCCGGGGGCTTTCTGGTGCGCGCCATAGGCGTCGGCGAGCACCAGTACGTGGCGTTCCTGCTCGTGGCGGAAGAAGTAGTAGATGCCTTCCTCCTCCATCAGCCGGCTGACGAAGTCGAAGCTGGTCTCGCGGTACTGCACGCAGTACTCGCGCTCGCGGTAGTTGCGGCTGAGCAGGTCCTCGAAATCCGAGAAACCCAGGTCGCGGAACACTTGCTTGATGATCTGCGGCGCGCTCAGGTGCTGGAAGATCCGGCAGTCGCTGGTGCGCGTCAGCAACCACAGCCAGGGGCGCAGGGTGACGCGGTAGCTGGCGAACTGGCCCTGATCCACCGACTGGCTGCAGCGGGCGACGATGCCGTGGAAGTGCCGCGATGTGCCGAGGCTCTGCTGCACGCTCAGGCTCATGGGCTTGCCCAGCAGCTGGTTGAGGTCGATGGCTGGGTCGTCGCTGGTCAGCTGCAGCTCGTAGTCGAACAGGCGGCCAAGCTCCTCGCTGCCGCCCATCTCGGCAAGGATCAGCTTGTCCGGCCCCAGGGGGCTGTTGATTTGCGCCAGGCGCGTGAACTGCTTGAACAGCATGGTCGGTCCTGTCAGTCGGCGGCGCCGAAGTCATAGTGCAAGTCGCTGTCGCGACGGCTGATGCTGACGCTGGCCAGCGGCTTGCCCTCGAGCAGGCGGGTCAGGAACTCGCGGCTCATGTCCGGCAGCAGGCCGTTGGTGAGGATGGCGTCGATCATGCGGCCACCGCTTTCGGTCTCGGTGCAGCGCGAGACAATCAGCTCGACCACGTCGTCGTCGTAGGCGAAGCCGACCTTGTGGGTACCTTCCACACGCTTGCGAATGCGCTCCAGCTGCAGGCGGGTGATGGCCTTGAGCATGGTGTCGCTGAGCGGGTAGTAGGGGATGGTCACCAGGCGGCCAAGCAGCGCTGGTGGGAAGATCTCCAGCAGCGGCTTGCGCAGCGAAGTGGCCACGGCCTCGGGGTCGGGCAGGGCCTGCGGGTCCTTGCAGGTGTTGGCGATCAGCTCGGTACCGGCGTTGGTGGTGAGCAGGATCAGGGTATTGCGGAAGTCGATCTGGCGGCCTTCGCCGTCTTCCATCACGCCCTTGTCGAACACCTGGAAGAAAATTTCGTGCACGTCGGGGTGGGCTTTTTCCACCTCGTCCAGCAACACCACGCTGTACGGGCGACGGCGCACGGCCTCGGTCAGCACGCCGCCTTCGCCGTAGCCGACGTAGCCGGGTGGCGCGCCCTTGAGGGTCGAGACGGTATGGGCTTCCTGGAATTCGCTCATGTTGATGGTGATCAGGTTCTGTTCACCGCCATACATGGCCTCGGCCAGGGCCAGGGCGGTCTCGGTCTTGCCCACGCCGGAGGTGCCGGCGAGCATGAACACGCCGATCGGCTTGTTCGGGTTGTCGAGGCCTGCGCGGGAGGTCTGGATGCGCTTGGCGATCATCTTCAGCGCGTGATCCTGGCCGATGATGCGCTTGGCCAAATGCGAGTCGAGGTTGAGCACGGTCTCGATCTCGTTGCGCGCCATGCGCCCCACCGGGATACCGGTCCAGTCGGCGACCACCGAGGCCACCGCCTGGTAATCCACGGTTGGCAGGATCAGCGGGCTCTCGCCTTGCAGCTGGCTCAGGCGCTGCTGCAGGTCGATGAGTTTTTCGCGCAGCTCATGGCTGCCCTGCACGTCCACTTCCTGATCTACCACACCGACCTGTTCACGCAGTTGCGCGCGGGTGGCCAGCAGCTCGTCGACCAGGGCTTTCTCCTCGGCCCAACGGCTTTCCAGGGCGGCCAGGCGCTCGCGCTCTTCGGCCAGCAGGCTGTCGGCCTGGGGCTGACGTTGCCCGGTGTTCACACCGATGGCGGCCTCGCGGGCGATGATCTGCAGCTCGACTCCCAGCGCCTCGATGCGCCGACGGCTGTCGTCCACCTCGGCCGGCACCGCGTGCAGGCTGATGGCCACGCGGGCGCAGGCGGTGTCGAGCAGGCTCACCGACTTGTCGGGCAACTGGCGCGCCGGAATGTAGCGGTGCGACAGCTTCACGGCGGCTTCCAGCGCTTCGTCGAGGATCTGCACCTTGTGGTGCTTCTCCATGGTCGAGGCCACGCCGCGCATCATCAGCAGCGCCTTGGCCTCGCTCGGCTCGTCCACTTGGACCACTTGGAAGCGCCGGGTCAGCGCCGGGTCCTTCTCGATGTGCTTCTTGTACTCGGCCCAGGTAGTCGCCGCCACGGTGCGCAGGCTGCCACGGGCAAGGGCCGGTTTGAGCAGGTTGGCGGCATCGCCCGTGCCGGCCGCGCCACCGGCGCCGACCAGGGTGTGGGCTTCGTCGATGAACAGGATGATCGGCTTGGGCGAGGCCTGCACGTCTTCGATGACCTGGCGCAGGCGCTGCTCGAACTCGCCCTTCATGCTGGCGCCGGCCTGCAGCAGGCCGACGTCCAGGCTGCGCAGTTCGACGTCTTTCAGGGCCGGCGGCACGTCGCCGGCGACGATGCGCAGGGCGAAGCCTTCGACCACGGCGGTCTTGCCGACGCCGGCCTCGCCGGTAAGGATCGGGTTGTTCTGGCGGCGGCGCATGAGGATGTCCACCAGCTGGCGGATTTCCTCGTCACGGCCGACGATGGGGTCGAGCTTGCCGCTGCGCGCCTGCTCGGTGAGATCGACGGTGAAGCGCTTGAGCGCCTCCTGCTTGCCCATCGCCGCCGGCGCCACCGCGCCGCTGGCCTCGCCGGGGGCGGCGGCGCTGAAACCATCGCTGGCGGCCAGGTTGTTTTCCGGCGAATCGCCCACGTACTCGTCGAAGCGTTCGCTCAGGGCCTCGACCTTCAGCTTGGCGAACTCGCTGGACAGCCCCAGCAGGGCGTTGCGCAGGCTCGGGGTCTTGAGGATGCCAACCAGCAGGTAGCCGGTGCGCACTTGGCTTTCACCGAACATCAGGCTGCCGTACACCCAGCCGCGCTCAACGGCTTCCTCGACCTGGGAGGATAGGTCGGTGATCGACGTCGAGCCCCGCGGCAGGCGGTCCAGGGCGTCCGTCAGGTCGCGGGCCAGGCGCGCCGGCTCGATGTTGAACTGACGGATGATGCGATGCAGGTCGCTGTCCTGCAGCTGAAGCAACTGGTGCAGCCAGTGCGCCAGCTCGACATAGGGGTTGCCCCGCAGCTTGCAGAACACCGTGGCGGCCTCGATGGCCTTGTAGGCGACGCTGTTGAGTTTGCCGAACAGCGCGGCGCGGCTGATTTCACCCATGGTCCTGACTCCTTGTTGGCGGGGCGTTGACCGGCCGCTCGGCGTAGTACCGGGCGAGCTTCAGGTCGTTGGCATCGTGCGACGGCCGGCCGAGCCAGGTGTCGAACCCCAGGCGTTGGTCGGCATTGAGTTGCAGCGCGGGCACCTGGCCCTGCGCGAGGATGAGGTTGAGGTCCCAGTCCAGCTCCTGGCCCAGGTACTCGGCGACCCACGCAGCCAGCTCGACGAACGCCTGACCGCCGGGGAGCAGGGCGTGGTACTGGTCAAGGGTGAGCGGGCCCAGGCACAGGCGGAACTTGTGCTGGCGGTCCCAGACGTAGCGGCCCAGGCACAGGTCGACGCCCAGGCGGTTGGCGCGCACGCCGAGCTGGCTGCGTTCAGGCAGCTCCAGCCACTGGCCGACGTATTCCTCCAGCTTCACCGGCACGCCGAAGTAGTTGGCCAGGATGCTGCACAGGCCATCCGGGTAGCGGGTCTGCGCGGCCAGGTGACCGGACCAGTGCAGCTTGGCGGTATCGGCCAGCGGCCCCTGGCCTTGCAGCTCCGGTTGACCACGACCGCTGAGGGCCGCCAAGCGCGTGGCCCAGTAATCGTCGCCCGGGCGGTCATGGCTGACGGTTGGACGGGCCTCGGCCCAGGCGCGATAAAACAGGCTCAGCAAGCGGTGGTGGAAGACATCGAGAAAGCGCTTGCTGGTTGGGTCGGCGTGGTTGCGCTGGCGCTCGCGCATGTACTCGGTCAGGTGCAGCGGCAGGGGGCCGTTGGGGCCGCCGAGGCCGAAGAAAAACTGCTCCAGGCGCGCTGGCTGGTCGTCGTTGGCCGTGACCGAGGCCAGCGTCGCCGGGGCGAAGCCGCAGTCCAGGCGCTGGCCTAGGCGCACCGGTTCGTCAGCCAGGCGCAGCGAGTGGCCGAAGCGGGGCAGCTCGGGGTTCTCCGCCTCGAGACGGCGCAGCGCCTGGAAGAAGTCGTACTCCCAGGGCTCAGCCTGCATGGCCTGTAGCGTGTTCACAGGTTCGGCCTGCGCCCGGGCTTGGCTTTCCAGCGCATGATCTCGCCTCGTTCGCTGGTGCGCAGCACGGTTTCGGTGAAGCTGTTGATCGACACGTAACGGGTCAGGAAGCGCTCGAACACCGCGCCCAGCAGGAACACGCCGGTACCGCGGAAGGCGTTCTCGTCGAACGTCAGGGTGATCTCCAGGCCACGGCCGAAGACGATCGGCCCGGGCATCGGCAGGCGCCGCGTGCAGGGTTTGCAGCTGACTTCGCGCAGGCCGTCGATCTGCAGCTGCAGGGCGCTGTCCTGCTGGTCACCGTACAGGCGCAGCAGTTCGCGCAGGGCGGCGGCGCCCTGGCCCTGTTCGGCCAGCGAAAGGTAGTTCAGCGACAGTTGGCTGATCAGGCGCCAGGCCCTGTTGTCGTGGGCGTGGCTGGCCTTCGGTCGGCTGGGGCCGGCCAGGCAGCGCACGGCGGATACCGGGGCGCTGTCGGCCAGGCTGAAATCGCTGCGTCCGTCGCCGACATTCATGAACAGCGGCAGGTCGCGGTTGCTGCACAGCGCGCTGATGCCCAGCTGGCGCAGGTCATGGCGGTATGGCGCCTGGTTGCCATCGACCAGGCTGACGAAGGTCTCGCTGCCCATGTAGCTGGAGCGCGTACCGTTGCGCCGCTGCTCGCTGGAGAGCACGCGCGGTTCGCGGCGCACCAGGTAGTACGCCTGGTCACGGCCATAGCGCGACGGGTCGCGCACCGCGTAGAACGGCAGGAACTCCTGGTCCGGCCCGGTACCGTGGCCGGTGACCCGCTGCAATGAGTGGATCTCGAAATCGGTGGGCCGGGTACGGTCGGCGATCACATGGTGCTCGTGGACCCGGTCGGTCAGGTGGATGCGATCCACCCGGCGCGGGAACAGGTTGATCGCCGGGGTGCAGAACGGCACGAACTGGGCAGGTCCCACGCTGCTTTCCAGCGCGGCGTCGATGCGGTCGAACAGCACCAGCAGCTCCAGCTCCTGGCCGTCGCAGCGCTTGACCGCGCGCTCGAGCCCGGCGAAGTCGACGAACAGGTAGCGCTGGGGCAGGGCGAAGTACTCCTGCAGCAGGCGGTAGCCCTGGAAGGCCTGCGGCACCACCGGCAACGCCGCTTCGCGGTCATCGAAGCCACAGGGCAGCAAGGCGTCCTCGACCGGGATGCGTTCGACCCAGTCGGCGCCCGGCTGGCGCGCGAACACCGCGCAGGCGCTGCCCAGCAGTTGTTCGTACAGGCGGAACGGGGCTTCGTCGGCACCGTTGAGGTACAGCGGCAAGTGCGTCAGCGGCAGGCTGGAGAACGGAATCTCGGCGCCGCTGCGCAGGGTCAGGCGCAACCCGGCGCGGGCTTTCGGTTCGCTGGCGGCCAGGCGCCCGAGCACGGCGCCGGGGTTGCCGAAGTACTCGGCCCGGGCCACCTGCAACGGCCACAGGGTGACGTCCTGGGTGCTGCGAAATTCGCAGGGCGTCTGCGAATTGCGCCCGAGATTGGCGCGCAGGACGCTGTCGCGGGGTAGCTGGAACCCGGCGGCCAGCGAGCCTTCGTCGGGATCGGTCTGCAGTTGCACCACGGTCATCGACGGGGTCGGCGCCAGGTAGTGCGGGTAGGCGATTTCCAGCAGGTTGTGGGTGAAGGTCGGGTATTCGGCGTCGAGCTTGAGCTGCACCCGCGCGGTGAGGTAGGCGAAGCCTTCAAGCAGGCGCTCGACGTAAGGGTCGGCGCACTCGATCCCGGACAGCGTCAGGCGCCCGGCGATCTTCGGGTATTCCTTGGCGAACTCCGCGGCACCCTCGCGGATGTGCTGCAGTTCCTGGTTGTACAGCTCGAGCAGGCGCGGGTTCATGCGCGCCTCCGGCGGTCGGCGGGGGCCACACGCACGTGCCCGGATTCCAGGTCGACGTCGGTCTGCAGCAGCAGCGGCAGGGCCGCCGGCTGGGCCCACAGGTCGCCTTCGATCTCGAAGCTCAGGGCGTTGGCGTTCATCTCGCCGGGCGCGGCCTGGGCGCGTACTTTCAGGGTATGGGCGAGGATGCGCGGCTCGTAGGTGGCGATGGCCTGGTGGATGATGCGTTCGAGCGCGTTGAGGTCGATGTTCGACGCGCTGTTGCCGGCCAATGCCGGCAACCCGTAGTTGATCACCGAGGCGCCGGCCGGGGAGTTCAGCGTGGCGCCGGTGTCGAGCAGCGACGTGGTGTTGAGCAGCCAGGCCAGGTCGCGCAGTACCGAGGCCTTGAGCTGCTGCAGGCTGAGCACGCGCTTGTCGGGGGCTTCCTGCGGGTTGCCCGGGTCATCGTCGGTCAGGCGATCCAGCAGCGAAGGCTGCAGGCGGTCGCGGGTGGCGATTTCGGCTACCACTGGAACATCCCTGTGAACATTTTCTGGTCTTCGAAGCCGGTGTCGCACGAGGCGCTCGGCGCGGGCGTGGAGGCTTCCAGGCCGGCCTGGGTCAGGCGCACGGCGCGCGAGGTCTTCAGGCATTCACCCTTGAGCGTCGGGTGCGGCTGCACATGGGTCACCAGCACGATCGGCGTGCCATTGAACTGCTCGACCCGCGCCTTGCCGGCGTGGTCCGGGCTCAGGCCGCAGGGCCATTGCATGCCCAGCGCCAGGCGCTGTTCGCCGCGATCGAGCACACACTGGCCGGCATTCTGGCTCAACGTCACGGTCTGCCCATCCAGGTTGGCCTGGTTCAGCAGTTCGGCGTCGGCGCAGGCGCTCAGGGCCAGCAGCAGGGCGCCGGCCAGGACAGCGCGGGTCATGTGAGCTCCCAGAACCAGACTTGCTTCGACTGGTAGTTGTGGTCGGAGAAACCTTTGGTCAGGCCGCGGTTCCACAGGTCGATATGGTCGCCCGTGCGGTTCTCCTGGCTTTGCCCGTTGCGGGCGAAGCAGTCCTTGTAGAAGATGATCCCGGTCTTGGCCTTGAGCGCCTCGCGGGCCTTGGCGGTACCGGCAATCTTCAGCGGGTAGAACAATCGTGTCTCCAGCCAGTTGGCCAGGGATTCGGCGCCACGGGCATGGTCGTGGGCGCACTTGGGTTCGGTATAGGTCGACTTGTTGACCTTGAGGCTCATCTCGCCGTTGAGCGCGATGCTCATGCGGATGGCGCACTGGTTGTCCCACCCGCCGTCGCAGGGCGATGACACGCTGGGGTAGGCATTCCACAGGTTGATGAAAGAAGGCTTGGCCATGATGTTCACCGTGAGCGGGTGACGCGTGGGGAGGTGCACCCGCGCCGCACGGTGGCGCGGCACGGGCGCGGTCGATCAGATCTTGACGTTCGAGCGGATGTTCCAGCCGTACTTGATCGGGCCGCCTTCCTTGGTGCCGTCGGCTTTCTGTGGCTGGTAGTCGACGGTGACCTTGGCGAAGTTCAGGGTCACGTTCTCGGTCAGGCGGTCGTCGCTGCCCGAACCGCCGGTGCTCAGCGAGCTGATGATCACCTCTTCGAGGTTGATGATCAGGTACTCGACCTGGCTTTCACCGCCGGCCTTGCGCACCGTCAGCTTGACCTTGTCGATGTGCTTGCCGCTGGAGCAGTGGGCCATCAGGTTGGGGCTGGACTTGTCGATGTACTTGGTGATGGACAGGTCCTGGATGTTGACCTTGCCCGAGCCGCCACCGCTGCCCAGGTGCATGTTGCCGGACTGGGACATGCCCCAGCTCCAGTTCAGCACGTCGATTTCGTCCTTGTGGGCCTTGTCGTGGGACTCGCCCTTGATGTCGCCGATCTTGATGAAAATATCTACAGCCATGATGTCCTCGGGATTTCGCGTCGGTTAGCGTTGAGTGGCTAATCGCGGTTCAGCCCGCCCCCAGCGTGGGAGCGGGCTGGCCCGCGATGATCAGGCCCCTTTGGCCGAAGGCAGCTTCGACACCAGGCGCAGCGACACGGTCAGCCCTTCGAGCTGGTAGTGCGGGCGCAGGTAGAAGCGCGAGTTGTAGTAACCCGGATTGCCTTCGACTTCCTCGACCACCACTTCGGCGGCCGCCAGCGGGTGCTGGGCCTTGGTGGTCTCGGTGGAGTGCGCCGGGTCGCCGTCGACGTAGTTGAGGATCCAGTCCTGCAGCCAGCGCTGCATCTCGTCCTTTTCCTTGAACGAGCCGATCTTGTCGCGAACGATGCACTTCAGGTAATGGGCGAAGCGGCAGGTGGCGAACAGGTACGGCAGACGCGCGGCCAGGTTGGCGTTGGCGGTGGCGTCCGGGTCGTCGTACTCGGCCGGTTTCTGCAGCGACTGGGCGCCGATGAAGGCGGCGAAGTCGGTGTTCTTCTTGTGCAGCAGCGGCATGAAGCCGTTCTTGGCCAGCTCCGCTTCGCGGCGGTCGGAAATGGCGATCTCGGTCGGGCACTTCATGTCCACGCCACCGTCGTCGGTGGGGAAGGTGTGCGCTGGCAGGCCTTCGACTTCGCCACCCGATTCCACGCCGCGGATGCGCGAGCACCAGCCGTAGTGCTTGAACGAGCGGTTGATGTTCACCGCCATGGCGTAGGCGGCGTTGGCCCAGGTGTACTTGCTGCTGTCGGCGCCGTCGGTGTCTTCCTCGAAGGCGAAGGCCTCCACCGGATCGGTCTTGGCGCCGTAGGGCAGGCGCGCCAGGAAGCGCGGCATGGTCAGGCCGATGTAGCGCGAGTCTTCCGATTCGCGCAGCGAGCGCCAGCCGGCGTATTCCGGAGTGGTGAAGATCTTGGTCAGGTCACGGGGGTTGCTCAGCTCCTGCCACGAGCCCATGCCCATCACCGTCGGCGAGGCGGCGGAGATGAACGGCGCGTGCATAGAGGCGCAAACCTTCGACACCTCGCCGAGCAGCTCGACGTCGGGCGGCGACTGGTCGAAGTAGTAGTCGCCCACCAGGCAGCCGTACGGCTCGCCGCCGAACTGGCCGTATTCCTCTTCGTAGAGCTTCTTGAACACCGGGCTCTGGTCCCAGGCGGTGCCCTTGAACTTCTTCAGGGTCTTGTGCAGGTCGGTCTTCGAGATGTTGAGCACGCGGATCTTCAGCTGCTCGTCGCTCTCGGTGTTGTTGACCAGGTAGTGCAGGCCACGCCAGGCGCTTTCCAGTTTCTGGAAGTCATCGTGGTGGATGATCTGGTTGACCTGGGCGGTGAGCTTGGCGTCGATGGCGGCGATGATCTGCTCGATCGAGCCGATGGCATCGTTGGACACCAGGCTGGTCTGCGCCAGGGCCTGCTCGGCGAGGGTGCGCACGGCGCTCTCGACGGCTTCCTTGGCCCGCTCGGTCTTGGGCTTGAATTCCTGCAGCAGGAGGCTGGCGAACTCGCTCGGGTCCTGGGTGGCCGCCTGCGGGGCCTGGCTGTCGCGCAACGGATCGTTCATGGTCGGTCTCCTCAGGCCTTCGGCTCGGTGTCGGCGGGTTTCGGCGCGCTGGCCAGGGCCTGCAGCAGGGCCGGGTCCTTGATGGCCTTGAGGATGATGTCCTCGGCACCGGTCTTGCCGTCCATGTAGGTCAGCAGGTTGGCCAGCTGGGTGCGGGCCTCGAGCAGCTGGTTCAGCGCGTCGACCTTGCGTGCCACGGCGGCGGGGCTGAAGTCGTCCATGCTCTCGAAGGTGATGTCCAGGCTCAGGTTGCCCTCACCGGTCAGCTCGTTGGGCACGTTGAACGCCACGCGGGGCTTCATCGCCTTGAGGCGCGAGTCGAAATTGTCGACGTCGATCTCCAGGAACTTGCGGTCGGCCACCGCCGGCAGTGGTTCGGCGGGCTTGCCGGCGAGGTCCGAGAGCACGCCCATGACGAAGGGCAGCTGGACCTTCTTCTCGGCGCCGTACAGCTCGACGTCATATTCGATCTGCACCCGCGGCGCACGGTTGCGCGCGATGAACTTCTGGGAGCTGTCTTTCGCCACGTTGTTCCTCCTGGTCGCCGGTAAGGCGGCGTTGCTTGTTGCAGGCGTCGGTGTTGATGCGGTGTCGAGGCGTCAGTCGCCTTCGGGGCCGCGCAGGTTCTCGAATTGCGACAGACCCTCGGGGATCAGGTCGCGGACGATGGTCGCGAAATCGGCGTTGACCAGGTTCTTCGCCCGGCGCAGCAGCACCGGCAACGGGCTCGAGGGCTCGTGGCGGGCGTAGTACTGCAGCAGGCGTTCAAGGCTCTGCAGCACGTCGTCGCGGCTGTTCACTTCGCCGGGCCGCGCCGTCGGGCGTGGCGCGGCGGCGCTGGCAACGGGTTGCCGGTCGTCATGGCTGCTGCTGGCGGGTTGGTCTTCGCTGCTGCTCGAAGGCGGCGCTGCGCCTTCCGGGCTGTAGTCGGCCAGCACCTGCTGGACCTGGCGCAGCGGCTGGCGCAACGCGGACAGATCGACGCCGCTGGACGAGCCGACCTGGTCATTGACCCGGCTCTCGATGACGTCAAGGGCGTCGCGGGCCAGATGCAGCGCCTGGCGGCACTGTTCGAGCTGCTCGGGGTCGGCATCGCGCAGGGCGGCGGCCAGTTCCTCTGCGCTCAGCTGCTCGCTGGCGAAGTGCTGCACACCAGCTGCATGCAGGGCGGCGCGCAGGGTCACCGGGCCGAACGCCCGGGAGCGCACCAGCACGGCGTCGCGCAGCAGGCCGATGTTGGTGTCGCAGGTAAGGCCGGCCAGGGCGTTGATGCGTACGGTAGGGTCGTTGTCGTCGGCGGCATCCAGCTGCGGGTGCAGGTGCAGCCAGTATTCGCCGAGCAAGTCGCGGATCAGCTCGAGACTGGCGGCCAGGCCCGGCAGGCCGTGCAGGGCCAGGTTGGCCTGGACCAAAAAGTGGGTGATGCGCAGGTCCTTGCTGCGTTGCAGCAGGTCGGTGCAGGACTGTTCGATGGCGCGCCACTGCGGCGGTTCGGCTGCTTGCACGGCATCGCCCATCACGCGCTCGGGGCGGCCCTGGGCATCGCGTTCCAGTTGCAGGAAATCGGCGTCGTATTCGAGGTCATCGCCGCACGGGAAGTCTGCGGAAACAGCGGCGAGCAGCTGCGGTGAGTTCACCAGAAATCGATCTCCATATCGGCCCTTGGCGAGGGCTTCGTATGCGCCAAGTTGCAAATGTGAATTGGCGCACAAACTTGTCAAAGAATGCGAAGTTGATATCACGGTGATATCACTTTGGCACTCTTAAGTTGCGCATTTATGGTTTATTTCCAAATTGCTGTCAAGGTAAGCTACGCGCCGCGCAAGGCGACTGTGAACCAGTTGGCAACCCTTGGCGTCCATTGGTCAGGTGCCATCAAAGTGCCTTGCCGATAGGGTTTAATACGGCCTTCCGGGAAGCGTGTTTTGGCATCCAGCCCTTGATTTCAAAGGGCTTGGTCGAAATGCCAGGTGGGCTCGTTTATCCACTCAAATGGATGGATGGGTGTTTCATATATATGCAAGGAGGCATGATGGCACTTTGCCTGACCATTACCAGTTATCACAAGATCACCCCGGGGCAGTGCCCGGAGAAGTTGCTGGAAAACGGTGCCATCAGCGTCGGTCGGGCCGCGGATAATGATTGGGTACTTCCCGATCCGGAACGCCTTGTTTCTTCGAAACATTGTGTGATCCAGTTCAAGGATGGTCGCTACTATTTGACCGATAACAGCACCAATGGCGTGGAATTGGTGCATGCTGGCATTCGCCTGCGTCGCGGTAACAGTGAGCCGTTGATGGACGGCGAAGTTATTCGAATTGGCGATTACGAGATCCAGGCACGTATTGATTCCGGCTTGTCGATCCCGATTGCCGGGCAGTCCGAGGCCCATAGTTTCGAGGCCTTGATGGCCAACCAGGTGGCCACTCCGAGCGCGCCCATCGCCGGTGCACCCGCCGCCTTCCTGCAGGGGGCGTCGAGCCACGACACCTTGCCGGATCTGTTCGATTTTCTCGGCCCTTCCAGCGTGCCGCCTGTCAGCCAGCCGGATCATGTCCCCGCGCAGCAGCATGATTTTCGACCGCCCACGCCGGTGGCGCCGCCGCCCGCGCCTTTACCGGTAGCCATGCCCGGCGCGCCGGGCGTGATCCCGGATGACTGGAACCTGTTCGATGAAACCCCGGCACCTGTTATCCAGCCCGCCCCTGTACTGGCGCCAGCACCGCCACCGCCGCTGCCGGAGCCACTGACCCCGAGCGAGCCTGTTGTTCGGCCGCAACCCGTCGTGACGGTTGCCGCGCCTGCTGACAGCGATGCGCTGCTCCAGGCTTTCCTGCGTGGCGCAGGCATCGAGCACCTGCGCATCGACGCCGTCGATGCCGCCGCGCAGATGGAGGCCATTGGCCGCAGCTACCGGCTCATGGTCGAGGGCCTGATCGATGTGTTGCGCGCGCGCAGCAGCCTCAAAGGCGAGTTCCGCATGCAGCAGACCACCATCGCCCCGGTACAGAACAACCCGCTGAAGTTCGCCCCCAATGCCGACGAAGCGCTGTTGTTGCTGCTGCGCGAGGGCAACCAGGCGTTCATGGCCCCCGACCAGGCGGTACGCGACAGTTTCGACGACCTGCGCGCCCACCAACTGGCGGTGATGGCGGGTATCGAGGCGGCGCTCAAGCACCTGCTCAAACGCTTCGAACCCGCCCGCCTGGAGGAACGCCTGGCGCCAGCGGCCGGGCTGGCCAAGCTGTTCGGCGGTTCACGCCAGGCCCATTGCTGGCAGCAATTCACCGAGCTCTACAGCCAGATTTCCCGGGAAGCCGAAGACGACTTCCAGGACCTGTTCGGCCGCGAGTTCAGCCGCGCCTACGAGGCCCACAGCCAACGCATTCAACGTTCCTGAGGCCAATGCCCGGGACACAGGAAGAACACAAGACGTCATGAGGACGAGGATGAGTGCAACAAGACTGATCGCAGCCCTGGCCATGGTGCTGCTCAGTGCCTGCAGCAAGGACACGCCGAGCGAGCCAGCCCCCGAGGCGGCGCCCGCCACGGGGGTCACCCTGTACTTCAGCGCCGCCGCCGGGCTCAACCCCGGTGCCAGCGGCATGCCCGCGCCGGTACGGGTGCGCATCTACGAGCTGAAGAACAGCGCCGCCTTCGCCCGCGCCGACTATTTCGCCTTGGCCGAACGCGCCCAGGCCACCTTGGGCACCGACCTGATCGACCAGGACGAAGTCCTGCTCCAGCCCGGCGAGCAGCTGCGCCTGGAGCGCCCGCTCGACCCGGCCACGCGCCAGATCGGCCTGGTGGTCGGTTACCGCGAGGTCGATCGCGCCCAGTGGCGCAGCGTGCTGCCGGTACCGCCCCGTGATTATCAGATCAGCCTCGATGTGCGCGCCGTGCGCAGCGCCGTGGCCGCCCCACAACCTGAGCCTGCCCGCTAGGCAATCGGAGAAAGCATGTCCTGGAACAATCGCGTGGTCTGGTCGGAAGGGATGTTCATCACCACCCAGCACTTCCAGCAGCACGACCGCTACCTGGAAAACTTCGTCGATGCCCGCAGCCGGCCGCTCAGCGCCGCCGCCTGGGGGTTTTCCGAACTGCTGATCGATCAGGGCCTGCTGGCCCAAGGCAAGCTGGCGATCCTCAGCGCCCGTGGCCTGCTGCCGGATGGCACGCCGTTCGATATTCCCCGTGACGACCTGCCGCCCGCGCCGCTGGAGATTCCCGACGACCTGCGCAACGGTGTGATCCACCTCGGCCTGCCGCTCAAGCGTGCCGGCGCCCGCGATACCGTCGACGACGGCGAGGTGCCTGACGGCGCGCGCTACGTCAGCCGTGTCAGCGAAGTGCGCGACGACAACGCCCCGTTCGAGAACCGCGCGCCGCTTGCCCTGGGCAGCCGTGCATTGCGCCTGCTGCGCGCCGAAGATGGCTTGAGCGACTATGCCGCGCTGGGCGTGGTGCGTATCCGCGAGAAACGTGCCGATCGCGCACTGGTGCTGGATGACAGCTACATCCCGCCACTGCTTGACGTGGCCGCCAGCAACCCGCTCTCAGGCTTTCGTGGTGAGCTGCTGGGCTTGCTGCACCAGCGCGGCGAAGCCCTGGCCGGGCGCGTGGTCGCCTCGGCCAATGGCGGCGCCTCGGAGATCGCCGACTTCATGCTGCTGCAATTGGTCAACCGCGCCCAGCCACTGGTCGAGCACCTCAACCAGCTGACGCCGCTGCACCCCGAGCGGCTGTACAGCGAGCTGGTGGCTTTGGCCGGCGAGTTCGCCACCTTCACCCGCGATGGCCGCCGTCCGGACAGCTACCCGGTGTACCAGCACGACGACCTGGCGGCGACCTTTGCCCCGGTAATGGCCGCGCTGCGCGAGGCGCTGTCGATGCTGATCGACAGCAAGGCCGTGGCCATCCCACTGGTCGAGAAGGCCTACGGCATCCACGTCGGCATGCTCGCCGACCGCAGCCTGCTCGACAGCGCCAGCTTCATCCTGGTGGTGCGCGCCGACGTGCCCAGCGAAACCCTGCGCAGCCGCTTTGGCCAACAGAGCAAGATCGGCGCGGTGGAGCACATCCGCGACCTGGTCAACCTGCAACTGCCGGGCATCGGCCTGCTGCCGCTGCCGGTGGCGCCACGTCAGATTCCGTTCCATGCCGGTTCCACCTACTTCGAGCTCGACCGGGGCAGCGAACACTGGAAGCAGCTGCAGCATTCCGGTGGTTTTGCCTTCTACGTCGCCGGCGAGTTCCCCGGCCTGAACCTGGCCTTCTGGGCCATTCGAGGATAAGCCGCGATGCAATCGGACGATCCGCTCGCCAACGACCGCACCCAGTTCATGCCGCGCCCCGGTGGCCGTGGCCCGCAACCGGCCGCGCCGGGGCCTGCGCAAGCTGCGCCGCCGCCACCCCTGAACGTGCCGGCCGAACCACTGGCGCCTGGGCAGGCGGCGGGCCTGAACCCGCTGGAGCAAGCGGCCGGTCCATTGCTGGCGCTGCTCACGCGCCTGCGCAACACCATCGCCCATCCGGCCCCGGCCAGCCTGCGTGCGCAACTGCTGGCCTACCTGCGCCAGTTCGAAGAGCGCGCCGAGGCCGCCGGGGTGCCGCGCAACGAGGTGCTGCTGGCGCGCTATGCCTTGTGCACCGCGCTCGACGAGGCGGTACTGAGCACGCCCTGGGGCAGCGCCAGTGACTGGGGCAAGCAGAGCCTGCTGATCACCGTGCACAACGAGGCCTGGGGCGGCGAGAAGGTGTTCCAGCTGATGGAGCATTGCCTGCAGAGCCCGCGTGAACGCCTGCATCTGCTGGAGTTGCTGTACCTGTGCACCAGCCTCGGCTTCGAAGGCCGTTACCGGGTGATGAACGGTGGCCGCGCCCAGCTCGAAGCCTTGCGCGAGCGCACCGCCGCGACTATCCGCAGCGCCCGTGGCGAGTTCGAGCGCGAGCTGTCACCGCACTGGCGCGGTGTCACCGTGGCCCGCGATCGCCTGGCGCAGTTCGTGCCGCCCTGGGTCGGCCTGGCAGTGGCCCTGGCGTTGTTGCTGCTGGTGCTGTTCGGCCTGCGCCTGAAGCTGGCGGCCGACGCCGAGCCGGTGTTCCGCGGCATTCATGCCCTGGGCGAGATCCCGGTGCAGGCCATGGATCGTCCGGTGGTGCAGCCCAAGCCCGTGGAGCGTCCGCGCCTGGCCGGTTTCCTTGCCGAAGACATCAAGGCCGGGCGGGTCGCCGTGCAGGACGCGGTGGACCGTTCGGTGGTGACCATCCGTGGCGACGAACTGTTCGCCTCGGCCAGCGCCAGCATCAAGGGTGACTTCGAGCCGTTGATGCTGCGCATCGCCGAAGCCGTGGCGAAAGTGAAAGGCAACGTGAAAGTCACCGGCCACAGCGACAACCAGCGCATCGCCACGCTGCGCTTCCCGTCCAACTGGGCGTTGTCCCAGGCCCGCGCCGAAGAGGTGAAGAATATCCTCGCCGCCCGCACCGGCCAGCCCGAGCGCTTCACCGCGCAGGGCCTGAGCGACACCGAACCGCTGGCGTCGAACGACAGCGCGCAAGGCCGGGCGAAGAATCGCCGGGTTGAAATCACCGTTCTGGCGGAGGGCGTCGAGTGAAGGCGTTTTTCAGTTTTGTCATTCGCTGGGTGATTCCGCTGCTGGGCCTGCTGGCCCTGAGCCTGATCATCTGGTTCCTCGGCCCGTTGCTGGACATGCTGGTGCCGGCCGCCCCGCGCCTGGTGCTGATCGGCCTTTTGTTCACGGTGTGGATCGCCTACCGCGTGTGGCGCATCGTCCAGGCCCGCCGTCAGGCGGCCAAGGTCATGCAGAGCCTGGCCGCAGAGACCGCGCCGGACCCCGCCAGCGTGGCCACCGCCGAAGAGTTGGCGACCCTGCGCCAACGCATGGACGAAGCCCTGGTGCTGCTGAAGAGGGCACGCCTGGGCGGCGACGAGCGACGCAACCTGTATGAACTGCCGTGGTACGTGATCATCGGCCCGCCCGGCTCGGGCAAGACCACTGCGTTGGTCAATTCCGGCCTGCACTTCCCGCTGGCGGCGCAGCTGGGCGAAGGCGCCATCCGTGGTGTTGGCGGGACGCGCAACTGCGACTGGTGGTTCACCGACCAGGCCGTGCTGCTGGACACCGCCGGCCGCTACACCACCCAGGACAGCCATGCCCAGGTGGACAAGGCGGCCTGGTTGGGCTTCCTCGACCTGCTCAAGAGCCAACGCTCACGCCGCCCCATCGACGGCGCGTTCATCGCCATCAGCCTGTCCGACCTGCTGCTGGGCAGTGACGCCGAGCGTGCCGCGCACGCGGCGGCGATCCGTACCCGCATCCAGGAACTGTACAGCCAGCTGGGGGTGCGCTTCCCGATCTACCTGATGCTGACCAAGCTCGACCTGGTGCCCGGGTTCATGGAGTTCTTCGACACCCTGAGCAAGGAGGAGCGCGCCCAGGTGTGGGGCATGACCTTCCCGCTCGACGATGGCCAGCAAGGCGACGGGGCGCTGGCGCTGTTCGGCGGCGAGTTCGCCTTGCTGGAGCAGCGCCTGAACCAACGCCTGGTCGAGCGCCTGCAGCAGGAGCGCGATCCGGCGCGGCGCGACCTGGTCTACGGCTTCGTCCAGCAGTTCGCCGCCTTGCGCGGCAACCTGAAAACCTTCCTCGACGGCATCTTCAAACCCAACGCCTTCGAAGAGCGCGCCCTGCTGCGCGGTGTGTACTTCACCAGCGGTACCCAGGAAGGCAGCCCCATCGACCGCCTGATCGGCAGCATGGCCCAGAGCATGGGCCTGGACCGTGCCCACCTGGCGCGACAGAACGGCACCGGGCGCAGCTACTTCATCGAGAAGCTGTTCAGCGCCGTGGCCTTCGCCGAGCGCGGCCTGGTCGGCAGCAACCCGAAGGTCGAGCAGCGGCGCAAGTGGATCGCCCGTGGCGCCCTGGCCCTGAGCGTGGCCCTGGTGCTGGTGGTCGGTACCCTGTGGACCCTGAGCTATCGTGCCAACCAGCAATACATCGCCGAGGTCGACAGCCGCCTCAAACCACTGGGCAAGAGCGTGCAGGAGCTGAGCCCGGCGCAGCGCAACGTGGTCGAGGTGCTGCCGCTGCTCAATGGCGTGCGCCGCCTGGCCGAAGATCCGCCCGGCTGGGCCGAGGGCCTGGGGTTGTACCAGGGCGACATGCTCGAAGGCGAGTCGGACAGCGTCTACCGCAAGCTGCTGATCGCCATCTTCGCCCCGCGCCTGGTCACCCGTATCGAGGAGCAGCTGTACGCCGGTGGTCCGTCGGACTACCTCTACGAGGGGCTCAAGGCCTACCTGATGCTGGCCGACGGCGAACACTACGATGCCGAGTTCATCAAGGCCTGGGTCACCCTGGACTGGGAGCGCAGCCTGCCGCGCGACCTGGCGCCGGACCTGCGCCAGGCCCTGGAGCAGCACCTGGCGGCGCTGTTCGACAAGCGTCCGCCGAACGCCCGCCTGGACCAGCGCCTGATCGACGACACCCGTCGCCAGCTGCAGCAACTGCCGGTGGCCCAACGGGTCTACGACCGGGTCAAGCGCCAGAAGCTGCCCGCCGGGGTCAGCGACTTCCGGGTCAGCGATGCCGCCGGGCGTGACGCCGCGCTGGTGTTCCGCTTCAAGGACGGCAAGCCATTGAGCGAGCCGCTGCCGGGTATCTTCACCGTCGAGGGTTACCGCAAGGCCTTCCTCGCCGCCAGCCTGGCCCACAGCGAGACCTTGGCCGAGGAGCGCTGGGTGCTGGGCCGCGAGGCCAGCGAGTCGGCCGATGCCAAGCGCCTGGCCGACGATGTGCTGCAGCTGTACTACCAGGACTACATCCGCCATTGGGATGCCTTGCTGGCCGACCTGGACTTCGTGCCGATCACCAGTGTCGGCCAGGCCGCCGATGTGCTGCGGGTGCTGTCCGGGCCGACATCGCCGATGAAGAAGCTGCTGCAGGCGGTCGCCAAGGAGACCAACCTGGCTCAGCCGACCACCCTCGACAAGGTCCAGGCCAAAGCCGAGCAGGCCGGTGTCGATCAACTGCGCCAACGCTTGGGCGGCCTGCTCGGCGATGCGCCGCTGCCCAGCGACAACCCGGCCGCCCGTGAGGTGGACCCGGTCACCGCGCACTTCGCCGAGCTGGCCGGCCTGGTGGAAACCGGCGAAGGCCAGCCTGCGGCCATCGATGGCCTGCTTACCGACCTCAACGCCCTGTACGTGCAGGTCAGCGCCATGGTCGGCGCCAGCGGCGACGCGCTGCTGGGCGAGGCCAAGAACCAGGCCCAGGCCGCGGCGCAGCGTGTTGCCCTGGGGGCCGCGCGTCAGCCGAAGGTGGTGCAGAACCTGGTGAGCTCGGTGCTTGGCTCGACCCACAACCTGGTCATGGGTGGGGTGCGCAACCAGCTCAACGCCGCCTGGACCAGCGAAGTGGTCAATGTCTACCGTCAGTCCCTCAGCGGCCGCTACCCGTTGGTGGCCGGCAGTTCGCGGGATGCGACCCTGGAAGACTTCGGCCTGTTCTTCGGCGTCGGCGGGGTCATGGACAACTACTTCCGCAAGTACCTGCAACCCTACGTCAACACGTCGAGCACGCCCTGGAGCTGGCAGCCCGGCGCGGCGCAGAAGCTGGGAATCAACAGCAACGTGCTGTACACCTTCCAGCGCGCGGCGAGCATCCGCGACGCGTTCTTCCGCAACAGCAACGGCGTGCAGCCGGGGGTGCGCTTCGAGCTCAAGCCGGTGGCGATGGACGCGACCATCACCCAGTTCCTGCTGGACCTCGACGGCCAGCAGGTGAGCTACGACCACGGCCCGAGCCGGCCGGTGGCGTTGCAGTGGCCGAACCCCAACAGCATCGGCGTGGTGCGCCTGTCGATCTCGCCGCCCTCGGCCTCCGGCCGTTCGGGGCTGACCGTGGAAGGGCCGTGGGCCTGGTTCCGCCTGCTTGACCAGTCCGACCTGGTGGCCGGCGGCTCGCCGGAGCGCTTCAACCTGCGCCTGCGCGTCGACGGCGCCAGCGTGTCCTACGAGCTGCGTGCCAGCAGCGCCTTCAACCCGTTCCGCAGCCGAGTGCTCAGCGGTTTCAGCCTGCCGGAGCATCTGTGAACGACGTGGGTTTCTACGGAAAGCTGGCCTGCCGCGGCGACTTTGTCAGCCGCGGCCTGCCGCACGGTTTCATCCAGCCCTGGGACCAGTGGCTGGCGGCGGGGATCCAGGCGAGCCAGCAGGCCCTGGGCGAGCGCTGGCTCGAGGCCTATCTGGTGAGCCCCTTGTGGCGTTTCGCCCTGGCGCCGGGGCTTTGCGGGCCCGAGGGGGTGGTCGGGGTGCTGATGCCGAGCATCGACCGGGTGGGGCGGTACTTCCCGCTGACCGTGGCCCAGGTGCTGGAGCCGGGGGAGCCGCTGGCGCCTTTGGTGGCCGGGGCCGAGGAATGGTTCGAGGTGGTCGAGGAGACCTTGCTGGCGACGCTTGAGCCAGGCGCTGCCTTTGAGGATTTCGAGGCTGCCTTGCAGCCATTTCGCGGCGCGAGGCCACTTGTGCAAGAGCCGCGTGCGACGGTGGGCGGGCTGCAGCGGTTGGATGCGACCACGCCGCAGGGGCGCGCACTGGCCTTGGCCGAATGCGCCTGCGAAGGCATGAGCCTTTGGTGGGGCAAGGGTTCCGAACGGATCGCCCCGGGGTTGATGCGCTGCGCGGGCTTGCCGCGCAGCGAGGATTTCGCCGGTTTTCTATTGGGTAGCGAGGCGCGGATCGGATGACCGGCATGCAGTACACAGCGGCCAGCTACAGCCATGTCGGCATGGTGCGCAAGATCAACGAGGACGCCTGCCTGGAGTTGACCTGGGCAGGCCTGTGGGCGGTGGCCGACGGCATGGGCGGACATGCGGCGGGCGATTATGTCAGCAGCCTGGCCATGGACAGCCTGCGCAGCTTGCCGATGCTCGACTCGCTCGACGACTTCAGCGGCGAGGTGCGCGACGGCCTGGCCTGGGTCAACGGCATCGTGCGCGAGGAAACCGCGCGCCGTGGCGTGGCGATGATGGGCAGCACGGTGGTGGTGCTGGCGGCGCGTGGCGACCAGGCGATTGGCCTGTGGGCCGGCGACAGCCGCCTGTACCGCCTGCGCGACGGCCGCATCGAGCGCCTGAGCCACGACCATAGCTATGTCCAGGAGCTGCAGGACAGCGGCCTGCTCAACGAAGCCGAAGCCCGTGTGCATCCTCGCGGCAACATCGTCACCCGCGCCATCGGCGTCGAGGACCACCTCGAGCTGCAGGCCGTCGCCTTGCAGGTGCAGCCCGGCGACACCTACCTGCTGTGCAGCGACGGCCTGAACAAGACCGCCGAAGACCACGAGATCGCCGAGGTGCTCGGCCACGCCGATCCTTATGAGGTGGTGCGCAGCCTCGTACACCTGGGGCTGACCCGCGGCGCCCCCGACAACATCACCGCCGTCGTCGTGAAGGCCAGCTGAAGACCCCCATGGACATGCAGATTCCCGGATTCGACATCGACAGCGAGCTTGGCCAAGGCGCCATGGCCAGCGTGTACCTCGCCACCCAGCGCTCCCTGGAGCGCAAGGTGGCGCTGAAGATCATGGCGGCGAGCCTGGCCGCCGACCCGACCTTCTGCGAGCGCTTCCTGCGCGAGGGTCGCACCCTGGCGCGGCTGGCGCACCCGAACATCGCCACCATCCATGACATCGGCAATGTCGGCGAGTTGTACTACATGGCCATGGAGTACCTGCCCAGCGGCACGCTGAAGGAGCGGATAGCCGAGGGGCTGACGCCCGAGCAGGGCCTCGTCTACGTGCGCCAGATCGCCCAGGCGTTGGGTTATGCCCACGCCCAGGGCCTGGTGCACCGCGACGTCAAGCCCGCCAACATCCTGTTCCGCGCCGATGGCACCGCGGTGCTATCGGACTTCGGCATCGCCAAGTCGCTGGATGACCGCACCCAGTTCACCCAGGCCGGTTTCGCCGTCGGCACGCCGAGCTACATGAGCCCGGAACAGGCACGCGGCATGGACATCGACGGGCGCGCCGACCTGTATGCACTGGGTGTGGTGCTGTACGAAATCCTCGTCGGCAAGCTGCCGTACAATGGCACCGATGCGCTGTCCACGGCGCTGGCGCACCTGACCGAGCCGCTGCCGGAACTGCCCATCGAACATGGCCGCTACCAGGACATCCTGCGCGGTCTGCTGGCCAAGGATCCCAACGAGCGCTTCGCCGACGCGGCGGCGTTGCTGGCCGCGCTGGATCGCCTGACGGTCCAGGCGCCGGTCGAGGAAAACGACAGCACCCTGGTCCGTCCGCTGCCGATCCCGCCACCAGCCACCCCGCAACCGGTGTCCATCGACATTCCGCAGGCCCGCCCTGTGGCCGAGCCTGCCCGGCGGTCCGAACCCAAGCCAGCGCCCGCTGTGAAGCCTGCCTCGAACAAGCCGGCCAAGGCCGTGCTGGCGGTGGCGATAGCGGCGGCGCTGGGTCTGGGGGGCGCGTTCTTCTGGTTGCTCGGCGGCAGTGACGCGCCCGCGCCTGAAGCGCCGGTGGTGCAGGCGCCCGCCGACAGCGTGGCCCCCACCGAACCCAAAGTCACGCCGGTGGCCGCCTCGGACGACGGCCGTCCACTGCTGATGCCCGGCAAGAAGACCCTGTTCCAGCGTGTGCTGACCAAGCCCAACGCCCAGCTGGTGGCTCAGCCTGGCGATGTCGCGGGCGAGGCACTGCCAGCTTTCTCCGTGCTCTATGTCTACCAGCGCAAGGACGTCGGCGGCCAGGCCTGGGTCCAGGTCGGCGCCGCCAGCGACGGCCAGCGCGAGGGTTGGCTGCCGGCGGCGCAGACCAGCGACTGGAAACAGAGCCTGGTGCTCAAGTTCACCGAACGCTCGGGGCGCTCGCCGGTGATGTTCATGCGCCAGGTGGACGATGTGCAGCATCTGCTCGACGACACCGCCCAAGCCCGCGACAGCCTGCTCAAGGCGCAGAACAACCCCGACCAGGTGCCCCAGGTCATGGCCCTGGAACCGGCGGCCAGCGCCGTGCCGCAGAACCAGTTCTACCTGATGCCGATCTTCGACTACCGCGAAAGCTTCGACGCCGGCGGCCAGCCGGTGCAATTGCTCAACATCGCCTCCATCGACCCCGGTGCCAGCGCCCGCGACAGCGCGCCCAAGGCGGCCGGCGTCGCGGCGGTCGGCGACAACAGCTTCCGTACCGGCATCGTCCTGGTGGTGGACACTTCGGTGTCCATGCAGCCGTACATCGATCGGGTGCGCCAGGTGGTCAGCGAGCTGCAGCAGCAACTGGCGGCCCGTGGCGAGCTGGACAGCGTCAGCTTCGGCTTGGTCGGCTTTCGCAACAGTGTCAAGCGTACCCCGGGCCTGGAGTACCTGAGCAAGACCCTGGTCAGCCTCGAGCAGGGCCGCGATCCGGCGCGTTTCCTCAAGGCCGCCTCGCAGGTCAAGGCCACCAGCGTCTCCAGCCACTCGTTCAACGAGGACGCCTTCGCCGGCGTGATGCAGGCGGTCGAGGGCATGGACTGGTCCGGCTACGGCGGGCGCCTGATCCTGCTGGTCAGCGATGCCGGCGCGCTGCGCAAGAACGACCCGTTCAGCAGCACCCAGATGAACGAAGCCGAAGTGCGCCAGGCCGCCCTGAGCAAGCAGATCAAGATCTACGCCCTGCACCTGCGCACCCCCGCCGGGCTCAAGAACCACGGCGCGGCCGAGACCCAGTACCGTGTGCTCACCGCCGACAGCAACCCGCAGATCGGCGACCTCTACGTCAGCGTGCCGGGCGGTGAAGTCGGTGCCTTCGGCGACCGCGTGCGCGAGATCGGCTCGACCTTTGCCGACCTGGTGCACCAGGTGCGCAACCAGCAACCGCAACCCGTGCCGCTGCTGACCTCGGCCTCGAGCCTGGCGGCCAAGTCGCAGGCCATCGGCTACGCCATGCACATGGACTTCCTTGGCCGCCACGGCGCCAGCCAGGCGCCGCAACTGGTCAGCGCCTGGACCGCCGACCGCGACCTGACCAACCCGATGCTGCCGACCCTGCAGGTGTGCGTGATGCTGACCAAGCTGCAGCTCAACGACTTGCAGCAGTCGCTCAAGCTGATCGTCGATGCCGCGCGCAAGACCCGCAGCTCGCCAGGCGACTTCTTCAACGAGATCGCCAGCGCCAGTGCCTACATGAGCCGCGACCCCGGCGCGTTGCGCAAGGGCGCCAACCTGGCCCAGGGCGGTGTGCTCGGCGAATACCTCGACGGCCTGCCGTACCGCAGCAAGTCCCTGAGCATGACCCAGGACCTGTGGCTGTCGCTGTCGGTGGCCGAGCAGGAAGACTTCATCGACGAACTGGACTCGAAGATCCGCCTGTACGAGACCTTCCACAACGACATGGCCAACTGGGTGCGCTTCGGCAAGGCCGAACCGGGCGACGCCCTGTACCGTGTCCCGCTGTCGACGCTGCCGTGATGATCCGCCTGGACGGAGTGCGCAAGACACGCGGGCAGGGTGCCCAGCGCTACAGCCTGCAGATCGACCGGCTGCACCTGGCGGTGGGCGAGCGGGTGGCGCTGGTCGGCCCCAGCGGCTGCGGCAAGAGCACCTTGCTCGACCTTCTGGCGCTGGTGCTGGCGCCGGATGCGGCAGAGGGCTTCGTCCTCGGCGGCGAGGATGTCGCCGGGCTGTGGCGCGGCCGGCAGCTCGACCGTTTGGCCAACTGGCGCAGCCGCCACCTCGGCTACGTGCTGCAGGCGGGTGGGCTGCTGGGTTTTCTCGATGTGCGCGGCAATATCTCTCTGCCGCGCCAGTTGCTGGGGCTCGGCGATGACGGCAGTGTCGAGCGCCTGGCCGAGGCGCTGGATGTACACGACCAGCTGGGTAAGAAACCCGCCACCCTGTCTCTCGGCCAGCGCCAGCGGGTCAGCTGTGCCCGTGCCCTGGCCCATGCCCCGACGCTGCTTCTGGCTGATGAACCGACCGCCTCGCTCGACCCGGTCAACGCCGAGCGGGTGATGCAGCTGTTGCTGTGCGAGGCCGAAGCGCGGCAGGTGACCTGTGTGGTCGCCACCCACGACGAGGCCCTGGCCCGCCACGCCGGGTTGACAGTGCTGCGCATGGCCTGCCGGCGCGAAGCCGATGGCGGCGTCACGGCGTGCCTGGAGCGGGCGGCCTGATGCGCCCGCTGCTGATCGCCGGGCTGGCCTGGCAGGACTACCGCAACGATGCGCGGCTGTCGGCGTGCGCCGTGCTCGCGCTGGTGGCGGTGATCGCGCCGCTGCTGGTGCTGTTCGGCCTCAAGTTCGGCCTGGTCGGCAGCCTGACCGAGCGTCTGCAGCGCGATCCTGGTGTGCGCGAGATCATCCCGCTGGGCGGTGGGCGCTTGCGTGCCGAATTCATCGCGGAGCTGGCCCAGCACCCACGAGTGGCCTTCGCCATCCCGCGGACCCGGCAGATCGCTGCCACCGCCGAGCTGTTGCTGCCGGTTCATGGACGTGGCCTGACGGTCGAGATGCTGCCCACTGCCGAGGGCGATCCCTTGCTGGCGCAGGTCTCTCCCCCGGACGGCCTGCAACAGGTGGTGCTGAGCTTTACCGCTGCGGAAAAACTCGGTGCCAAGGCCGGGGACGAACTGCAGGCCAGCTTCAGTCGCCAGCAGGCCGGGCAGATGCAATGGCGACGCACAAGCCTGCAGGTCAGCAGCGTGCTGCCCTTGGCGGCGTTCGAGCGCGATGGCCTGTTTGCCTCGCTGCAACTGCTCGAAGCCGTCGAGGATTACCGCGATGGCCGCGCCGTGGCTGCGCTGGGCTGGCAGGGGGAGGCGCAAGGCAGCGGGGCACAGCGGGTGTACCCGGCCTTCCGCCTGTATGCCCGCGAACTGAGCGATGTCGAGCCGCTGCGCCAGTTTTTCGCCGAACGCAAGCTGCTGGTCTCGACCCAGGCCGCGCAGATCGCCCAGGTGCAATCGCTCAGCCGCAATCTTGACCTGGTGTTCTGGATCATCGCCAGCCTGGCTGTGGCCGGCGCCGTAGCGGCCATCGCCGCAGGCGCAGTGGCGGCGGTCGAGCGCAAGCAGCGTGAACTGGCAGTGCTGCGTCTGCTGGGCTTCGGCACTGCTGCGCTGCTGTTGTTCGTGGTGCTCCAGGCACTCTACAGCGGGCTGCTGGCCGCCGCCGTGGCAGGGCTGTTGTACCTGCTCGCCGAACACGGCCTGAACCGACTTTTCATGCAGGTGCCCGGCGAGTTCGCCAGCCACCTGCTGCCCATGCACTACCTCGTTGCGTTGTGTGCCGTGCTGCTGGCCAGCACCGCCGCCGCCGCCCTGGGCGGCTGGCGGGTGGCGCGCATCGAGGCTTGCCAAGGAATACGTGATGTCTGATCGCCGCCTCGGGGCTGCCGCCCTGCTCCTGACCGCTTTGAGCCTGGGCGCCTGTTCCCCGGCCGATGGCGACGACAAGGCCAAGCCAGTTGCCCAGGCGCAGCCGGGGACTGAAAGCAAGTTCGACAACCCCAAACCGTTGCCGGGCGATGTCAGCCTGCCGCTGCCCTGTGGCGGTGAGCTGGTGCTGCGCAGTGTCTATGTGCTGGCCCAGGGCAGCCTCGACGACCGCGAGGTCAACCTCGGCTACCCGTTCAGCGAAGGCGAGGCCGGCTACAAGCAGTCGTTCATCTCCGGTTACCGGCGCGACTTCATCAACGGCCAGTTCAGCCTGCAGGACCTGGCGCCACAGTGGCAGAAGGCCGTCGGCCCGAGCCTGCCCAAGGTCGAGAAAGGCAGCCCGCTCACGCCGATGATGTACTTCATCGGCAAGTACGAAGTGACCGCCCGCCAATACGCCCAGGTGATGGCCCAGGCGCCGTCGCTGGCCGGCGGCGACGCGGCACCGGCCTGCGAGGCGAACAACGACGCGGCGGGGCGCCTGCCCAAGGTAAAACTGTCGCGCTTCGAGGCCGAACGCTTCGCCGCCGTCTACAGCGCCTGGCTGATGAAGCACCACCGCGACCTGCTGCCGGTCAGCGGCCGAGGCAGCAAGGCCGAGGATGGTGGCGTGGGCTTCGTGCGCCTGCCCACCGAGGTGGAATGGGAGTTTGCCGCCCGTGGCGGTTCGGCGGTCAGCCGCCAGGAGCTGGAAGGGCGGTTGTTCCCGCGCAAGGTCGAAGGCGCCGACAGCGAGGGGCCGCTGGCTGACTTCGCGGTATTCAACCAGGTCGCCGGTGGCACCGGGCAGGCGGCGCGGCTGATGCCGATCGGCAGCAAACAGCCTAACCCGCTGGGCTTGTTCGACGTGATCGGCAACGCCGCCGAGATGGTCCAGGAGTCGTTCCAGCTGGTCAACGCCGGGCGCCTGCAGGGTGCCTACGGCGGCTTCGTGGTCAAGGGCGGCAACTACCTCGAAGGCGAGGGCACCTTGTTCACCGGCATGCGCCGCGAGTATCCGCTGTTCGGCGCCGACGGTACCGAGCAACGCAACGAGACCACCGGTTTCCGCGTGGCCATCGGCGCCTTGTCGGCGCCGCGCTCGCGCTACCAGGAACTGTTCGAGCAGTGGCAGAAGGAGGGGCGCCTGGCCGGCCTGACCGACGACATCGACGCCGCCCAGGACCCGACCAAGCGCCTGGACAGCATCATCGCCGCCGCCACCGACCCGCGCCAGCAGGCCGAGCTGGGGCTGGTCAACGAAGAGCTCAAGCGCAACGTGTCGTTGATCGCCCGCCAGCGCGAGGAAGCGGCCGGCAACCTGATCCAGTCCGCCGCCCTGGTGGCCGAGACCGTCAACAACTACAACATCCGCCTGACCAACCTGCAGAACACCCAGGCCAAGGCCGAGGCTGCCGGCGACCAGACCAGCGCGCGCATGTACGGCGCCGCCATCGCCAATGGCCGCGCCGCCCTCGACGGCGCCGTGGCGATCTACATCGACAACCTGGCCAGTGGCACGCGCTACACCGACGCGGTGATCCAGGCGCAGTTCCAGCGGGTCAAGGAAGAGCTCAATCGCAAGCCGGTGCTGGGCAACAGCCTGGTCACCCGCGCCACCCTGTTCGTCCGCCACGTCGGGGAGTACCGCCAGAACCGGCGGGCCGATCCGGCGACGATCCTCAAGGAGCTGCTGGCATCGGCCGCCCCGCGACCCTAAGGACAGTTCCCATAGAAAGGACTCCCGGGTGGCACGAAGCCCCCGGTCACCCAGAAACCCAAGAAGAGAAACCAGACCATGTTCACCCGCAAACCCCTGATCACCGCATCCCAGGCCCGTACCGCACTGCTGCTGGCAGCCGGTTTCAGCACCGTGCTGTTGAGCGGTTGCGCCAGCTCGCCGGCGTCCAAGGTTGGCGCCACGACCAAGGTCGAGTACTACCCCAACTGCTACGAGCCGGTGCAGCACTTGCGCTCCACCGACGGTGACATGACCCGCTCGGTCGCCACCGGCGCGCTGCTCGGCGCGGTCGGCGGTGCCCTCACCGGTGCCCTGGTCGACAAGGAAAACCGCGGCCGCAATGCCGCCATCGGTGCCGCTGGCGGCGCGTTGGTTGGCGGCGCGGCCGGTTACTACACCGAGCGCCAGAAACAGATCAGCGACGACAAGCAGCGCATCGCCTCGTACGCCACCGACATCGACAAGAGCGCGGCCGACATGGACCGCACCACGGCCTACGCCAAGTCGTCGCAGAGCTGCTACCAGCGCGAGTTCGCCAGCCTGATCCAGAACCGCAAGGCTGGCCGCATCAACGACACCGAGGGCCGCAAGCGCCTGGCCGAGATCGTCGCCGGCCTGCAGGAGTCGAACAACCTGCTGACCACCGTGAACGGGCGTTTGGGTGAGAACCTGAACAACTACACCCAGGCCTACGAGCAGGACCTCAAGCAGGTGGGCGTGCAGCGCACCGAAGTGGTCGCCGTGGCCGAGCCGCCGAAGGTGGCGACCACCGGCAAGAAGAAGGATGTGAAGAAGGTCCAGCCGGCCAAGACCAACACCAAGGTGCCACAGGAAGCGGTGGCCACCGAGAAGACCCTGCAGAACGCCAACGGCAAGAAAGCCGAGGCCCAGCAGGTGGCCAAGGCGGGCGCCGACCAGGTCAACGCCATGTGCCGCAACCCGGACATGGGTGATTGGGCGCCGGTGCCGTGCCCGAACGTGTGATCCGTTGAGGCTGCTTGCATGACCTGTAGGCGCGGGGCAAGCCCACGCCTGCAGGTCATGCGACTTGGCCAGGCTTTGTGCAAGGAAACCTATTCGTGACAGATCTTCTGGTCAATTCCCTGGCCAACAACTCCCAGTTTCTTGCCCGTCAGCGTATCCAGGCGCGGATCAACCTGCCGCAGATGTTCGCCGCCATCGACGCCGACCCGCGTATCGTCGGTGCCGGTGTGGTTTACATCGACGCCGAATACAACATTGTCACCCTGCGTGAGTTTCAGCCGATCTGCAGCATCCGCCCCAAGCGCGTGATCCTGCGCGAGATCAAGAAGTACCAGACACCTGACCAGTACACCCAGCAGTTGCAGCACAATCCGCGCGAGTCGCGGGTGGTCAAGGAGGCGGTCAACACGACCCTTTCCTGTGCGGGCGCTGTGATCGGCTGGTTCGTGGTGTTCAGTGGCACCATTGCCGCGCCCTTTTCCGGTGGTACCAGCCTGGTACTGACCTATGTCGGTGGCGCCGCCGCCACCGCCAGCAGCATCCAGTGCGGCATCGGTGTAATGCGCACGGTGCGTGAAGTGACCAACCCAGCGGCTAACGATGCCCTCGATGAGAACCAGTGGTACCAGGCCGCCTCGATGGTGCTCGATGGCGTCTCGTTGCTGGGTGTCGGCGCGTCGGGCCTGAGCACGTTGAAGTACCTGCAAGTACACAAGGCCGCCACGGGTCGCAGCTGGCTGGAGTTGTCCAAGAGCCTCAGCCGCCAGCAGCGCAAGGCGCTGACCGACGAGCTGCTGTCGATCAAGCACCCGAGCCTGACGGCCAGGCAGATCAAGTTGCAGCAGGCGGCAGGGACCATGACCAAGCGCTACACCCCGACCGAGATAAGCCACGCCACGCAGACCCTGATGCGCGACTCGCTCGGCGCCACCTTCGGGTTGGCCGGGAGTGCCACGGTGCAGAGCATAGCCGTAGGGCTATACGAAGAGATCGAGTGATGATGAAGCCTGCGCAATTCCAGACTTTCATGCGCGGTTACTTCCCGACGTTCTTGCTGGGGTTTTTCATTTGCCTCCTGTCGGCGGCGTTGTCAGCGACTCTGTGGATCGACAGTCACTGGCGCAATCACCCGGATAACCCCTTGTTCACCATGATGTCCAGCGCGGTGCTGGTCTTGCTGCTGTGTTCCGGGCATTTCGCGATGGTCCGGGGCTTCACATGGGCAGTATGGGTGGTGCTCCCTGTACCGACTGTGGCCTTGCTGATGGCGTTGAGCCTGCTCGGTAGTGGAGTGAATGCCGTGTTGCTGGCAATCCTGCTGGCGCTGCCATTGCTCGCGCTGCTGGTATTCAACAGCCAGCGGCATCGAGAGATGCGGCGGCGGTTGGTGGAGCTGCGCAAGGTGCGGCGCTAGCGCAATGACGCTCAAGCCTTTTCTGAAGCGTTACTTCGGCGTATTCATCGGCGCCTATTTCTCGTCGATCATTGCCGTGTCCTGGACATTTGCGCTGGTGTGGAGCACGTATTGCCGGAACTGCCTGAAGGATGGCGCCTTTGCTTCGAGTCTGCTCCTGACGTTGGCAGTCTTCATGTTGGGCCATGGCGCTGTGGTTCGAGGGCGGACGTGGGGGGCCTGGCTCGTGGCCGGGATGTGCCTGGCCAGCATGGTGATCGCGTTGCCGGCCTATGGATATCGTCCCAACATGTTCATCTACGCGAGCTGCCTGCTGGCAGCGCTGGTAGCGTTGCTGTTGATCAATAGCAACAGGTACAGAGAAATGCGCGTTCTCCTGGCGCAGTACCGGGAGCAAAGGCGCAAGGCAAAGCCCTAGCCATCATCGCGGGTTGGCGCCGCGCACGGAGCTACAGTTCCGCCACCAGGGCTTCCAGTTGCTCCTGCCGCTCGGCCTGGTTGACCCGTGCCCCGGGATTGAGCGTCGACCACTGTGGATGCGCCCGCGCCTTGCGCAAGGCCTCGGGCAGCTTGCCTTCGCGCCAGCCTTTGTCCTCCGGCGCCGCGAGGCGGATGCTGTCCTGCGCCGCGTGCCCGCGTGCCTCCAGGGCCAGTATCAACTGTTGCTGACGCAGCGCCAGCAGGCGCAGCACGGCGTCATCCACCGTCAGCTCGCGCTGGCCCTTGAGCTTGCCCATCAGGCGCGAGCCATAGTTGCGCGCGGTCTGCAGCGCGCCGCCAGCAATGGCCCCGGCAAGCGCGGCGGCGCCCAGGGTCAGGCCGCCAACCAGCAGGTCGACGCCGGCACCTGCCGCCGCGCCCGCCGCCACGCCGCTGCCCAGGCGCACACCGAGCAGCTTCAGGGTCTCCGGATTGAACAGGTCGTCGCCCCAGCGCCCATCGAGCAGCGGCAAGTCGCCGGCATTGGCGTCCTCGCGACGGAACGCATACAGCTTGAGCAGCGCCTCGACACAGCGTTGCTCGCGCTGACGCACCGCCTGGCGTAGCGCTTCGATGGCCTGCGCCTCGGCGGCGGGCTCGGCCTCTACGCTGCGCCGGCAGGCAGCGCAGTCGAGCAGCAGCTCGGCGACCAAACGCTTGCCGCTGTGGCGACGGGCTTCGCGCTGGGCCTGCTGGTCATCGATCAGCCGTTGCAGGGCAGGGCGGGCCTCTTCCAGCAGCAGCGCCAGGCTTTCGTAGAGGCGGCGCTCGCCATCCTCGGGCGGGGCCACGCTGTCGAAACGCACCAGCGCATGCAGGCCCAGGCGCGCCAAGGCCTCGCGCCATTCGGGCTCGCGGTGCTGGTTGCTGGCAACGAAGTTGAGCACCGGCAACAGCGGTTTGCCGCAGCTGGCCAGCACCTCAAGCTCGTCGCGGTACTTGGCCAGCACCGGTTCGCGGGCGTCGATCACATACAGACCGGCATGGCTCGCCAGCAGCTGGCGCAGCACCTTGGCTTCCTGCTCGAAACGCTGGCGCGCCTCGCTGCCCTGGAGGAAACGCTCAAGGCGAGCGGGGCCGTCCAGGCGCTCGCCCGGGCGTTCGAGGCGCTCCAGGTAGTCGAGCAGGGCAATGGCGTCCTCCAGGCCGGGGGTGTCGTAGAGCTCGAGCAACGGTTCGCCGTCCACCGACAGGCGGGCGCCTTCGACATGGCGGGTGGTGCTGGGGCGGTGCGAGACCTCGCCGAAGCCGACGTCGCGGGTGAGGGTGCGCAGCAGCGAGGTCTTGCCGACGTTGGTGTGGCCGACCACGGCCAGTTTCAGCGGCTCAGTCATGGCCATGCTCCAGCCAGGTCAGGGGCGAGGTGTCGGCATGGGGCAGGCCCAGGCGGTCGAGGGCCTCGTGCCAGTCGCCCAGGCGTGCCGCGTCCAGGGCCTGGCCGGGCTGCGCCTGCAGCAGCCAGATACGCGTGGCGCCGGCGTTGCGCGCCAGCTCAGCGAGCAAGGCCAGGCTGCCACGGTCGGGCGAGCGGCGCGGGTCGCAAGCGATGGCCAGGCGCGCCGGGGGGAAACGGCTGAGTTGCTCGAGCAGCTTGTTGCGCGATTCGCGGCTGTCGAGCACGCCCGCATGGGTGACCGAGCGGGGCAGTGCGGGTGGCCAGGGGCGCTGGTCGTCCAGTTCCAGGCCGACCAGCAGCGCACCGCCACCGTCGCGTTCCAGTTGGCCGGCCTCGAAGCGGGGCAGGGTGTCGGGGGCTGCATCCTGCACGCCGAGGCGTTCGCTGCGCGGCATCAGGGCTTCGCGCAGTTGCGCGTAGCCTGGCAGATTGAGGTCCAGCGCCAGGCGCTCGCGGCCCTGGCGCCAGCGCCACAGGCACAGCGCGGCCAGCAGCATGCGGGGCAGCAGGCCATAGACCAGCACCACGCCGAGCAGCCAGCTGGCCCAGGCTTGGCGCGCCAGATCGAGTGCAGGCAGGGTGTCGCCGCTGGCGCGAATCATCGCCTCGTCGGGGACGGCGAAACCGAGCAGCGAGGGCAGGGCGCCAAGGGCCTGGGTCAGCGTGATGAAAGGTTCGGCGGCAAGCAGCGTGGTTTCCCAGACGAAGCCGTAGCGTCGCGTCGCCAGCAGCGCCAGGAGCATGCCCAGCGCCGCGAGCATTGCCAGCGACCACAGGCCATGCACCAGCAGGCCGAGCAGCCAGCGGTTCAGGCGCTGGCGCTGCAACAGCACCAGCAGCGCGGGAGCCAGTTGCGCGGCCTTGGCGTCACGGGCAAAACGCTCGCTTAGCCACAGCCACAGGCGGCCCAGCGCCGCGCCATGCTCACCGGCGAAGAAGAAACCCACGGCCCAGCCAAGCAGCAGCACGAGATTCAGCCCGAGCAGGCTGCCCAGGGCCCAGAACACGTTCACCGGCCGCTGGCCGTCGCCCAGGGCCGCCAGCCCCAGGCCGGCGCCACTGAACAGAGCCAGGACCATCAAGCTCAGCAATGCCAGCCGTGCGCCCTGCTTCCAGTGGCGCAGCGCCGCGTCCATGCCGTCGCGCTCGGCCAGCCACAGAGCGCGGGCCTCGATGCGCGTGGCCAGGTCGCCGCCCTGCTGGCGGGCGCGGCGGTTGGCCTCCTGGTCCTCCAGGGGCCCGGCGTGTTCCTCGCGCAGGCGTACCGCTTCGGTGAGCCAGCGCTTGTCGAGTGGAGTGGGTGCAGTCACAAGCTCTTCCATTGCACAGGTCTGGCCGCAAGCATAACCCACGCGCCCGATGCTATCCTCGCCGGCATGAATACATCACTCCCCCTCAGCCTGATCGCGGCGCTCGCCGAGAACCGTGTGATCGGCATCGACAACTCCATGCCCTGGCACCTGCCGGGGGATTTCAAGTACTTCAAGGCCACCACCCTGGGCAAGCCGATCATCATGGGGCGCAAGACCTGGGATTCGCTGGGCCGGCCATTGCCGGGGCGGCTGAACATCGTCGTCAGCCGTCAACCCGGGCTGCAACTGGCCGGCGCCGAGGTGTTCGCGTCGCTGGAGGCGGCGCTGGTGCGCGCCGAGCAGTGGGCGCGGGAGCAGGGCGTCGGGGAATTGATGCTGATCGGCGGTGCGCAGCTGTATGGGCAGGCGTTGGAGAAAGGGCTGGTGAGCCGGATGTACCTGACCCGGGTGGCGCTGTCGCCGCAGGGTGATGCCTGGTTCCCGGAGTTCGACCACGGGCAGTGGCAGTTGACCTCGAGCGACGCGCAGTCCGAAGCGGACAAGCCGGCCTATCACTTCGAAGTCTGGGACAAGGCTTGAGTGTGTTCGGGGCCGCTGATACGCGATAACTGCAATTGCGAACAAATATCATCTTCTGCTAGCGTTCGCTCCTCTTGAGACCCAGAGCCAGGATGTGCCGTGTCTTCGTGGAACAAGCAGATCGCCCGGTTGTTCACCGAGCACAAGAAGGCCCTGGAGGCGTTCGTCGCACGGCGCACCGGCAATAGCCAAGTGGCCGCCGACCTGACCCAGGAGTCCTTCCTGCGCCTGGCGCGGCTGCCTGCCGACAAGCAGATCGACAACCTGCCGGCCTTCCTCTTCACGATTGCCAGCAACCTGGTGCGCGATCACCAGCGCCAGGCCATTCGCCGCGAGCGGCTGGATGGCGGCGAGCCCAGCGACGAACTGGCCAGCGAAGCCCCCGGCGCCGACGACCAGTTGGCCGCGCAGCAGGAGCAGGCGCTGATGCAGGCGGCGATCCAGGCCCTGCCCGAGGCGACCCGGCACATCTTCCTGCTCTATCATGTCGACGGTTGCACCTACCGTGAGATCGCCGAGCGCATGAACGTCACGCCCCGCAGTGTCGAGTACCAGCTGCGCCGGGCATTGCTCGACTGCCGCGCCTTCATCCAGGCGCGGCTGGCCGGTGACGCGAGAGGGCAACGTCCATGAGCCGTCATCCCGAGAGTGCGACCGATCCCATGAGCGACCTGTCCGACAGCGAGCGCCTGTTCGCCGAAGCCACAGCCTGGTATTACCGTCTGCACGCCGATGACGTCACCCTGGACGAACGCCAGGCGTTCGCCGTGTGGCGCGCGCAGGGGGCGACGCATGCCAAGGCCTGGGAGGAAGTGCTCGACCTGTTGGGGGCTTTGCAGGGCCCGGCCAGGCGCCTGCGGGAAGACCAGCAGGCGGCTTGGCACTCCCCCCGACGCCGGATCTGGCCCAAGGTGGCAAGTGTTGCCGCGGCGGCGGTGCTGCTGGGTGTGCTGCTCGTCCAGACGCCCTGGCTCGACCGCTGGCGCGCCGATTACGCCACCGCCACGGGCGAGACGCGCAGCCTGCAGCTGGAGGATGGCTCGCGCATCCAGCTCAACACCGACAGCGCCTTACAGGTCGAGCTGGGGGCCACCGAGCGGCGTGTCCGGCTGTTGCGCGGCGAGGCCTGGTTCGAGGTGACCCGCGATATGGCCCGGCCTTTCGTGGTGCGTGCCGGTGAGGGCTGGGTGCGGGTAGTCGGTACGCGTTTCAGCGTGGCCGAGACGGGCGGGCAGACCCGTGTGCAACTGGCCCAGGGCAAGGTCGAAGTTCGCGCCGGCGCCGGCCAGGGGTTGTTCCTCGAGCCCGGGCAAGCCGTGGAGTACGCGGCAGGCGGGCCGGGTGCGGTGCATGGCTTCGAGCCCGCCCGCGCCTTCGCCTGGCGCGAGCGGCAACTGGTATTCAGCCAGCAGCCGCTGGGTGAGGTGGTGACCGAACTCAATCGCTACTGGCCCGGACAGACCCTGGTGCTGGGCGACGGCCTGCGCCAGCGCAAGGTCTCCGGCGTGTTCGACATCGACAAGCCGGACGCCGTGCTCAAGGCTTTGACCCATACCCTGGGCGTGCGTGCCGACCAGTACACACCGTACCTGCGCATCCTGCGCGAAGGCTGATTGAAAATATTTTCGGGGATTCCCGTCGCACCGACGTCCTTGATCTCGTAGGCGCAAATAATAAGCACTCTCAGACAGTGCCGCGCCAGTTGATCACTTTGACGCTTTCGGGGAGCCCCGTTGATGAAAACCACCGCCACTCGGGCCGTGCTCGGCCTGGCCATCGCGCTTGGCAGCGCCGCGCTGGCCGGACCCTTGCAGGCCCAGGCCGCCACGCAGGCTCAGGTCTACCGTTTCGACATACCGGCGCAGTCGCTGGACTCGGCCCTGGCGGCCTTCAGTGCGGTTACCCGGATCCAGGTGCTGGTACCCGGTGAGTTCACCCAGGGCCTGCGCTCGCCGGGCCTGAGTGGCAGTTATCCACAGGACCAGGCACTGGCCCGCCTGCTCCAGGGCACTGGCCTGAATGCCGCCTACATCGACAACGACAGCGTCACCCTGGAGCGCCAGCGCGCCGGGGGCGACGACGCGATGCAACTGGGCGCGGTGAAGATCGACAGCAGCCAGCTGGGCACCACCACCGAAGGCACCGGCTCCTACACCACTGGATCGCTGACCCTTGGCAAGGGTGAGCAGAAGCTCAAGGACATCCCGCAGTCGGTGTCGGTAATGACCCGCCAGCGCCTGGACGACCAGAACATGAACAGCCTGCAGGACGCCATGCGGCAGGTGACCGGTACCACGATCAAGAGCTACAACACCGGCTCCAACCTCAATGACGTTTACATGCGCGGCTTCCCGGTCGACCTGGTGCAGGTCGATGGCGTCACCCAGCCCACCGGGCAAGGCGACATGGCCACGGCGTTCGACCTGGCCATGTATGACCGTGTCGAAGTGCTGCGCGGGCCATCCGGCCTGTACCAGGGCGCGGGCGAGCCCGGTGGCACCATCAACCTGGTGCGCAAGCGCGCCTTGGGCAAGTTTACCCTGTCTGGTGAGCTGTCGGCGGGCACTTATGATCGCTACCACTCCACGGTTGACGTCACCGGGCCGCTGAACAGCGATGGCAGCCTGCGCGGGCGTTTCGTCACCGCCTACGAGAACAACCAGGCCTTTGTCGACTACGCCCAGAACGAGCGCCCGATGATGTACGGGCGCCTGGAGTACGACCTGTCGCCGGCCACCACCCTGACCCTGGGCGGCGCCTACCAGCGCAACAAGTCGGTGCCCGCGTTCGGTCTGCCGGCCTACGACAGCGGCAAGCTGCTCGACGTCAAGCGCTCGACCTACGTCGACGCGAAGTGGAACGAACTGGACGAGCGGGTCTGGGAAAGCTTCTTCGAGGTCGACCATGCGCTGGACGATGGTGGCCAGTTCAAGACCTCGCTGACCTATCGCGACGCCGAGGCACCCACGCGCAATTTCACCTGGACCGACGGCGCCGTGGACCCGGTGACCGGTGCCAGTTCCGCGGTGGCCTACAACTACTACACCCATATCAAGGCCCTGGGTCTGGACAGCTTCGTGACGCGGCCGTTCGAGGCGTTCGGGCGTACCCATGAGCTTACCGTGGGCGCCGACTACCAGCATGTGGACAAGGACTTTCGCTACGGTGGCCGGGAGTGGTTCGACATCAACGTGTTCGACCCGGGCAGCATCGACATCCCCAAGATCGACTACGCCATGGACAACGGCAACTCGTCCAAGTCGAACCAGTACGGACTGTATGCGCGCACCAAGGTCAGCGCCAACGACTGGCTGGACGTGATCCTCGGTAGCCGGGTGATCTGGTTCGACAGCGATGGCCACAATGCCAACCCGTTCTTCAACGAATTCTCCGACCCGCACACCAGTGTTCGCCGCAAGGTGATCCCCTACGGTGCGCTGGTCGCCAAGCTCACCCCCGAACTGTCGGCCTATGCCAGCTACACCACGGTGTACAAGCCGCAGACGCAGATGGCCGGCGGCGACAGCACGGTGGCGCCGCGCGAGGGCAAACAGTATGAGTTGGGCCTGAAGCGGGAGTTCTTCGACGGCCGCCTGAACGGCAGCGTGGCGGTGTTCCGCATCTACGACGAGAACCGCGCCCAGCAAATCGACCAGACGCCGTTCTACGAGGCCCAGGCCAAGGTGCGCAGCCAGGGTTGGGAAACCGAGCTGTCCGGCAACCTGACCGACAACTGGAGCGTCAGCACCGGCTACGCCTTCACCCGTCTGGAATCAGGGCGTCAGGCCGACTACCAGGGCATCAGCATCACGCCCAAGCACAACTTCAATGTGTGGACGCGCTATGCGTTCGCCGATGGGCCGCTGGAGGGGTTCAGTGTCGGAGGCGGCGTGCGGGTGGTCAGCTCCACCTACTACACGCGCAACAGCGTGGACTTCGTGCAGGGTGGCTACAGCGTCGCCACGGCGCAGGTGGGCTATCGCTTCAACAAGCACCTGTCGGCGACACTCACGGCCAACAACCTGTTCGACCGTGTGTATTACGAGCGTGTGGACAGTGCCTGGGGCTCGAACTTCTATGGCGAGCCGCGCAACCTGACGCTCAAGTTGCGCGCGACGTACTGAGCCTGGATCGCCGGGGGCGCAAAGCGCCCCCGATAATCTTTCAGGAGTGACTCAGTTGTGCATGCTCATCCCCTGCCAGCACCTGCTGGTCGGTCTGCTTGAGCAACTGGCTGGTAACCACGCCCGCCGTCATCGAGCCATTCACGTTCAACGCCGTGCGGCCCATGTCGATCAGCGGTTCCACCGAGATCAGCAGCGCCACCAGTTCCACCGGCAGGCCCATGGCCGGCAGCACGATCAGCGCGGCGAAGGTCGCGCCGCCGCCGACGCCGGCAACGCCTGCCGAACTGAGGGTGACGATGGCCACCAGGGTGGCGATCCACAGCGGGTCGAAGGTGTCGATGCCCACCGCCGGGGCGACCATCACCGCCAGCATCGCCGGGTACAGGCCGGCGCAGCCGTTTTGGCCGATGGTGGCGCCGAACGACGCGCTGAAGCTGGCAATCGACTGCGGCACACCCAGGCGCAGGGTCTGCGCCTCGATGTTCAGCGGGATGCTGGCGGCGCTGGAGCGGCTGGTGAAGGCGAAGGTCAGCACCGGCCAGACTTTACGGAAGAAGCGCAGCGGGCTGACACCGGTCAGCGCCAGGATCACCCCGTGGACCACGAACATCAGGCCCAGGCCGATGTACGACACCACCACGAAGCTGCCCAGCTTGAGGATGTCGTCGAGGTTGGAGCTGGCCACCACCTTGGTCATCAAGGCCAGCACACCGTAGGGGGTGAGCTTCATCACCAGGCGCACCAGGCGCATGACCCAGGCCTGCAGCACGTCGATGGCCGACAGGGCGCGCTCGCCCTTGTCCTTGTCGTCCTTGAGCAGCTGCAAAGCGGCGAGGCCCAGGAACACGGCGAAGATCACCACGCTGATGATCGAGGTCGGCTTGGCCCGGGCCAGGTCGCCGACCGGGTTGGTCGGGATGAACGACAGCAGCAGTTGCGGGATGTTGAGGTCGGCGACCTTGCCCGCGTAGTCGCTGTGGATGGCCTGCAGGCGGGCGCTTTCCTGGGCGCCGGCCACCAGCCCTTCGGCGCTCAGGCCGAACAGGTTGGTCAGGGCGATACCGAGCAGCGCGGCGATCGCGGTGGTCAGCAGCAGGGTGCCGATGCTCAGCACACTGATGCGGCCCAGCGCCGAGGCGTTGTGCAGGCGGGCCACGGCGCTGAGGATCGAGGCGAAGATCAGCGGCATGACGATCATCTGCAGCAAACCGACGTAGCCATTGCCGACCAGGTCGAGCCAGCCGAGGGTGGCCTTGAGCACCGGGTGCCCGGCGCCGTAGATCGTGTGCAGCACCAGGCCGAAGCCGACGCCGAGGGCCAGGCCCAGCAGCACCTTCTTGGCCAGGCTCCAGTCGGTGCGGCGGGTTTGCGCCAGGCCCAGCAGCAGGGCCAGGAACGCCAGCAGGTTGAGTGACAGCGGCAGGTTCATTGAAGCTCCGGAAAAAGGCAAAAGAGGCATCGCCTCTGTGAGCGATTACGAACGGAAATGCTAACAGCCTGAAAACAAACGAATTTATACCTAAAAGGAATTTACATAGTCGTTTATGGAATAACGCCTGGTCGTTTTTGGCAATACACATGGCGTTTGCGGTTGCTTCGAGGTCGGTGGCGCATGCCTGTCTGTCATGAATCAGGTCTAGGGTTGAGCGGCCACGTCTTTGGGAGAACCGCACATGATGTCAGCTCCGAGAATCCTTGCCGGCGGCCTTGCCCTGTTGCTGAGCGCCAGCAGCTGGGCGGCCACCGAGCTCAAGCACTGGCCGGCCGAAGCCGCGCAAAAGCTCGACGCAATGATCAAGGCCAACGCCAACAAGGGTAACTACGCGGTGTTCGACATGGACAACACCAGCTACCGCTTCGACCTCGAAGAGGCACTGCTGCCGTTCATGGAGAACAAGGGCCTGCTGAGCCGAGACACGCTTGACCCCTCACTCAAGCTGATCCCATTCAAGGACACAGCGGAGCATAAGGAAAGCCTGTTCAGTTACTACTACCGCCTGTGCGAACTCGACGACATGGTCTGCTACCCCTGGGTGGCCCAGGTGTTCTCTGGCTTCACTCTCAAGGAACTGAAGCAGCAGGTCGACGAGCTGATGGCCTCGGGCAAGCCGATCCCCAGCACCTACTTCGAGGGCGACCAGGTCAAGAGTATCGAGGTGCAGCCGCCGAAGGTGTTCACGGGCCAGGCCGAGCTGTACAACAAGCTGATGGAGAACGGCATCGAGGTCTATGTGATCTCGGCGGCGTCCGAAGAGCTGGTACGCATGGTCGCCTCGGATCCCAGGTACGGCTACAACGTCAAGCCGCAGAACGTGATCGGCGTGAGCCTGCTGCTCAAGGACCGCGCCAGTGGCCAGCTGACCACGGCGCGCAAGCAGATCAGCGCCGGGCAGTACGATCCCAAGGCCAATGAAGGCCTGGAACTGACCCCGTACCTGTGGACGCCGGCTACCTGGATGGCGGGCAAGCAGGCGGCGATCCTGACTTACATCGATGAGTGGAAGAAGCCGGTGCTGGTGGGGGGCGACACTCCGACGAGCGACGGCTACATGCAGTTCCACGGCGTCGATGTGAACAAAGGCGGCATTCACCTGTGGATAAACCGCAAGGCCAAGTACATGGATCAGCTCAACGGCATGATCGCGAAGAATGCAGCGGCCCAGGCCAAGGAAGGCTTGCCGGTGACGGCGGACAAGAACTGGGTGATCGTGACGCCGGAGCAGATTCAGTGAAATACGCATAACGTGTTTCGGCCCAATCGCTGGGAAGCCAGCTCGCACAGGTACAATGCCAAGGTCTGCGATTACATTGTGGGAGCCGGCTTGCCGGCGATGAGGCCTCCTCAGGCATAAAAAAACCGGCGCCCTAGGCGCCGGTTCTTATTGCCTTCAGAGCCTCACAGCCCTTCGAGCATTGCCTTGTTGCGCACCGCGCCCTTGTCGGCGCTGGTGGCCAGCAGGGCATAGGCCTTCAGCGCAGTGGTCACTTTACGTGGGCGCACTTCCGCCGGCTTCCAGCCTTTCTTGTCCTGTTCGACACGACGCGCGGCCAGCTCTTCATCGCTGACCAGCAGGTTGATCGACCGGTTGGGGATGTCGATCAGCACCTTGTCGCCATCGCGCACCAGGCCAATGGCGCCGCCTGCGGCAGCTTCCGGCGAGGCATGGCCGATGGACAGGCCCGAGGTGCCGCCGGAGAAGCGGCCGTCGGTGAGCAGCGCGCACGCCTTGCCCAGGCCCTTGGACTTCAGGTACGAGGTCGGGTAGAGCATCTCCTGCATGCCCGGGCCGCCTTTCGGGCCTTCGTAGCGGATGATGACGATATCGCCGGCCTTCACCTCGTCGGCGAGGATGCCGCGTACCGCGCTGTCCTGGCTCTCGAAGATCTTCGCGTTGCCCTCGAACACGTGGATCGACTCATCCACGCCGGCGGTCTTCACCACGCAGCCGTCCAGGGCAATGTTGCCGTATAGCACGGCCAGGCCGCCCTCTTGCGAGTAGGCGTGTTCGAAGCTGCGGATGCAGCCGTTTTCGCGGTCGTCGTCCAGGGTTTCCCAGCGGGTCGACTGGCTGAAGGCGGTTTGCGTGGGGATACCGGCCGGGCCTGCCTTGAAGAAGGTGTGCACCGCTTCGTCATCGGTCTGGGTGATGTCCCACTTGGCGATGGCTTCCTCCATGCTGGCGCTGTGCACGGTCGGCAGGTCGGTGTGCAGCAGGCCGCCACGGGCCAGCGAGCCGAGAATGCTGAAGATGCCGCCGGCGCGATGCACGTCTTCCATGTGGTACTTCTGGATGTTCGGCGCCACCTTGCACAGCTGCGGCACCTTGCGCGACAGGCGATCGATGTCGCGCAGGTCGAAGTCCACCTCGCCTTCCTGGGCCGCGGCCAGCAGGTGCAGGATGGTGTTGGTCGAGCCGCCCATGGCGATGTCGAGCATCATGGCGTTCTCGAACGCCTTGAAGTTGGCGATGCTGCGCGGCAGCACGGACGCATCGCCCTCGCCGTAGTAGCGTTTGCACAGCTCGACGATGGTGCGGCCCGCGGTAAGGAACAGCTGCTCGCGGTCAGAGTGGGTCGCCAGCGTGGAGCCGTTGCCCGGCAGGGCCAGGCCCAGGGCCTCGGTCAGGCAGTTCATCGAGTTGGCGGTGAACATGCCGGAGCACGAACCACAGGTCGGGCAGGCGCTGCGCTCGTACTCGGCAACTTTCTCGTCGCTGGCCGAGGAGTCGGCGGCGATGACCATGGCGTCGACCAGGTCCAGGCCGTGGCTGGCCAGTTTGGTCTTGCCGGCTTCCATCGGGCCGCCGGAGACGAAGATCACCGGGATGTTCAGGCGCAAGGCCGCCATCAGCATGCCGGGGGTGATCTTGTCGCAGTTGGAGATGCAGACGATGGCGTCGGCACAGTGGGCGTTGACCATGTATTCGACGGCGTCGGCGATGATCTCGCGGCTGGGCAGCGAGTACAGCATGCCGTCGTGGCCCATGGCGATGCCGTCATCGACGGCGATGGTGTTGAATTCCTTGGCCACGCCACCGGCGCGTTCGATCTCGCGGGCAACCAGCTGGCCCAGGTCCTTCAGGTGCACGTGCCCCGGGACGAACTGGGTGAACGAGTTGGCGATGGCGATGATCGGTTTCTTGAAGTCTTCATCCTTCATCCCGGTGGCGCGCCACAGGGCACGGGCGCCGGCCATGTTGCGGCCATGGGTGGAGGTCTTGGAACGATAATCAGGCATGGAGCGCTCCTGGCGGCTTAATCAGGTCACTGGCTTTGCGAGAAAAGTGCTTTTCCGCAAACCCAAACAGGGAGTGAGCTTCTCTTGTCCTAATACGCCGAAGGCCGGTTGCCACAGGCACGGATGGGGGTCGAAGGACCGCGCGGGATCGCCGCAGGCTCGACCAGAGCTCATAAACCCGCCGGGGGTGTCTGGCGATGAATAGCCCGATTCTACACCGCCGCGCTCGTGAGGGAATGGCGTTGTGATAATTGGCTGCCGCCAGCCCGCAAGGTAAAGGCCTTGGTGTGGAGGGGGCCGGTTTCGGTAGACTTGCGCGCCTTCTACTCCTCTGGCCAAAAGGATTTGCAATGCCAGCGCCAAGTCGCTCCTTATTGTTCTACGTCGTCATCGGCCTGATTCAGGGCGTGGTGTGGCTCACCACCGTGAAGGGGGAGGGTCAGCTGCTGGGTTTCAGCCTGTCGGTAGCCCTGTGCGTCGCGGTGGCGGTAGCGGGCGTGAACCTGCAACTGCTTGGCAGCGCGGTGCTGCAGCGTGGCACCGGCTGGTTGGTACTGGGCCTGACCGTGCTGCTCAGCGGGATCAGTGCCTGGCTCCTCGATACCGGGCGTATGGGCTGGCTGCAGCAGACCTGGTGCCTGGCCGCCGTCGTGCTGGCCTATATCGGTACCGCGTTCATTCTCGCCTGGCCGACCGGCGAAGGGCTGCGCCTGCGCTACGAAGACCTGTTCCGGCATGCCTGGAACAACGTGTTCATCGTGTTCCTGGCACAGCTGCTGACTGGCCTGTTCTGGCAACTGCTGTGGTTGTGCGCGCTGCTGTTCAGCATGCTGGGTATTCCGCAGGTCAAGGACGCGGTGGAGTCACCGGTGTTTCTCTGGCTGGTGCTGCCGGTGGTATTTTCGCTGGGCATGCGCATGGGCCGGGAAAACGAGAAGATCATCGGCCTGCTGCGCGGCATCCTGCTGACGCTGTGCCGCTTCCTGTTGCCGCTCAGCGCGCTGATCGCCGTGCTGTTCACCCTGACATTGCCATTCTCCGGCCTGCAACCGGTGTGGAACACCGGCTATTCGACCACCCTTCTGCTGGTACTGGCGGGCATCAACCTGTTCCTGGTCAACGGCGTGTTCCAGGATGGCCGGCAAGGTAGCGTCTACCCCGCGCCGCTCAAGCGTCTGGTGGAGGCCAGCCTGCTGTGCCTGCCAGTGCTGGTGGGCCTGGCAGCCTATGCGAGCTGGCTGCGTATCGACCAATACGGGCTTACACCGTCACGGATCATGGCGTCGATGCTGGTGGGCGTGATGCTGGCGCACGGCCTGGCGGCGGTCTGGTCGGTGCTGGCTTCGCGCCAGGCCTGGCTGCACAGCCTGCGCCTGAGCAATCCATGGATCGCCCTGCTCAGTGCGCTGCTGGTGGTGGTGTTCTACACGCCGCTGCTCGATCCGCAGGCATTGAGTGCGAGGAACCAGGTCCAGCGCCTGGTCAACGGGTACACGCCGATCACCGAGTTCGACGCCGAGACCTTGTATCGCGACCTCGGCCAGCCGGGGCGTGAAGCCTTCGAGCAGCTCGAGCAGCGGCTGCAGACGGATGAACTGTTCGATGCGGGCCGCCGCCAGCAGTTGTTGGTGCTGATGGCCCAGGTGCGTCAACCGACAGTGTCCGAAGACCATGGCCCGAAGTTCGAGTGGCTCGGGCCGGTGCAATCGAGTAGCGAATCATTGGCCGACGCGACGCTTGCGCAAAGCCAGTGCGGTGGCAAGGGCTGCTACCTGTGGGCAGTCGACCTGGATGGCGACGGGCACGACGAAGTGCTGATGATCCCCCGGCACACCTATGCATCGCAGCTGTTCGTGTTCACCTGGGAAGACCGGGAGTGGCGCGAGGTGGGCAGCCTGAGCGGCAACATGGAAAACCTCGAAAGCTTGGCCAACGGTATTCGCGAGGGGGCGGTGAAACTGGTGGCGCCGCGTTACAAGACGCTGAGCATCGATGGCCAGGAGCTGCGGCCTGACTTCAGGCGCTAGCGCCCGGCGCGGGAACTCCCGGGGGCCGCTTGGCGGCCCGTCGCGGGCCAAAGGTCATTGCTGGCCGATGCCCTGCAGGTACTCCGACCGCTCATCGCTACGTTGCGCCACGCAGGTGTCCCACGCTGCCTCGAACGCCTTGCTGCCGGGTTTCTCGGCCCAGGTCTCGACCTTGCAGTCGGCGTCACGCAGCTGCGTCCAGAGTTTCTCGGCGGCTTCCAGCTTGCCGCTCAGCGCCGCGGCCTTGTCGCTTTCATCCGCGTACTGGTCGCGAATGCGCTGCATGAGGTCGTCATAGGCCGCCTTCAGCTCGCGTTCGGCGGTCTGCTTGTTGTAGGCGGCGCAGGCATAGCCCTGCTGGTCGGTCTCGACGTTGTCGCAGGGGGTGCTCTCCTCTTCGGCGGCGTGCGCGCCGAAAGCCACTGCCAGCAAGACCAGCCATGCCATTGATTTCATCGGGTTTCTCCTGAAGAGGCTGACGATGCGCTGGATTCTCGCTCAGCCCAGGCCCGGGCGATAGCTCCCCGAGAAAATGTTCATGAAACAGCGTTGTCGAGACTCGCTCTCATTGCCGAGGGGCGCGCCAGAGCCTGCCAGGTCGGCCATTGACGCTTTCGGCAAACCCCCTGTCGTTTTTGCATCGGGGCGCCTCGGGCCGCAGGCATATGCTGGCCCCAAAGCGTCGGCACAAGGTTCGGCGCCTGCAAACTTCAATAAAAGGGGACAGCCTGATGAGCCCAGCCGAACTTCACGCCGACAGCATCGTCATCGACGGCCTGATCATTGCCAAATGGAACCGCGAGCTGTTCGAGGACATGCGCAAGGGCGGGCTGACCGCGGCCAACTGCACGGTGTCGGTGTGGGAGGGCTTCAAGGCCACCGTCGACAACATCGCTTCCAGCCAGAAGCTGATCCGCGAAAACAGCGACCTGGTGATGCCGGTGCGCACCACCGCCGACATCCGCAAGGCCAAGGAACTGGGCAAGACCGGCATCCTCTTCGGCTTCCAGAACGCCCACGCGTTCGAGGACCAGATCGCCTACGTCGACGTGTTCAAGCAACTGGGCGTGGGCATCGTGCAGATGTGCTACAACACCCAGAACCTGGTCGGCACCGGCTGTTACGAGCGCGACGGCGGGCTGTCGGGCTTCGGCCGCGAGATCGTCGCCGAGATGAACCGTGTCGGCATCATGTGCGACCTGTCCCACGTCGGCTCGAAAACCTCCGAGGAAGTCATCCTCGAATCGAAGAAGCCGGTCTGCTATTCCCACTGCCTGCCCTCGGGCCTCAAGGAACATCCGCGCAACAAGTCCGATGCAGAGCTGAAGTTCATCGCCGACCACGGCGGCTTCGTCGGCGTGACCATGTTCGCGCCGTTCCTGGCCAAAGGCATCGACTCGACCATCGACGACTACGCCGAGGCCATCGAGTACACCATGAACATCGTCGGTGAAGACGCCATCGGCATCGGTACCGACTTCACCCAGGGCCACGGCCAGGACTTCTTCGAGTACCTCACGCACGACAAGGGCTACGCCCGGCGCCTGACCAACTTCGGCAAGATCATCAACCCGCTGGGCATCCGCACCGTCGGCGAGTTCCCCAACCTGACCGAGACGCTGCTAAAGCGCGGCCATTCCGAGCGCGTGGTGCGCAAGATCATGGGCGAAAACTGGGTCAACGTGTTGAAAGACGTCTGGGGCGAGTAAGCCGCTCTCCAAGCCTGAAAGCCCTTGCCAGCAACGCCGGGGCACCCAAACAAAAAATTTTATGGAGTTGAGTTTCCATGGCCAAGATCGCCCCGCAATTGCCAATCGAAGTCGACAGCGAGACCGGTGTCTGGACCAGCGACGCCCTGCCGATGCTGTACGTGCCGCGGCATTTCTTCGTCAACAACCACATGGGCATCGAGGAAGTGCTGGGCGCCGACGCCTACGCCGAGATCCTCTACAAGGCCGGCTACAAGTCCGCCTGGCACTGGTGCGAGAAAGAGGCCGAGTGCCATGGCCTGGAAGGGGTGGCGGTGTTCGAGCACTACATGAAGCGCCTGAGCCAGCGTGGCTGGGGCCTGTTCGAGATCCAGGATATCGACCTGGATAAAGGCACCTGCAGCGTCAAGCTCAAGCACTCGGCGTTCGTGTACGTGTACGGCAAGTGCGGCCGTAAGGTCGACTACATGTTCACCGGCTGGTTCGCCGGCGCCATGGACCAGATTCTCGCCGCTCGCGGCAGCTCGATCCGCACCGTGGCCGAGCAGGTCTACGGCGGGTCGGAAGAAGGCCACGAAGATGGCCTGTTCGTTACAAAGCCGTTGTAAGCCGGAGATAGCGTCATGGCCTTCGAAGCAATGTTCCAGCCGATCCAGATCGGCAAGCTGACCATCCGCAACCGCGTGCTCAGCACCGCGCATGCCGAGGTGTATGCCACCGACGGCGGCATGACCACCGACCGCTATGTGAAGTATTACGAAGAGAAGGCCAAGGGCGGCATCGGCCTGGCGATCTGCGGTGGCTCGTCGGTGGTGGCCATCGACAGCCCGCAGGAGTGGTGGGCCTCGGTCAACCTGTCCACCGACCGCATCATCCCGCACTTCCAGAACCTCGCCGACGCCATGCACAAGCATGGCGCCAAGATCATGATCCAGATTACCCACATGGGCCGGCGCTCGCGCTGGGACGGCTTCAACTGGCCCACGCTGATGTCGCCATCGGGCATCCGTGAACCGGTGCACCGCGCCACCTGCAAGACCATCGAGGTGGAAGAGATCTGGCGGGTGATCGGCAATTACGCCCAGGCTGCGCGTCGGGCCAAGGAGGGCGGCCTGGACGGCGTCGAGCTGTCCGCTGTGCACCAGCATATGATCGACCAGTTCTGGAGCCCACGGGTCAACAAGCGTACAGACGAATGGGGCGGCACCTTCGAAGGGCGCATGAAGTTTGGCCTGGAAGTGCTCAAGGCCGTGCGCAAGGAAGTCGGTGACGATTTCTGCGTGGGCATGCGCATCTGCGGTGACGAGTTCCATCCCGATGGCCTCAGCCACGAGGACATGAAGCAGATCGCCGCGTACTACGACGCCACCGGCATGCTCGATTTCATCGGCGTGGTCGGCTCGGGCTGTGACACCCACAACACCCTGGCCAACGTCATCCCCAACATGAGCTACCCGCCGGAGCCGTTCCTGCACCTGGCGGCCGGCATCAAGGAAGTGGTCAAGGTTCCGGTGCTGCACGCGCAGAACATCAAGGACCCGAACCAGGCCACGCGCATTCTCGAAGGCGGCTACGTGGACATGGTCGGCATGACCCGCGCGCACATGGCCGACCCGCACCTGATCGCCAAGATCAAGATGGGCCAGATCGACCAGATCAAGCAGTGCGTCGGTGCCAACTACTGCATCGACCGTCAGTACCAGGGCCTGGATGTGCTGTGCATCCAGAACGCCGCCACCTCCCGTGAATACCTGGGCGTGCCGCACATCATCGAGAAGACCACCGGGGTCAAGCGCAAGGTGGTGGTGGTTGGCGCAGGCCCCGCCGGCATGGAAGCAGCCCGCGTGGCAGCCGAACGTGGTCACGACGTGACCCTGTTCGAGAAGAAGGAGCAGATTGGCGGGCAGATCACCATCGCCGCCAAGGCCCCGCAGCGTGACCAGATTGCCGGTATCACCCGCTGGTACCAGCTGGAGCTGGCACGTCTGAAGGTCGACCTGCGCCTGGGCACTGCCGCCGACGTGGCGACCATCCAGGACCTGCGCCCGGATGTGATCGTGCTGGCGGTGGGCGGGCACTCGTTCCTTGAACAGAATGAGCACTGGGGCGCTGCCGAAGGCCTGGTGGTCAGCAGCTGGGACGTGCTCGACGGCAAGGTCGCGCCGGGCAAGAACGTGCTGGTGTACGACACCATCTGCGAATTCACCGGCATGTCGGTGGCCGACTTCATCGCCGACAAGGGCAGCCAGGTCGAGATCGTCACCGACGACATCAAGCCGGGCGTGGCCATGGGCGGCACCACCTTCCCGACCTACTACCGCAGCATGTATCCGAAAGAAGTGATCATGACCGGCGACATGATGCTGGAAAAGGTCTACCGCGAAGGCGACAAGCTGGTGGCGGTGCTCGAGAACGAGTACACCGGCGCCAAGGAAGAACGGGTAGTCGACCAGGTGGTGGTGGAGAACGGTGTGCGTCCCGATGAGCAGCTGTACTACGCGCTCAAGGACGGTTCGCGCAACAAGGGCCAGATCGATGTGGAGGCGCTGTTCACCATCAAGCCGCAGCCGATCCTCAGCCAGCCGGGCGAAGGCTACCTGCTGTACCGCATCGGCGACTGCGTGGCGCAGCGCAACGTGCATGCGGCGATCTATGACGCCTTGCGGCTGTGCAAGGATTTCTGAGCCCAGGACCAACGCGGTCCCTGTAGGGAGAACACGGTGGGAGCGGGCTTGCCCCGCGATAGCGCCAGCAGGTGCAACCTGATTGGCCGACCGGACGCTATCGCGGGGCAAGCCCGCTCCCACCGACCTCTCCCACAGGGACCGGCGCACGCTTACCGCTGTTGTGGGAGCCTCCCATGTTGAACACCCTTCTACCCATCCTGCTGTTCACCGCCCTCGCCTTGGCGGTGCTCGGCGCCCTGCGCCGGGTGCGCATGTGGCGCCGCGGGCGGCCGAGCAAGGTTGACCTGCTTGGTGGCCTGCTGGCCATGCCACGGCGCTACCTGGTGGATCTGCACCATGTGGTCGAGCGCGACAAGTACATGTCCAAGACCCACGTGGCCACCGCTGGCGGCTTCGTGCTCTCGGCCGTGCTGGCGATCCTGGTGCATGGCTTTGGCCTGCACAGCAAGATCCTCGGTTACGCCTTGCTGGTGGCCACGGTGATCATGTTCAGTGGCGCCCTGTTTGTCTTCAAACGCCGGCTGAACCCGCCCTCCCGGCTGTCCAAGGGCCCGTGGATGCGCCTGCCCAAGAGCCTGCTGATGTTCGTGGCGAGCTTCTTCATTGCCACCTTGCCGGTGGCGGGGATCCTGCCTGAAGGCACGGGCGGCTGGGTACTGGTCGCACTGCTGGGTATCGGCGTGCTGTGGGGCGTGTCCGAACTGTTCTTCGGCATGACTTGGGGCGGGCCGATGAAGCACGCCTTCGCCGGTGCCCTGCACCTGGCCTGGCACCGCCGCGCCGAACGCTTTGGCGGTGGCCGCTCCACGGGCCTCAAGCCGCTGGATCTGGAAGACCCGAATGCGCCGCTGGGCGTGGAAAAACCGGTGGATTTCACCTGGAACCAGCTGCTCGGTTTCGACGCCTGCGTGCAGTGCGGCAAATGCGAGGCCATGTGCCCGGCGTTCGCCGCTGGCCAGCCGCTGAACCCGAAGAAACTGATCCAGGACATGGTCATCGGCCTGGCCGGTGGCACCGACGCGCGGTTCGCCGGCAGCCCGTACCCGGGCAAGCCGATCGGCGAGCATGGCGGCCACCCGCACCAGCCGATCGTCAACGGCCTGGTGGATGCCGAGACGCTGTGGTCGTGCACGACTTGCCGCGCCTGCGTCGAGGAATGCCCGATGATGATCGAGCACGTCGATGCCATCGTCGACATGCGCCGCCACCTGACCCTGGAAAAGGGCGCCACGCCGAACAAGGGCGCCGAGGTGCTGGACAACCTGATCGCCACCGACAACCCCGGCGGCTTCGCCCCCGGCGGGCGGATGAACTGGGCGGCCGACCTCAACCTGCAGCTGCTCTCAGAGGTGAAAACCACCGAGGTGCTGTTCTGGGTGGGCGATGGCGCCTTCGACATGCGCAACCAGCGCACCCTGCGCGCCTTCGTCAAAGTGCTCAAAGCATCCGGCGTCGACTTCGCCGTGCTCGGCCTGGAAGAGCGAGACAGCGGTGACGTGGCGCGCCGCCTGGGCGACGAGGCAACGTTCCAGCAGCTGGCCAAGCGCAATATCCAGACCCTGGCCAAGTACCAGTTCCAGCGCATCGTCACCTGCGACCCGCACAGCTTCCATGTGCTGAAGAACGAATACGGCGCCCTTGGCGGCGAATACCAGGTGCAGCACCACAGCACCTACATCGCCGAACTGATCGCCGCTGGCAAGCTCAACCTCGGCCAGCACAAGGGCGGCAGCGTGACCTATCACGATCCCTGCTACCTGGGCCGCTACAACGGCGAGTACCAAGCCCCGCGCGACGTGCTCAAGGCCCTCGGTATCGAGGTACGCGAGATGCAGCGCTCGGGCTTCCGTTCCCGCTGCTGTGGCGGAGGCGGCGGTGCGCCGATCACCGATATCCCCGGCAAGCAGCGTATCCCCGACATGCGCATGGACGATATCCGCGAAACCGAAGCGGAGCTGGTGGCCGTGGGCTGCCCGCAGTGCACGGCGATGCTCGAAGGCGTGGTCGAACCGCGCCCACAGATCAAGGACCTGGCCGAGCTGGTCGCCGATGTACTGATCGAAGGTGAGGCCCCCACCAGCGCAAAGTCGCCAGCGGCCAAACGTGAACCTGCGGAGGTGCACTGATGAGCGACATCATCCGCCGCGACCCACGCGCCGAGTGGATCGCCCGTAACCGCCTGCACCCGCTGCATGCGGCCATGCAGACGCAACAAACCAGCTGGATGGGCCCCAATGGGCTGATGCGCAAGAACCCCCATGCGATTGCTGCCGGCTTCATCGGCCCCAACGGCCTCAAGCGCATCGACCGCAGCGGCGCCCAGCAGGGCACCGGCGTCGGCGGCCGGCGCACGGCAGCTGCCGAAGTGCAGTTGCCGCTGCACAGCGTGGCTGCGCCTGCGTTCTATATCGCCGTGGTACCGGATATGGTCGGTGGTCGCCTCGGCAGCCACGACCGCGACCTGCTCGGCCTGGCCCACAGCCTGGCCGGTAGCGACGGTGCAGTGCTGGCCGTGGTGTTCGGCGAGCACAAGGAAAGCAACTTTTCCACAGCCGGTGTGGACCGCCTGCTGGTCATCGAGGGTGAGGCCTTCGAGGGTTATGCACCGGAACAACTGGTCCAGGGCTTGCGGGCTGTGGATAACCAGTTCGCCCCACGCCACTGGCTGCTGCCCGACAGCCGCAGCGGTGGTGGCGAGCTGGGCCGACGTTTCGCCGCAGCCCTGGGTGAGCGCCCGGCAACAAGGGTGTGGCAGGTCAAGGATGGCCAGTGCATCGGCCGTGCCGGCGCGGGCCAGCAGGATATCCAGCGTGAGGTGCCGCGACTGATCCTGGCCGCCGCCGAATGCGCCGAACCTGTGAGTGAAACTCGCCATGAAGCCCTGCCGGTGGAGTTGTCCACAGGCGTGGCGCGCAGCCTGTCGCGCATCGAAGACCTTGGCTCGGTGGCCGTGGACCCGGCCGCCATCGCCATGGCCGAGGCCGAGTTCATCGTCTCCGGTGGCAACGGCGTCAAGGACTGGGACCTGTATCACCAGGCCACTGCCGCGTTGGGCGCTACCGAAGGCGCGTCGCGGGTGGCGGTGGACGACGGCTTCATGCCGCGTAACCGCCAGGTCGGCGCCACCGGCACCTGGGTCACGGCGCGGGTATACGTGGCTGTGGGTATCTCCGGCGCCATCCAGCACCTGCAGGGCATCGGCGCCTGCGACAAGGTGGTGGCGATCAATATGGACCCAGGCTGCGACATGATCAAACGGGCCGACCTGTCGGTGATTGGCGACAGCTCGGCAATTCTCCAGGCACTGATCGAGGCTGTGGACAACTACCGCAGCGGCGGCCAGCGCGACGCGGCATAGGGGCAGCGAGCATGAGTACGAAAGTCATCAGCCTGGTCTCGATCGGCGCCCACCCCAGCTCCGGCCGTGCGCGCCGCGCCGAGCAGGATGCCCGTGCCGTGGAGCTGGGCTTGCAACTGGCTGGGGATAACTTGCAGGTGGTGCACGCCGGCGATCCTCGTGAAGAGGCGCTGCGTGCCTACCTGGGCATGGGGCTGGACCACCTGGATGTGCTGGAACAGCCCGCCGGCGCCGATGTATTGGGTGTGCTTGGCGACTACCTGCGTGACGCCGGGGCCCAGCTGGTGCTGACCGGCAGCCAGGCCGAAACCGGCGAGGGCTCGGGCATGCTGCCGTTCCTACTGGCCGAGAAGCTGGGCTGGCCATTGGTGGTCGGGCTGGCTGAGGTGGAATCCATCGACAACGGCACTGCTCAAGTATTACAGGCCCTGCCTCGCGGCCAGCGGCGTCGCCTGAAAGTGCGCCTGCCGTTGCTGGCCACTGTGGATAACGCCGCGCCCAAGCCACGCCAGAGCGCGTTTGGCCCGGCGCGCCGGGGCATATTGGCGGCGCGTGAGGTTGTGGTAGTGGACGATCCGCTGCTCGCCGAAGACGCCCTGCAACCCGCCCGGCCACGACCCAAGCGGCTCAAGGTGATCAAGGCCAAGAGCGGTGCCGATCGGATGAAGGCTGCCACGGCCAAGGCCAGTGGTGGGGGCGGTAAGGTGCTGAAGGATGTATCTGCGCAGGAAGGGGCCGAGGCCATTCTGAAGCTGTTGGTGGAGGAGGGGGTGTTGCGCTGAATCTATTCAACGCTGTCGCTATTTCCCGGAATACCCACTCCTACGAGCCTTGCGCACTTTTTCAGGAGTGGGCTTACCCTGCAATGGGGTAAGAATAGACGTTCTGCAAAACAGCCATTGCTTCGTAAGTAGTTTCAGGCTGTGGGTAATTTATCAGTCCTGCTCCGGCGTCCCCGTGACTAATCAAAAATAGACGTGGTTACCCACCAAATCTGTTCGATATTCTGTGGATAAAGTGTTTGCGAATCGCGCCAGGGCCTGTATAGCAAGGCCCTCAAGCGATTGAGCAATAATCGATCAATGCGATGTATGCAGTCTCATGTGAATTGATTATTTTGATTCATCCAGTTGCCCACAATTGCTGTTTGCCAGGCTGTGGATAATCTGTTCAGCTTTTACCGTAGGCCTTACACCGCGCGGCTTTCAAAGGTTTGATCAAAAAACAAGCATTTGCACAGATGCGGGGGTGGAGGGTTGTAAAGGCCGGATGGGGCTTCCACTGCACCAGCAGGGTTGTGGATAAGGTTTGGGGTTGGCACTGGACATCAGAAACCACTGCAGACGGAGGTTGAGGATTCCTTGATTGGGCTGCACGAGGGCTGCAATTCACTGTGCATGTCAAATTTAGGCGGATTCGACATTACGGATGGCTTGTATTTTTCTGGCAGTTTCAATAAATGACTCCATTGGCATTGTTCTTATGTAGTGAAACAAACTGTGCGTCGCGTTATGTTTTATTGTCTTGTGAGTGTGCTGGATTTCTTTGTTCATGGTGATGTAGGTGAGGAGTACACTAACGGGAAGTGGGGCCTTATTAGTTGGTGTGCTGGCATAGGTAATGGAAGTGCTGTATTTGTTTATCTCGGCCTTGGTCTTTAGTATGTTGCTCTTTTGTTCATTTATTGTTTTTATGTTTTTTTGCATATGTTGTGGGAAAGCGTCAATTGGGGCTTTTAGTACAGAATTCACTGCCTCCTCAATAGGATAGGCCAAAAGTGTCGGTTTCGTTGTCGTTGTGCTTTCCTCCACGATCGTTGGTAATGGAATAAAACTACGCTTTCTCCCCCGGTTATGCCCGGAAGGGTCTTGCCAGCCCACAGGATTCCCTTCGCAATAGGTATATGTGTTTATCCCGCCTGCTAAAAATGGGCTGAGCACATCCGCCGAGTGGAAGCGCATCAGCACTGGATTGTAGATGCGATAACCATTTCCAAGGCTATAAAAGCCTGAGCGTTCACGTAGTTTTCCTGCGTACATCAATGTTGGGTAGCTTGCCGAAGGTGTATGGCCATAGACTGTGTAAGCCATTGAAGTACTCGCCCAGGCCGAACAGTGGTGCACCGTCGAGCACTGCGCATCGGTTGCTAGCAGGCGAAAGGCATCGGACATTTTCAAGGTTTTTCCTCCGAAGGAGGCGGAGTCTGGAGGATGGGGCATCTCGGTAGGTAAGGCAACCTAGCATTTTTGCCAGTACCCTTTGTCAGCGGCTGTGATAGCGTAATTCAGTATGAACTGACCGTCTGGTGCGCGAGGAAATCATATGAGTATGCGCTTGTTGGCCGTTGACAAACTTTCAAGCCCGATTGCCGCGGTGACTCTAACTGAACGCATGATTAAGGCCTACATGCCATATGGCCGCGGTAGCTGCCGAGAAATGGCAGCCCTGGGCTTTACCGGGCAGCTGCGAGAACGTGGATTAGAAATTTATTTGCTGGGCAATGGCTATCGCGGCTACAACCCAATACTGATGCGTTTCAATTCAGCTGATCAGATGAGTCCAATGGGGAAAGGCGGGCTGAATAGCTATGCCTATTGTCAGGGCAATCCAATAAATTTCATCGATCCTAGTGGGCGTATAATGGGCATTCCAGGGTGGGCAGCTTCTGGGGTTGCCGCGCTGGCGGGTAGTTATACGACATACAAGGACGCTGGGGCGTTTAGAGCTAACCCGACCTTTTCGGGTGGGCAATTAACTCAGTCTATAATTGGTGGTGTTGTTGCTGCCTATACTTCCGTGGGTGCAGTGCTGCAGTATAATGATGTCCCGCTGGGAGACAGTATGATCAATGACGCAACTGTCGCTGCGGCGCTACTTGTATTCAGGGAGCCTGCCGCCAATGTTGTTATGTCTGCAGTCAGAGGTGTTCAATCGGCTTATGTGTCTGCGTCGAATCGCTACCATGCTTGGGGCCAACGTGGGCGTGAAGTTTCTGTGGGTATGAATAATTTGGGTTTTCGAGAGTCAAGCAGTTCGTTTCCAGAGGTTGTGGTTCAAGGTGGCAACTTTGGTGATCAAAGCACCGTGAGACTCAGGCACGGATCGAGTGCTACGAGTAATAATTCTTCTCAAGATAATTCACCTTACTCTAGTCGTAGGTCTTCGACCATTGATGATGCATTCGATCTAGGGAGCGTGGTGGAAAATATGCGGGCGTAAAGTTACTGAAAAAGTCCGGCATATGCCGACAGCCAAAATTATCGTAGAGAGTAGAGCTGAGCGCTGGTACCAGTGGCCACGCCTGCGACCCACCGCAGGCGTGGCCACTCTTTTACTGAGCCATTACTTCCTTAAGGTAAGCAGCAGGCTCCGCCCCCAGATTATTTAGCATCCGCTGGCTGTACCAGTCGATGAAGTTCACCACGCCAAACTCATAAGTCTTCGAATAAGGCCCCGGCTGATACGCCGTTGAGTTGATCCCCCGCTGGTTCTCCTCCGCCAACCGCCGATCCTGGTCATTGGTGGCATCCCACACCTTGCGCATCTCCTCGGGATTGTAATCCACACCCTCCACCGCATCCTTGTGCACCAGCCACTTGGTGGTGACCATGGTCTCCTGGGCGCTGATCGGCCACACGGTGAACACGATCATGTGGTCGCCCATGCAGTGGTTCCACGAATGCGGCAGATGCAAGATGCGCATCGAGCCAAGATCCGGATTCTTGATGCGCCCCATCAGCTTCTTGCACGCCACCTTGCCGTCCATGGTCATCGACACGGTGCCCTTGAGCAGCGGCATGCGCACGATGCGGTTACGCAAGCCGTGGCTCTTGTGCAGGTAGGGGATCTTCTCGGCTTCCCAGGCGGCGGCGGAGGCGGCGACGTGGTCCTTGAATTCCTGGCTGGCGCGGGGATCGTTGGTGTCGTCCCACTCCAGCAGGGTCTTCAGCAATTCTGGGTGCGAGCCGCTGCAGTGGTAGCACTCGCGGTTGTTCTCCAGCACCAGTTTCCAGTTGGCCTTTTCCATCAAGGTGGTCTGCACCGCCACCTTGGTGTTCTCCATGTCGTAGGGTTCCATGTAGTGGTCGAGGGTGGCGAGGAACTCGTCGATCGCTGGCGGGTTCTCGGCCAGGCTGATGAAGATGTAGCCCCCGGCCACCTTCACGTTCACGGGTTTGAGGCCGTACTGGTTCATGTCGAAGTCGGCGCCCATCTCGGTGCCGGCGAACAGCAGGCGGCCATCGAGTTCGTAGGTCCACTGGTGGTAGTGGCAGACCAGCTTGGCCACCTTGCCTTTGTCGCTGACGCACAGGCGCGAGCCGCGGTGGCGGCAGACGTTGTGGAAGGCATGCACCTTACCTTCGGCACCGCGTATCACGATGATCGGGTTCTTGCCGATCTGCAGGGTGATGTAGTTGCCCTTGGTCGGGATCTCGCAAACCATGCCGGCGATCAGCCACTCCTTGTGGAATATCTCCTGCATGTCGATCTGGAACAGGCGCTCGTCGCAGTAGAACGGTTGCGGCAGCGAGTAGGTGCGCTCGCGGGTCTGCAGCATCTCGGCGGTGGCCTTGCGTGCAGGTTCCAGTGGATCGCCCAGGCTCAGGGTTGCGGTGACGTCCATCGTGTGGTCCTCGTGGCCGCGTGCGGCCGGCTGAAGTGGCTAATCGTTGTTGTAGTGCCGCAAGGCTGTTCTTCGCGATAAACAGCGTGTTGTTTTGCCGAGGAGTGTGCGTCCGGGCAGTGAAAGGACCATATCCACGGGCGACATGGCCGCATCGAATTCCGACGCGCCAGCCCTTGTAGCGCGGGGCTGGTCGCGATAAGCACGCCGATGTCGCGGATGGGAATGTACGTAGACGGCGCTATGCGCATTATCGGAGCCATAAGAAAGGCCGACAGTCGGCTGCTGGAGATGAACATGTCCGATACCTTCCTCAACCCGGTTACCACCCAGACCTGGGCCAATGGCCGCCACATCGTGCGTTGTGTCAAGGTCATCCAGGAAACCTGGGACGTGCGCACCTTCTGCTTCATGGCTGACCAGCCGATCATGTTCTTCTTCAAGCCCGGGCAGTTCGTCACCCTGGAGCTGGAGATCGAAGGCAAGCCGGTGATGCGTTCGTACACCATCTCCAGCTCGCCGTCGGTGCCCTACAGCTTCTCGATCACCGTCAAGCGGGTCCCGGGCGGGCTGGTCTCCAACTTCCTCCACGACACCATGCACGAAGGCGCCGAGCTACCGGTGCACGGGCCGGTGGGGCTGTTCAACGCCATCGACTTCCCGGCCGGCAAGACGCTGTACCTGTCCGGCGGCGTCGGCATCACCCCGGTAATGTCCATGGCCCGCTGGTTCTACGACACCAACGCCAATGTCGACATGGTGTTCGTGCACAGCGCCCGCTCGCCGAAAGACATCATCTACCACCGTGAGCTGGAGCAGATGGCCTCGCGCATCCCTAACTTCAGCCTGCATATCATTTGCGAGAAGCATGGGCTGGGCGAGCCGTGGGCGGGTTATCGCGGTTACCTCAACCAGCGATTGATGGAACTGATCGCCCCGGACTACCTCGAGCGCACCATATTCTGCTGCGGCCCAACGCCCTACATGAGCGCGGTCAAGCGCATGCTTGAAGCGGTCGGCTTCGACATGAAGAACTACCACGAGGAATCGTTCGGCGCGACGCCGCCGGAGGCCAAGGCCGACGCGGTCGAGCACGCGGAGGCCGCGGCCGATGCGCCGGAAGTGGATGTAGCCGACCTCAACCTGGTGGAGTTCGTCGGTAGCGACAAGAGTATTCGCGTGGCCCCGGGCGAGACCGTGCACGCGGCGGCGGCCAAGGTCGGGTTGATGATCCCCAAGGCCTGTGGCATGGGCATCTGCGGCACCTGCAAGGTGCTCAAGCTCGGCGGCGAGGTGGAGATGGAGCACAACGGCGGGATCACCGAGGAGGACGAGGCCGAGGGCTACATCCTGTCGTGTTGCAGCGTGCCGAAGGGGGATGTGCGGATCGAGTATTGATCCTCGATCGGATGCGATCGCGGGGCAAGCCCGCTCCCACGCAGTGAGGCTGGTGGGAGCGGGCTTGCCCCGCGATGCGTTTGAGGATCAGGTGCGGAACCGCGCCACCAACCCGTTCAGATCCACTGCCAGACGGGACAGCTCGGCACTCGCCGCGCTGGTCTGGTGCGCCCCGGTGGCGCTCTGCACCGACAGGTCGTTGATGTTCACCAGGTTGCGGTCCACCTCGCGGGCCACCTGGGCCTGCTCCTCGGCGGCGCTGGCGATCACCAGGTTGCGCTCGTTGATCTGCGCCACCGCCCCGGCGATGGTGTCCAGCGCCAGGCCCGCGCCACGGGCGATGTTCAGGGTCGACTCGGCGCGCTCGGTGCTGGTGCGCATCGAGTCCACGGCCTGCTCGGTGCCGCCCTGGATGCTGCCGATCATCCGCTCGATCTCGCTGGTAGACTGCTGGGTGCGATGCGCCAGTGCGCGCACCTCGTCGGCGACCACGGCGAAGCCACGACCGGCCTCGCCGGCGCGGGCGGCCTCGATGGCGGCGTTGAGCGCCAGCAGGTTGGTCTGGTCGGCCAGGCCGCGGATCACGTCGAGCACCTTGCCGATATCACGGGACTGCTCGGCGAGGTGTGCGATCAGCTTGGCGGTGGCCTGCACATCGCCGCTCATGCGCTCGATGGCGCCCACGGTCTCCAGTACCAGGTCGCGGCCATCGCCGGCCGACCGGCTGGCTTCGCTGGAGGCTTCCGAAGTGCTGACCGCGTTGCGTGCGACTTCTTCGACGGCACTGGTCATCTCGGTAACGGCGGTGGCGGCCTGCTCGATCTCGTTGTTCTGCTGCTGCAGGCCACGGGCGCTTTCGTCGGTCACGCTGTTCAGCTCTTCTGCGGCGGAGGCCAGCTGGGTGGCGGAGCCGGCGATCAGCTGGAGGGTGTCGCGCAGCTTGTCCTGCATCTTGGCCATGGCCTTGAGCAGGCGCGCGGCCTCATCGGTGCCGTCGGCGTGAATGCTGTGGGTCAGGTCGCCTTCGGCGATCTGCTCGGCGGCCTTGAGCGCCTCGTCGATGGGCTTGACGATGCTGCGGGTGAGGAGGAAGGCGAACAGCAAAGTCAGCACCGTGGCCGCCACCAGCAGGCTGATGACCAGGGCGAAGGCGCCGCTGTACTGCTCGGCGGCCTGGGCATTGGTGGCGCTGGTCTGGTCAGTGTTGATGCGCACCAGCGCGTCCATGACCTTGTTGATCTGCTCGGAGTTGTCCAGCAGGTCGCGGTTGAGCAGGTCACGCAGGGCATCGAGGTCGCCGGCCTGGCTCAGGCTGCGCATGCGCGCCTCGAGCTGGCGGTATTGGTTGAGCAGCAGGCCGTACTGGTCGAAGACGGCCTTCTCGTCGGCGGCGGTCACCAGCGGCTCATAGGCGCGGCGCGCCTTGTCGATCTGCGCGTTGCGCTCGTCCAGCAGGCGCAGGGTATCTTGCTGGGTGGCCGGCTCGCGGTTGAGCAGCAAGCGGTAGGAGAGGGTGCGCAGGCGCAGGTTCAGCGCGGTCAGCTCGTCGAGGGTCTTGATGCTGGGCACGCTGACTTCTTCGATGGTCACGCCGGCCTGGCGGATGTTGCCCATCTGGATCAGCGAGAAGATACCCAGGCCGAGCATCAGCACACCGATCACGGCGAACCCGAGCAACGCGCGGGGCGCGATATTCATATTGCGTAAGGACATGGAGGCGGTTTCCAAGGCAGAAGAGGTGCCGCGATCCATGCGACGGAAGAAGACCTGCCTGCCTATCGGTCGTTACCGGCCAGTCTTTAGGCTGACTTGATGAAATTGTGAGGCAGCTAACTATTTTCCTGACCAGCGGTTGACCCAAGTCGGAACAAGGGCGCTGATCCTGGGTCAACCTGAACCCGGCAAACACCTTTTGAATCCGATATTTAATGGCGGGGGCGCAGGTTTTTCCTTATCGTGTGCGCCCTTTGCAACAACCGAGATAGACGCATGTTGGAAACTTCCCTGAATCAACTCGAGCAACTGGTCAGCGACCTGATGCACAAGAACGCACAGCTGGCCGAACAGAACACCAGCCTCAGCCAGGAACTGGCCCAGGCCAAGGAAGAGAACGACAGCCTGCAGTTGTCGCTCATGGAGCAGGAAGAGAAGCACGGCGCCACCGCCGCGCGCATCCAGGCCTTGGTCGAGCGCGCCAGCGCAGGTGTCGTGAACGCATGAGACTGCAAGCGCAGCCGGTCAACGTCGTGTCGATCCTGGGCAACGACTATTCGCTTAAGGCCCCCGAGGGCCAGGAAGAAACCCTGAACCAGGCCGTGCGCATGCTCAATGTCGCCCTGGCCGAGACCAAGCGCAGCTATCCGACCCTGATCGGCGACAAGCTGCTGGTGCTGGCCGCCCTGAACCTGTGCTCCAGGCAGATCGAACTGCAGCGCGAGCACGACCGCACCCTCGAGCGCACCCAGGCGCAGATCGACGCCACGGTCGATGCCATCAGCAAGGCCGTCTCCGACGTCTGACTGACGTCATCGCGGGGCTTGCCCCGCGATGAGGCCATCACGGCTCCCAGGTCTTGATCATCTTCTCGCGGCATATCCGCTGCCAAAAATGCCATTCCTTGATCATGGCCTCGCCTTCTCGCGATGCCGAAGTGATCGCTCCACAACCTGGTATTTTTGCCAGGTTTGCGGTCGTTGATGTTTTGGTAGATTTCAAACAGAAATCCGCATGCGAGGAAACAGCCGTGGGTGCGCAGAAACTTTTGGCGACCGATTGGATGTTCAGCCCACTTTCGATCCACACGGCGTCAAGCTTTCAGGCAGTGGTCTACTCCGTCTACGGCCATCGGGCGGCCTTCGAGTCTTTGCCAATGACAGGCTTTACCGGGCAACGCTTTGAGCCTGGATTGAAAGGGTATCTGTTGGGCAATGGTCATAGAGTCTTTAACCCGGCGTTGATGCACTTTCATTCCCCCGATCAGCTGAGTCCTTTCGATGATGGCGGGATCAACGCTTATGCATATTGCGCGGGGAACCCGGTGAATCGACGGGACCCCTCAGGCCAAAACACTGTAACTGTGGGTGGCCATGTCTTAGGCTATTCGGCCAGCACGATGACCGCTTTCGGGGCGTTCAATCGCGTGGCTGGCCAAGTTGTAGATAAGCGCATAAACCCGGAGGGGGCTAAGCCGACATATTCGAACAGATGGGGTAACACAGCGCAGTTCTTGGGGGGAATTGCCGGGGATGTTGGCAGATCCGTGCTGCTACAAAAGGGACTTGCTGACGCGCCGGAGGGCGCCGAGGACATTTCGACCTATGTTGCGCAAACGGCCAGTAGTATGGGCATTGCCGCAGGCGGCGCATTGCTGACCCAGCCGGTGTTTACAGGCTGGATGGCCAAGGCCGAGGAAAATGCGCTCTCCGTCCCTGGTGTGGTTGCGGAAACGCTTTATGAAGTGTCAGGAATGGGAATGGTGGTAGAGGGCGCTCAGGCTGGCGCAAGTCTGGTAGTGAGGGGCGTTCAAGCAGCAGGTCTGATGGTGGGGGGCGTTCGAGCACTGTACACAGGGTCCGTAGCTGGTAACATCCGTGGCGCCGCGTGACCAGTTGGTTAGCCATTACACGATTGAGTGAGCACGAGCAGGCCGTCGAGCGCCCCGTTCCCACAAGGCCCGCTGCCACATCGCGGGCTTGGAGAGTGGACACCCGCGATGATGGCGACCCTCACTGTCGCAGATCACTGGAACAACTGGATACTTAAGTGTATACACTTCCCGAAAAACAATAATTATCGGGGAGTGGGACATGCGTATCTGGCAGCGGAGCATCCAGTGGCAATTGATCGCGAGCATGGGCGCCGCCCTGCTGGTGAGCATCCTGGTGGTGGTGGCGATCTACACGGTGGCGCTCAACCGCCTCACCGAACGCTACCTGGTCGACACGGCGCTGCCGGCCAGCGTCGAGGCCATCCGCAACGATATCGAGCGCATGCTCGGCCAGCCGCTGGTGGCGGCGGCGGACATCGCTGGCAACACCCTCCTGCGTGACTGGCTGGCCGCCGGTGAAACCCCGGCCGAGCTGCCGCGCTTCATCGAATACCTGGACGCGGCCAAGCAGCGCAATCACGCCTTCACCACCCTGTTCGCCTCGACCGTCACCGGCCACTATTACAACGAGAAGGGCCTGGACCGTACCCTCAGCCGTGCCAACCCCAAGGACAAATGGTTCTACGGCTACATCGACAGTGGCGCCGAGCGCCTGATCAACATCGATATCGACGGCTCGACCGGCGAGCTGGCACTGTTCATCGACTACCGGGTCGAGAAGGATGGCCAGCTGGTCGGTGTAGCCGGCATGGGCCTGCGCATGACCGAGCTGTCCAAGCTGATCCACGACTTCAGCTTCGGCGAGCACGGCAAGGTGTTCCTGGTGCGCAACGACGGGTTGATCCAGGTCCATCCCGACCAGCAGTTCAGTGGCAAGCGCCAGCTCGCCGAGCAGCTGGACGTCGAGGCGGCGAAGGCCGTGCTGGTAGGCGGCGAAGGCCTGCGCAGCAGCCGTTTCCAGCGTGATGGCGCGGACTACCTGGCCTTGGGTTTGCCCCTGCGCGACCTGAACTGGACGCTGGTGGCCGAAGTGCCGGAAGCCGAGATCTACGCCCAGGCGCGCCAGGCTATCTGGCAGACCTGCCTGATCGGCGGTGGTGTGGCGTTGCTTTCGCTATTGCTGGTGGTGCTGCTGGCACGCGGGTTGGTACGCCCCATTCGCCAGGTCACCGCCGCATTGGTGCAGATCGGCGGTGGCGCGGGAGACCTCAGCCATCGCCTGGACGACTCGCGCCAGGACGAACTGGGCGACCTGGCCCGTGGCTTCAACCGTTTCCTCGACAGCCAGCGTGGTCTGATCGGCGAGGTGCTGCGCACCACTGAACGCCTGCACCTGTCGGTGGAGCAGGTGACCCAGGTGGTGGACAACACCGCCGAACGCTCGGGCCGCCAGCAGGAAATGACCGAGATGGTCGCCACCGCGGTGCACGAGATGGGCCTGACCGTGCAGGACATCGCCCGCAATGCCGGCGATGCGGCGCAGGCGTCGCAATCGGCGCGGGATGAGGCCCTGCAGGCGCGCGAAGTGGTACGGCGCTCGATCCAGGGTATCGAGGGCATGTCGGGCGATATCGGCAAGGCGGCTGATGCTGTCAGCCAGTTGGCTGATGAAGTCGCCTCGATCGACGAAGTATTGGCGGTGATCCGCAGTATTTCCGAGCAGACCAACCTGCTGGCATTGAATGCTGCCATCGAAGCGGCCAGGGCAGGGGAGATGGGCCGTGGATTTGCCGTGGTGGCCGATGAAGTGCGGACGTTGGCCCGGCGTACACAGCTGTCCACCGATGAAGTGCAGCAGATGATCCAGCGCCTCAAGCAGGGGGCGGGTTCAGCGGTGAGTTCGATGCAGGCGGGGCAGCAGGCGACCGGCAGTGGTGTGGAGTCCAGCCAGCTCACCGGCGCGTCATTGGGGGCGATTACCGACCAGGTCGAGCACATCAGCGACATGAACAATCAGGTGGCGACTGCGACCGAAGAGCAGTCGGCGGTGACCGAGGAAATCAATCGCACGGTACAGGGGATTTCCGACCTGGCGCGGGAGACTGCGGCCGAAGTCCAAGGGTGCCGGGACGAATGCCAGGCTTTGCGTGGCCTGGCTGATGATCTGGCGCGGCAGATGGGGGGGGTCAGGCTTTAGATTGCCGGGGGCCGCTTCGCGGCCTTGTACCGCTACAGAAGGGCAAAGCCCTCCCGGGTGGTGAGACTGTAGCAGTTACCATGAAGATGATTAATGTACAGCAGTCCAAAGGGAGCTGGATCCAGCGAATTCATACTCAAATATTTGCTCAATGATCTGGCCAATCAGAGTGACCTCTTTCTCTTTTTCATCCACACACTTGATCTTGAAATTCTCACCGGCACTAAGCTTGATAAGTTTGCCTATCTCAGGCTCATCGACGTAGTGAGTATCGTTATTCGACCCGTAGAATGTGACTTCTGTGATGGGTGCATTTGGGCCGCGATGCCGGAGCGTTCGATTTTTATGTTTATAGGATGAATTGCCACTTACCGTGGCCCCGTCCAAGGTGATCTCTACGGTCACGTTGTCACCTTCCTCCTTGTGGGTGACTTTGGTGACAAGGCCAGACTGACGGCGGCCAATATATTGGTCTTTAAGTTTGAGTGCGAGAAAGAACCGCAGGTTGGTCGGATGAATATTTTCTACTTCTTCATCATTTATCAACACTTTCGTAGTCATGATACATCCTCGGCGTGGTGGGTCAAAGCCATTGGCTGCCGAAGAACATAAAGCCTCGTCTGCACGTTGCAAACTGGCAAAACTGTCAGGTGACTTCAGGCTAGAGATTGTTATACGCGTCGTTGAAAATAGCCCGGCAGGCCTTGTGGCCTGCCGAACAATGGCGTCAGACGCCGATAATGCTACGGATATCTGCTGCCAGTTCGCGCACGCGGTCCTCTTCGATATCCCACGAACACATGAAGCGTGCGCCGCCACTACCAATGAAGGTATAGAAGCGCCAGCCCCTGCCACGTAGCGCCTCGATGGCATGTTCCGGCATCTGCAGGAACACCCCGTTGGCTTCCACCGGGAACATCAGCTCGACCCCCGGCAAATCACTCACCAGCGATGCCAGCAGCTGCGCGCAACGGTTGGCATGGTTGCCATGGCGCAACCAGGCGCCGTCTTCCAAAAGGCCCACCCACGGTGCCGACAGGAAGCGCATCTTCGACGCCAGCTGCCCGGCCTGCTTGCAGCGGTAGTCGAAGTCCTCAGCCAGGGCACGGTTGAAGAACAGGATCGCCTCGCCCACCGCCATGCCGTTCTTGGTGCCGCCAAAGCACAGCACATCGACGCCGGACTTCCAGGTCAGTTCGGCCGGCGAACAGCCGAGGAAGGCGCAGGCATTGGTAAAGCGCGCGCCGTCCATGTGCAGGTTCAGGCCCAGCTCCTTGCAGGTGGCGCTGATCGCCTTGAGCTCGTCGGGGCGGTAGACGGTGCCCACTTCGGTGGCCTGGGTAAGGGTCACCACCCGCGGCTTGGGGTAGTGGATGTCCTGGCGCTTGAGTGCCACTTCGCGGATCGACTCGGGGGTGAGCTTGCCGTTGACGCTAGGCGCGGTGAGCAGCTTGGAGCCGTTGGAGAAGAACTCCGGCGCGCCGCATTCGTCGGTCTCGACGTGGGCGGTCTCGGAACAGATCACGCTGTGGTAGCTCTGGCACAGCGAGGCCAGGGCCAGGGAGTTGGCGGCGGTGCCGTTGAAGGCGAAGAACACTTCGCAGTCGGTCTCGAACAACTTGCGGAAGTACTCCGAGGCGCGTTCGGTCCACTGGTCGTCGCCGTAGGCGCGGTCGTGGCCGTGGTTGGCCTTTTCCATGGCGGCCCAGGCTTCGGGGCAGATGCCGGAATAGTTGTCGCTGGCGAATTGCTGGTTGTTATTGGTCATGACGCCTGTCCTTTTTACGACGCAGGCACGCACTCTAAACCATCGATTCGGCGGTTGCCTATACAGGCCACCGCTATCCCTGTGGGAGCCGGCTTGCCGGCGATAGCGTCCGCTCAACCAGCGATGGTTCTGCGTCTGGCTCCATCGCCGGCAAGCCGGCTCCCACAGGGCTGTGTGGTGCTTGGGGTAGCAATGTCGTAAACGCGCCATTGCAAGGCGCGCGCAGGCATCTGTACCGCCGTGCCCGGTCATACCATCGCTGCAAAGGGTGGGAAAACCCTCACCAGACAAGAAACGATCGCTGCCGGGAGATACACGATGTTCAGCAAGCAAGACCAGATCCAGGGTTACGACGACGCACTGCTGGCGGCGATGAATGCCGAGGAACAGCGCCAGGAAGATCACATCGAGCTGATCGCCTCGGAGAACTACACCAGCAAGCGCGTGATGCAGGCCCAGGGCAGCGGCCTCACCAACAAGTACGCCGAAGGCTACCCGGGCAAGCGCTACTACGGCGGCTGCGAGCATGTGGATAAAGTCGAGGCGCTGGCCATCGAGCGCGCCAAGCAGCTGTTCGGCGCCGATTACGCCAACGTCCAGCCGCACTCCGGCTCCTCGGCCAACGGCGCGGTGTACCTGGCCCTGCTGCAGGCCGGCGACACCATCCTGGGCATGAGCCTGGCCCACGGCGGCCACCTGACCCACGGCGCCAAGGTGTCGTCCTCGGGCAAGCTGTACAACGCCGTTCAATACGGGATTGACACCGCAACCGGCTTGATCGACTACGACGAAGTCGAGCGCCTGGCCGTGGAACACAAGCCGAAGATGATCGTCGCCGGCTTCTCGGCCTACTCCAAGACCCTGGATTTCCCGCGTTTCCGCCAGATCGCCGATAAAGTCGGCGCGCTGCTGTTCGTCGACATGGCCCACGTCGCCGGGCTGGTCGCCGCGGGGCTGTACCCGAACCCGATCCCGTTCGCCGACGTGGTCACCACCACCACCCACAAGACCCTGCGCGGTCCTCGTGGCGGCCTGATCCTGGCCAAATCCAACGAAGAGATCGAGAAGAAGCTCAACGCCGCCGTGTTCCCCGGTGCCCAGGGCGGCCCGCTGATGCACGTGATCGCCGCCAAGGCGGTGTGTTTCAAGGAGGCTCTGGAGCCCGAGTTCAAGGCCTACCAGAAACAAGTCATCGAAAACGCCCAGGCCATGGCCCAGGTATTCATCGAGCGCGGCTACGACGTGGTGTCCGGCGGTACCGACAACCACCTGTTCCTGGTCAGCCTGATCCGCCAGGGCCTGACCGGCAAGGACGCTGACGCAGCCCTGGGCCGCGCCCATATCACCGTCAACAAGAACGCCGTGCCCAACGACCCGCAGTCGCCGTTCGTCACCTCGGGCCTGCGCATCGGTACCCCGGCGGTCACCACCCGTGGCTTCAAGGTTGCCCAGTGCACTGCGCTGGCCGGCTGGATCTGCGATGTGCTCGACAACCTGGGCGACGCCGATGTCGAGGCCGATGTGGCCAAGAACGTCGCCGCGCTGTGCGCCGACTTCCCGGTCTACCGCTGAGTGGAGCAGAACACCATGCAACGTTATTCGGGCTTCGGCCTCTTCAAGCACTCCCTCAGCCACCACGAGAACTGGCAGCGTATGTGGCGCACGCCGACGCCGAAGAAGGTCTACGACGTGGTCATCGTTGGCGGTGGCGGCCATGGCCTGGCCACCGCCTACTACCTGGCCAAGGAGCACGGCATCACCAACGTCGCGGTGATCGAGAAGGGCTACCTGGGCGGCGGCAACACCGCTCGCAACACCACCATCGTGCGTTCCAACTACCTGTGGGATGAGTCGGCGCACCTGTATGAACACGCCATGAAGCTGTGGGAGGGGCTGTCCCAGGACATCAACTACAACGTGATGTTCTCCCAGCGCGGCGTCTACAACCTGTGTCACACCCTGCAGGACATTCGCGACTCCGAGCGCCGGGTCAACGCCAACCGCCTCAACGGCGTCGACGGCGAGCTGATCCGCACCGAACAGGTGGCGGCCGAGATCCCATATCTCGACTGCTCGAAGAACACCCGCTACCCGATCCTCGGTGCCACCGTGCAGCGCCGTGGCGGCGTGGCCCGCCACGATGCCGTGGCCTGGGGCTTCGCCCGTGCCGCCGACGCCCTGGGCGTGGACTTGATCCAGCAGACCGAGGTGATCGGCTTCCGCAAGGAGAACGGTGCCGTGATCGGGGTTGAAACGAACAAGGGCTTCATCGGCGCCAAGCGCGTCGGCGTGGTCACCGCCGGCAACTCCGGGCACATGGCCAAGCTCGCCGGCTTCCGCCTGCCGCTGGAGTCGCACCCGCTGCAGGCACTGGTATCGGAGCCGATCAAGCCGATCATCGACAGCGTGATCATGTCCAACGCCGTGCACGGCTACATCAGCCAGTCCGACAAGGGCGACCTGGTGATCGGCGCCGGTATCGACGGTTGGGTCGGCTATGGCCAGCGCGGTTCGTACCCGGTCATCGAGCACACCCTGCAGGCGATCGTCGAGATGTTCCCGATCCTCTCGCGCGTGCGCATGAACCGCCAGTGGGGCGGTATCGTCGACACCACCCCCGACGCCTGCCCGATCATCTCCAAGACCCCGGTGAAGAACATGTTCTTCAACTGCGGCTGGGGCACCGGCGGCTTCAAGGCCACCCCGGGCTCGGGCAACGTGTTTGCCGCCAGCCTGGCCAAGGGCGAGATGCACCCGCTGGCCGCGCCTTTCTCCATCGACCGTTTCTACAACGGCGCGCTGATCGACGAACACGGCGCCGCTGCCGTCGCCCACTGACCCCGGAGACAACCGTCATGTTGCACATCTTCTGTCCCCACTGCGGCGAGCTGCGCTCCGAGGAAGAATTCCACGCGTCCGGCCAGGCGCATATCGCCCGCCCGCTGGACCCGAACGCCTGCTCCGACGAGGAGTGGGGCACCTACATGTTCTTCCGCGACAACCCGCGTGGCATCCACCACGAGCTGTGGGACCACGTTGCCGGCTGCCGCCAGTACTTCAACGTCACCCGCGACACCGTGACCTACGAGATTCTGGAAACCTACAAGATCGGCGAGAAGCCTCAGGTCACCGCCGCCTCGAAACAGAGCAGCGCGCCAGCGACCGCCAAGGGCCAAGGGGAAAAAGTATGAGCCAGACCTATCGCCTCGCCAGCGGCGGTCGTATCGACCGCAGCAAGGTGCTGAATTTCACCTTCAACGGCAAGACCTACCAGGGCTATGCCGGCGACACCCTGGCCGCCGCGCTGCTGGCCAACGGCGTCGACATCGTCGGGCGCAGCTTCAAGTACTCGCGTCCCCGCGGGATCATCGCCGCCGGTACCGAAGAGCCGAATGCGATCCTGCAGATCGGCGCCAGCGAAGCTACCCAGATCCCCAACGTGCGCGCCACCCAGCAGGCCCTGTACGCAGGCCTGGTGGCCACCAGCACCAACGGCTGGCCGAACGTCAACAACGACATGATGGGCATCATCGGCAAGGTCGGCGGCAGCATGATGCCGCCCGGGTTCTACTACAAGACCTTCATGTACCCCAAGTCGTTCTGGATGACCTACGAGAAGTACATCCGCAAGGCGGCGGGCCTCGGCCGCGCGCCGCTGCAGAATGATCCGGACAGCTACGACTACATGAACCAGCACTGCGACGTGCTGATCGTCGGCGCCGGCCCTGCCGGCCTGGCCGCCGCGCTGGCTGCTGCCCGTAGCGGTGCACGGGTGATCCTGGCCGACGAGCAGGAAGAGTTCGGCGGCACCTTGCTCGACAGCCGCGAAACCCTCGATGGCAAACCAGCCTCCGATTGGGTCAATGCCGTTGTCGCCGAACTGGAGTCGCTGCCGGAAGTCACCCTGTTGCCACGCAGCACGGTCAATGGCTATCACGACCACAACTTCCTGACCATCCACGAGCGTCTTACCGACCACCTTGGTGACCGTGCCCCGATCGGCCAAGTGCGCCAGCGCGTGCACCGTGTACGTGCCAATCGTGTAGTGCTGGCTGCTGGCGCCCATGAGCGTCCATTGGTGTACGGCAACAACGACCTGCCGGGCAACATGCTGGCTGGCGCCGTATCCACCTACGTGCGCCGCTATGGCGTGGCCCCGGGCCGCAAGCTGGTGCTGTCGACCAACAACGACCACGCCTACCGTGCCGCGTTGGACTGGCACGATGCCGGCCTGCAAGTGGTCGCCATCGCCGACGCCCGCCACAACCCGCGTGGCTCGCTGGTCGAAGAGGCTCGCGCCAAAGGTATTCGCATCCTCACCTCCAGCGCCGTGATCGAGGCCAAGGGCAGCAAGCACGTCACTGGCGCCCGCGTGGCCGCCATCGATGTGCAGGCGCACAAGGTCACCAGCCCGGGTGAAACCCTCGACTGCGACCTGATCGCCACCTCCGGCGGCTACAGCCCGGTGGTGCACCTGGCCTCGCACCTGGGCGGTCGCCCGGTGTGGCGTGAAGACATCCTCGGCTTCGTGCCGGGCGATGCCCCGCAGAAACGCGTGTGCGTCGGTGGCGTGAACGGCGTCTATGCCCTTGGTGACGTGATCGCCGACGGTTTCGAAGGCGGTGTTCGCGCTGCCACCGAGGCCGGCTTCAAGGCCAGTGTCGGCACCCTGCCGAAAACCCTGGCGCGCAAGGAAGAGGCCACCGTGGCCCTGTTCCAAGTGCCCCACGACAAAGGCACCGCCCGTGCGCCGAAGCAGTTCGTCGACCAACAGAACGACGTCACCGCCGCGGCCATCGAGCTGGCCACCCGCGAAGGCTTCGAGTCGGTCGAGCACGTCAAGCGCTACACCGCCCTGGGCTTCGGCACCGACCAGGGCAAGCTGGGCAACATCAACGGCCTGGCCATCGCCGCCCGCTCGCTCGGGATCGGCATCCCGGAAATGGGCACCACCATGTTCCGCCCCAACTACACGCCGGTGACCTTCGGCGCGGTAGCAGGCCGGCACTGCGGCCACCTGTTCGAGCCGGTGCGCTTCACCGCCCTGCATGCCTGGCACATCAAGAACGGCGCCGAGTTCGAGGACGTCGGCCAGTGGAAGCGCCCGTGGTACTTCCCCAAGCCCGGCGAAGATATTCACACCGCCGTGGCCCGCGAGTGCAAGGCCGTGCGTGACAGCGTCGGCCTGCTGGACGCCTCGACCCTGGGCAAGATCGATATCCAGGGCCCGGATGCGCGTGAGTTCCTCAACCGCATCTACACCAACGCCTGGACCAAGCTCGATGTGGGCAAGGCCCGCTACGGCCTGATGTGCAAGGAAGACGGCATGGTCTTCGACGACGGCGTGACCGCCTGCGTCGGCGACAACCACTTCATCATGACCACCACCACCGGCGGCGCCGCTCGCGTGCTGCAGTGGCTGGAGCTGTACCACCAGACCGAATGGCCGGAAATGAAGGTGTTCTTCACCTCGGTCACCGACCACTGGGCGACCATGACCCTGTCCGGCCCCAACAGCCGCAAGCTGCTGGCCGAGGTCAGCGATATCGACCTGGACAAGGACGGCTTCCCGTTCATGAGCTGGAAGGAAGGCCTGGTCGGCGGCGTGCCGGCGCGGGTGTTCCGCATCTCGTTCACCGGCGAGCTGTCGTACGAGATCAACGTGCAGGCCAACTACGCCATGGGCGTGTTGGAACAGATCGTCGAGGCGGGCAAAAAGTACAACCTGACCCCGTACGGCACCGAGACCATGCACGTGCTGCGCGCCGAGAAGGGCTTCATCATCGTCGGCCAGGACACCGACGGCTCGATGACCCCGGACGACCTCAACATGAGCTGGTGCGTGGGCCGCAACAAAGCCTTCTCGTGGATCGGCCTGCGCGGCATGAACCGTGAAGACACCACCCGCGACAATCGCAAGCAGCTGGTGGGCCTCAAGCCCGTGGACCCGAACGTGTGGCTGCCGGAAGGCGCCCAGTTGGTGTTCGACCCCAAGCAGCCGATCCCGATGGACATGGTCGGCCACGTCACCTCCAGCTACGCGGCCAACTCTCTGGGCTATTCGTTCGCCATGGGCGTGGTCAAGGGCGGCCTCAAGCGCCTGGGCGAGCGGGTCTATTCGCCGCAGGCCGATGGCAGTGTGATCGAGGCCGAGATCGTGTCTTCGGTGTTCTTCGATCCGAAGGGTGAGCGGCAGAACGTTTGATTTCAGGATGACGCGGTCCTGGTGGGAGCGGGCTTGCCCCGCGATGCGATTGAGGCCCTGATGCCGCTATCGCGGGGCAAGCCCGCTCCCACGAGATCAGTGTGGTTCCTCGCACAAGAATTCAAGGCAGGTAAGAAATGAGCGCTATCAACGTCTTCCAGCAAAACCCAGGCCCTGACGCCAAGGCCCAGTCGCCACTGCACCACGCCGACCTGGCCAGCCTGGTTGGCAAGGGCCGCAAGAACGCAGGCGTGACCCTGCGCGAAAAGAAATTCCTCGGCCACCTGACCCTGCGTGGCGACGGCCATGACCAGGCCTTTGCCGGCGGCGTGCACAAGGCCCTGGGCCTGGAGCTGCCGGTGGCCCTGACCGTGGTCGCCAACAGCGAGATGTCGCTGCAGTGGGTCGGCCCGGACGAGTGGCTGCTGATCGTCCCCGGCGGCCAGGAGTTCGCCGTCGAGCAGAAGCTGCGCGATGCCCTCGACGGCCAGCACATCCAGGTGGTCAACGTCACCGGCGGGCAGACCCTGCTCGAGCTGCGCGGCCCCAACGTGCGCGACGTGCTGATGAAATCCACCAGCTATGATGTACACCCGAACAACTTCCCGGTCGGCAAGGCCGTTGGCACCGTCTTCGCCAAGTCGCAACTGGTGATCCGCCGTACCGCCGAGGACACCTGGGAGTTGGTGATTCGCCGCAGCTTCTCCGACTACTGGTGGCTGTGGCTGCAGGACGCATCGGCCGAGTACGGCCTGGCCATCGAAGCGTAAGGAGCAGCACCATGAGTCGGGCACCGGACACCTGGATTCTCACCGCCGACTGCCCGAGCATGCTCGGCACGGTCGATGTGGTGACGCGTCATCTCTACGAGCAGCGCTGCTACGTCACCGAGCACCATTCCTTCGATGACCGGCTGTCGGGGCGGTTCTTCATCCGTGTGGAGTTCCGCGCCGCGGACGGCTTCGACGAGGAGGGCTTCCGTGCCGGGCTCGCCGAACGCAGCGAAGCCTTCGGCATGGCCTTTGAGCTGACCGCGCCCAACCACCGCCCCAAGGTGGTGATCATGGTGTCCAAGGCCGACCATTGCCTGAACGACCTGCTGTACCGCCAACGCATTGGCCAGTTGGCGATGGACGTGGTCGCGGTGGTGTCCAACCACCCCGACCTGGAGCCCCTGGCGCACTGGCACAAGATTCCCTACTACCACTTCGCCCTCGACCCCAACGACAAGCCGGCGCAGGAGCGCAAGGTGCTGCAGGTGATCGAGGAGAGCGGTGCCGAGCTGGTGATCCTCGCCCGCTACATGCAAGTGCTGTCGCCGGAGCTGTGCCGCCGGCTGGATGGCTGGGCGATCAACATCCACCACTCGTTGCTGCCTGGCTTCAAGGGCGCCAAGCCGTATCACCAGGCCTACAACAAGGGCGTGAAGATGGTGGGTGCCACCGCGCACTACATCAACAACGACCTGGACGAAGGGCCGATCATCGCCCAGGGCGTGGAGGTGGTGGATCACAGCCACTACCCGGAAGACCTGATTGCCAAGGGGCGGGACATCGAGTGCCTGACCCTGGCGCGGGCTGTCGGTTATCACATCGAAAGAAGGGTATTTTTGAACGCCAATCGTACTGTCGTTCTCTGAGCCGACACCATCGCGGGGCAAGCCCGCTCCCACGTTATCCAGCGTGGGAGCGGGCTTGCCCCGCGATGCTTGTTGCGACGTTAGCTGCGCCGCAAACAGGCATCCCCCTGTCGCATCCAGTCACCGCCCCATCCCCCATCAAGCCCACAATCCCTTCATTCCAGTAACACAGGCCGCCCACGGAAAGGCGGCGCTTTCCACCACCGCTGCATAAATACAAATCAAGCGAGGTAAGAGCATGTCTGGTAACCGTGGAGTGGTGTATCTCGGCGCGGGCAAGGTCGAGGTGCAGAAGATCGACTACCCCAAGATGCAGGACCCGCGCGGCAAGAAGATCGAGCACGGCGTCATCCTCAAGGTGGTCTCCACCAACATCTGCGGCTCCGACCAGCACATGGTCCGCGGCCGCACCACCGCCCAGGTCGGCCTGGTGCTGGGCCACGAAATCACTGGTGAAATCGTCGAGATGGGGCGTGACGTCGAGCGCCTGAAGATCGGCGACCTGGTGTCGGTGCCGTTCAACGTCGCCTGCGGCCGCTGCCGTTCGTGCAAGGAGATGCACACCGGTGTCTGTCTCACCGTCAACCCGGCCCGCGCTGGCGGCGCCTACGGCTACGTCGACATGGGCGACTGGACCGGCGGCCAGGCCGAATACGTGCTGGTGCCGTACGCCGACTTCAACCTGCTGAAACTGCCGGATCGCGACAAGGCCATGGAGAAGATCCGCGACCTGACCTGCTTGTCCGATATCCTGCCCACCGGCTACCACGGTGCCGTTACCGCTGGCGTTGGCCCGGGCAGCACCGTGTACGTCGCGGGTGCCGGCCCGGTCGGTCTTGCTGCCGCCGCCTCGGCGCGCCTGCTGGGCGCCGCCTGCGTGATCGTCGGCGACCTCAACCCGTTGCGCCTGGCCCACGCCAAGTCCCAGGGCTTCGAGGTGGTCGACCTGTCCAAGGACACCCCGCTGCATGAGCAGATCGTCGACATCCTCGGCGAGCCGGAAGTGGACTGCGCCGTCGATGCCGTCGGCTTCGAAGCCCGTGGCCATGGCCATGAAGGCGCCAAGCACGAAGCCCCGGCCACCGTGCTGAACTCGCTGATGCAAGTGACCCGGGTCGCCGGCAACATCGGCATTCCTGGCCTGTACGTGACCGAAGACCCGGGCGCGGTGGATGCCGCCGCCAAGATTGGCGCGCTGAGCATTCGCTTCGGCCTGGGCTGGGCCAAGTCCCACAGCTTCCATACCGGTCAGACCCCGACCATGAAGTACAACCGCCAGCTGATGCAGGCGATCATGTGGGATCGCATCAATATCGCTGAAGTGGTGGGGGTGCAGGTGATCAGCCTGGATCAGGCGCCGGAGGGGTATGGGGAGTTTGATGCGGGAGTGCCGAAGAAGTTTGTGATTGATCCGCATAAGACGTTTAGTGCAGCGTGAATTTCTGAGCGAACAAAGCCCCTCGTTGGGGCTTTGTTGCTGTGAGTTGTTTAATTGCTTTCCTGGCGCATTCTGTTAATTTCTATGGCGGCATGAAAAGCAATTTTGAACTGTTCATCGAATCTGGCTTTTCCAATCTGGACTTCAATTGCGTCATTTTTTTTATCGAGCATTAAAAGCGCCGCCTCGTGAGAAGCTATTTCAGAGGGTAGTTTATCAATTTTTACAAGATCGGAAAGCAGTGAGGTTTTTTCGGTTTCTAGTCCATAGCGACTGTTGCGGTGCATTTTTTCCTTGCCGTAGACCTTGTCGTCGGCTTTTAACTCCGTGAGAATTGTTTGCAGTCTAGCTTCCGCTTTTGGCTGGTTTTTCTTGAGTGCACTTAACTGGTTTGTTTTGTTTGTTTTGCTCTCTTGGTGAAAAATTTGGGCCGTTACAATTGGGCGCAATTGATCCTGTATTGAAGTGCGCTTCTTCATATGCCCGCTGGGGTCGCTGAAGTTTACTGGGTCATTTGAGCAGTAAGCATATGCATTAATACTGCCGCCCTCAAAAGGGCTTAAGTTATCGGGTGAGTGGAAACGCATCAGTATTGGATTGTAGGCTCTGTAGCTGCCAAGGAGGTAGAAACCTGCAACTGTGCGAAGTTTTGCGTTGAATCGAAGTTGGGGGCTATCCGAGATTGCACGTGGGTCGAACCCGTAGGTCGCATACGCTAGTGAAAGAGGTGCTTGTTTTGTATGCGCACGCAATATTGAGCCTTGCATGTCTGTTGCCAGTAGCGATGTTGCCGAGGAGGAGAGGTGCTTCGGTTGCATGACTTTCTCCGAATGATGCTGGGTTTCCTACCCAATTTGCAGCAATGGAGCTAGGCCCGCTACTGACAGAAATGCTAGGCGTGAGGAAGAGTCCTACCCAGGATGAGGCTATATCCCACTTACTGTTTGAGGTTGCAGGAAATATCCTGCGTGATCTGTCGATGCACGTCTGATTGTCCGGGGAAATCCTGCCCACTAGGCTTTCCCGGTCGCTGTCGGTTCAGCGATCGGGCGTGGAAACCCGGCGGTTAGCATGGTTGTTGTCGTCATGACGGCTGTACGCGGGAGGCCTCTTGGCCTGCCGGGTTCACCATGCACCGGTCTTTCCACCCCGTGTACAGCTGTCACCCTGATGTGTGGAAACGGACGGGTGGCACTCAACACAGCATGGTGCCTCGATGAAAAAGATCGTCCCCGATCCACCTGAAGACCTCCACGCCAAATTCCAACTCCCACCCGGCCAATCCCTCTCCACTGCCATCCTCGAAGGCGCCGTGCCCATCGAGGAGGTGCTGATGAACGTCTGCCATTTCATGTTCATCGCCTATACCGACGGCTACCACGCCCAGGAACTGGCGACCGAGGGCGATCTGAAGCAGCTCCAGGCGTCGAGCCTGCAGCACCTGACCGTCGCCTGGGGTCAGGTCGATGCTCTGGTGGGGGCCTTGAAGCAGGTGCCTGCCTCGGGCTTTTCTCAGCCAGGCTGACATAGCCGGGGCCGCTGTTCGTCGCCAAGACAAGCCGGCTTCCACAGGGACCGCGCAGGGCTCAGACTATTGCGCAATCCACTGTGGGAGCTGGCTTGCCAGCGATTGGGCCCCTGGGATGAACATCGATGGCCGGCCCGGAACAAACCTTCGGCACCCCAGTCCAACCCCTCGTTTCCCGGCCATTCCGGCCGACGAGGTCCCTCCCGATGAAAGCATTCACCCTGGCAACCTTGATGACCCTGGCCGCAAGCCCGGTGTTCGCCTTCAACCTCAGCGACGCGGCCAATGCTGTCTCGGCCATGCAGAACCAGAACCAACAGGCCCAGGGGCAAGCGCCGGCCGCCCAGGCCAACCTGCTCAATACGCTGGGCAGCGAATTGAAGATCACCCCCGAGCAGGCCATCGGCGGCGCGGGAGCCATGTTGGGCCTGGCGCGCAACAACCTCAGCGGCGATGACTACGGGCAGTTGACCAAGGCTGTGCCGGGGCTCGACCTGCTGTCGGGCAACAATGCGCTGGGTGGGCTGAACGGGCTGGGGCAGTTGCTGGGCAACGACAAGAACAGCTCGGCCCTGAGCAATGCGCTGGGCGGTGAAGTCGAGAACCGCAATGACCTGGACAACGCCTTCAAGGCGCTGGGCATGGATAGCGGGATGATCGGCCAGTTTGCGCCGTTGATCCTGCAGTACCTGGGGCAGCAGGGGATTGCCGGGTCGTTGCTGCAAAACCTGGGGAGTTTGTGGGGTAGCCCGGCGGTAAATACCCCGTCGGTCTGACCCCGACCCTCTGCAGGAGCGGTGCAGCGCTGCTCCTGCAGGAGATATTTGGGCTACGCGGTTTCGGAGAAAACCACTAACCGCACCGGCCTGCGGAAACCGGCAGTGAGTACCGCCAGGTACGCCAGCCCCAACGCAAACCAGCACAAGCCGATCACCAGCGTCAGCGCCGACAGGCTGGTCCACAGCCACAAGGTCAGGCTCAACCCCACCAGCGGCACCGCGCCATAGCGCAGCAGGCCCAGCGGCGTGCGCTGGTCGGCGTCATCCATCAGGTGCGTCTTCACCACCGCCAGGTTCACCGCCGAGAACGCCACCAGCGCGCCAAAGCTGATCAGCGAGGCGAGGGTGGCCAGGTCGATCACCAGTGCCAGCAGCGAGAACGCCGACACCAGCAGGGTGGCGAATACCGGTGTGCCGAAGCGCGGCGACAGGTAGCCGAAGCTGCGCTGCGGCAGCACGCGGTCGCGGCCCATGGTGAACAGGATGCGCGACACCGCCGCCTGCGAGGCCAGCGCCGAGCCCAGGCTGCCGGCAACGAAGGCAGCGGTGAAGAAGTTGGCGAGGAACTGGCCACCGGCCTTGATCATCACTTCGTTGGCGGCGGCATCGCTGTTGGCGAAGGTGCTGCCCGGCAGCACCAGTTGGCTGACATAAGCCAGCACGGTGAACAGCAGCCCGGCGCCGAGGGTGGTGAGGATGATCGCCCGCGGCACGTCGCGGCGGGCGTCCTTGCACTCTTCGGCCAGGGTCGACACGGCATCGAAGCCGAGGAACGACAGGCACAGCACCGCCGCCCCCGCCATCAAGGCAGCGAAGCCCGGCGCGCTGCCATCACCGCGCAACGGCGCCAGCAGGTCCAGCGGCTGCCCGGCCAGGCCCTGCCAGGACAGGGCGACGAACACGCCGATGAAGACGATCTGCGCGCCGACGATCAGGTTGCTGGTCTTGGCCACCGAGTGGATACCGACCACGTTGAGCACGGTCACCACGGCGATGGCCGCCAGCACGATGGCCCAGGCCGGGATGGCCGGGAAGGCGATGTTGAGGAACAGCCCGATCAGCAGGTAATTGATCATCGGGATGAACAGGTAGTCGAGCAGCAGCGACCAACCCGCCAGGAAACCCACGTTGGGGCCGAACGCCATGTTGGTGTAGGAGTACGCCGAGCCCGCGACGGGGAAGCGCTTGACCATGAAGCTGTAGGAGGTGGCGGTGAACAGCATGGCTAGCAGGGTGACCAGGTAGGCGCCGGCGGTGCGGCCACCGGTGAGTTCGGTGACGATGCCGTAGGTGGTGAAGATGGTCAGCGGGACCATGTACACCAGGCCGAAGAACACCAGGGCGGGAAGGCCCAGGACACGGCGCAGTTGCGCGGGGGCGGAGCGGGGGGCGTTGGCCATTGATCGATCCTGGCTTTTCTTGTAGTTGTGGTTGATCGATTTTTATCCACTTGAGTGGATGCTGACAAACAAAGAGTTGCTAATGTCGATTATTAACCTGGATTTTAATCGAGTATTGAGTGAGGCGTTCCAGGCCCTCCCCGCGAGCGACAAGCGCCTCACTGCAGCCCTGGAATCAGCCCGATTTAGGCGCCAACTTGCTCAGGCGCAGCGCCACCAGCAACGCGACCGCCAGCAGGCTGGCAATGAACAGTCCTGTCCCGTTCCAGCCCCACTGGTGCCAGAACACCCCGCCGGCAGTCCCGGCGACACTTGATCCCGCGTAGTAGCAGAACAGGTAAAGCGAAGACGCCTGCCCCTTGGCCTTCAGCGCCCGGCGGCCGATCCAGCTGCTGGCTACCGAGTGCGCGCCGAAGAAGCCGAAGGTGAACACCAGCATGCCGACGATGATCATCGCCAATGGGGTGGCCAGGGTCATCAACAGGCCGCCGGCCATCACCAGGATGCTGGCCCAGAACACCTTGCGCCGTCCCAGCCTGTCGGCCAGGGCGCCGACCTGCGCCGAACTGTAGATCCCCGACAGGTATACCACCGACAGCAACCCGACCAGCGCCTGGTTCATGTGATAGGGCCCGGCCAGCAGGCGGTAGCCGATATAGTTGAACAGGGTCACGAAGGCACCCATCAGCAGGAAGGCTTCGAGGAACAGCCAGGGCAGTCCGGCATCCTTGAAGTGCATGACGAAGCCGTCCAGCAGGCTGCGCGGATTCAGGGGCTGGGGCCGGAAGTTGCGCGATTCGGGCAACACCCTCCAGAACACCAGCGCTGCTGCCAGGGCCAGCCCGCCGATGGTCAGCATCGCCGTGTGCCAGCTGACGAAGTCGATCAGCACGCCGGTGATCAGGCGCCCGCTCATGCCGCCGATGGCGTTGCCGCCGATGTACAGGCCCATGGCCAGGCCGATGTGCTGCGGATGGATTTCTTCGCTCAGGTAGGTCATCGCCACCGCCGCCAGGCCGCTCAACGACAGGCCCACCAGGGCACGCGCGGCCAATACCAGCTCCCAGCTCGGCATCACCGCGCTGGCCAGGGTCGACAGGGCCGCGCAGAGCAGGGCGAAGACCATCACCGGCTTGCGCCCGATGCGGTCGGAGATTGGCCCCGTGACCAGCAGCCCGAACGCCAGCATGGCGGTGGACACCGACAGCACCAGGCTGCTCTGCGCGGCGTTGATCGAGAACTCCCGGGAAAGCAGCGGCATCATCGGCTGTACGCAGTACAACAGGGCAAAGGTGGCGAAGCCACCGCTGAACAGGGCCAGCACGGTTTTCATGAACGCGGGCGAGCCTTTCTCGATCCAGATATCGTTGACGACAGGCTCGGGTTCGGCAGGCAGGGGGACTACGGCGGATCTCACGGAGGGTACCTCGGGCGCTGGGGCCGGTGCTGCGATGAAAAAAGCATATAGCTGGCTAATGATTAGATCCAATATATTGTTCGACCTGTTTAAGACGTTTTACGACCTGTTTGGAGCCGATCATGGAGCTGCGTCACCTGCGCTATTTCATCGCCGTGGCCGAGGAGCTGCACTTCGGCCGCGCCGCTCAGCAGTTGGGTATTTCCCAGCCACCCTTGAGCCAGCAGATCCAAGCGCTGGAACAGGAATTGGGCGCGCGCCTGTTCGAGCGTACCAACCGTCGGGTCGAGTTGAGCGAGGCCGGGCGGCTATTCCTCGAGGAGGCGCGCCAGGTGCTGGCGCAGGTCGAGAAGGCCGCCGACGTGGCAAGGAGAGCGCAGCTGGGTGAGTTGGGCGAGATGAAGATCGGTTTCACCTCGTCGGCACCGTTCACCTCGCGGATTCCCCAGGCAATTCGGGCCTTCCGTCAGCGCTATCCGTCAGTGCACCTCAATCTCCAGGAAATGAGTAGCCGTGAAGTGGTGGAGGCGGTGTTCGACGAGTCCATCGAGATCGGCCTGATGCGACCGATGCCACTGCCAGAAGGAATAGCCTGCACCGAGCTGTTCCACGAACCCCTGGTAGCCGTGCTCAATGCATCGCACCCGCTGGCCGTCGGCAGCGAACAAGGTGTGCACATGCAGGCTCTGGCCCATGAACCGTTTGTGTTCTTCCCGCGCAGCTACGGCAGTGGCCTGCATGCCCAATTGATGAGCCTGGCGCGCCAGGCGGGTTTCACCCCGCATTTCGCCCAGGAGGCGGGAGAGGCGATGACCATCATCGGCCTGGTCTCGGCGGGGCTGGGCGTTTCGGTGCTACCGGCCTCGTTCCAGCGCATGCGCATCGAAGGCGTGGTGTATCGCACTCTACTGGATGAGCAGGCGATGACTGCCGTGTGGCTGGTACGTCGCGAGGCGCCCGGCTCGGCCATGGCCAATGCCTTCATCGCCCTGCTGGCCGGGCTGGAACAGCCCGAAGGTGCTGGCTAAACCGCTGCGCTGACCACATACTCGGGCATTCGTTGATACACGGAGGTCTGACATGCGGCGCGTGGTGTTCAATCAGAAAGGTGGCGTGGGCAAGTCGAGCATTGCCTGCAATCTTGCGGCGGTCAGCGCCAGTGAAGGCTATAGGACCCTGCTGATCGACCTGGATGCCCAGGCCAACTCGACCCAGTACCTGACCGGCCTGACCGGCGACGACATCCCCATGGGCATCGCCGACTTCTTCAAGCAGTCGCTGTCCAGCGGGCCGTTCGCCAAGAAGAACAAGGTCGACATCTACGAAACCCCTTTCGATAACCTGCACGTGGTCACCGCCACGGCAGAGCTGGCCGACCTGCAGCCCAAGCTCGAGGCCAAGCACAAGATCAACAAGCTGCGCAAACTGCTCGACGAGCTGGACGAGGATTACGAGCGGATCTACATCGATACCCCGCCTGCACTGAATTTCTACGCGGTTTCCGCGTTGATCGCCGCCGATCGCGTGCTGATTCCCTTCGACTGCGACAGCTTTTCGCGCCAGGCCCTGTACGGCCTGCTGGCCGAGATCGATGAACTCAAGGAAGACCACAACGACGAGCTGATGGTCGAGGGCATCGTGGTCAACCAGTTCCAGTCACGGGCCAGCCTGCCCCAGCAAATGCTCGAAGAGCTGCTGGCCGAAGGCCTGCCGGTGCTGCCGGTGTACCTGGGCAGTTCGGTGAAGATGCGCGAATCCCACCATGCCAGCCTGCCGCTGATCCACCTTGAGCCACGGCACAAGTTGACCCAGCAGTTCGTCGAGTTGCACGACCTGCTCGAACGCAGCGCCTAGACACCCTGGCTGCGCAGCCACTCCAGCAACGACTGCAGTGGAAATGCGCCGGCCTGGCGAGCCACTTCGCGGCCGTTCCTGAACAGGATCAGGCTCGGGATCGAGCGGATGCCGAGCTGGCCGGCGAGATTGCGGTTGGCCTCGCTGTCGAGCTTGGCCAGGCGGCAGCGGCCGGCGAGCTGGCGTGCGGCCTGTTCGAACACCGGGGCGAAATTCTTGCAGGGGCCGCACCAGTCGGCCCAGACATCCAGCAGCAACGGCAGATCGCCCTTGATCTGGGCGGCATAGGTGCTTTCGTTCAGTTCGAAGGGCTGAGCGAGCAGCATGTCCTGTTTGCAGCGGCCGCATTTGGGGCTGTCGCCCAGGCGCTCGGCGGGCAGGCGGTTGAGGCCGTTGCAGTTTGGGCAGGGGATTACGAGTGGTTCGGACATTTCATCTCCTTGATATTGCTGGGGCCGCGTAGCGGCCCCGGGGTTCATGACGAACAACTGATTTCCAGATGCTTGCCCCATTCCGGCGGCCGCTCGGCATAGGCCTGCATCCCGGGCTGCTCCTCGAACGGCTTGCCCAGCACCTGGTGCAGCCGCCGCACTTCACGGTAGTCGCCCGCCTCGGCGGCTTCGATGGCCTTCTGCGCCAGGTAATTGCGCAGCACATACAGCGGGTTGACCGCATGCATGCGCTCGCGGCGCCCTTCTGCATTGCCCGCTTCGCGCGCGCAGCGCGCCTGGTATTCGGCGCCCCAGGCGTCGAAGCCGGCCAGATCGATGAAATCTTCCCGTACCACCTGCAGGGACTCGGCCACGGGTTGCTCGCCCAGGCGGCGGAAGAACAGGGTGTAATCCACGCCGCCCCTCTGCATGCACTGCAGCAGGCGCTCGACCAGCGCCATGTCGCCGTCCTCGGCCGTGGTCAGGCCCAGGCGGCGGCGCATCAGGTCCAGGTAGTGCGCCTGGTACAGCGGTAGGAACAGCCCCAGCGCTTCTTTCAGCGGCTCGACTTCGATCACCGTGGTCAGCGCCTGGGCCAGCGCGCTGAGGTTCCAATGGGCGATCGGCACCTGGTTGGCGTAGCTGTAGCGGCCCCGGTCATCGGAATGGTTGCAGATGAAGTTGGCGTCGAAGTCGTCGAGGAAGGCGTAGGGGCCGAAGTCGAAGGTGATGCCGAGGATCGACATGTTGTCGGTGTTCATCACCCCGTGGCAGAAGCCGTAGGCCTGCCAGCGGGCAATCAGCTCGGCGTTGCGCTCGACGATGGTGCGGAACATGGCCAGGTAAGGCTGCTCGGCATCGCGGCACTCGGGGTAGTGCTGCTCCAGCACATGGTCGATCAGCACCCGCTGCTGTTCCGGTTGCTTGGTGTAGTAGAAGTATTCGAAGTGGCCGAAGCGCACATGGCTCTGGGCCAGGCGCAGGAGCATGGCGGCGCTCTCGCGGGTCTCACGCCATACCGGGGTGCTCGAGCCGATCACGCACAACGCACGGCTGCTGGGAATGCCCAGGGCGTGCAGGGCCTCGGAGGCGAGGAATTCGCGGATCGACGAGCGCAGCACGGCGCGGCCGTCGCCCATGCGCGAGTAGGGCGTCTGGCCGGCGCCCTTGAGGTGCAGGTCCCAGTGCTCGCCGCCATCGTTGAGGACCTCGCCCAGCAGCAGGCCACGACCGTCCCCCAGGCGCGGGTTGTAGGAGCCGAACTGGTGGCCGGAATAGACCATCGCGCGCGGGTCGGCCTCTTCCCAGAGCTTGTGGCCGCTGAACAGCTCGGCGAACACCGGCAGTTCGGCTTGGGCCGGGTCGAGGTCGAGCAGGGTCATGGCCGATTCGCTGGCGACGACCAGGCGTGGATCGGCGATCGGGTCGGGCAGGACCTGGGTGGAGAAGGCGTCGCCGAGTTGGGCGAAGCGGTTGTCGAAGGTGAGTTGGTCGAGGGACTTCACGGGGCCTGCTCCTGAATTCGGTGCCATTGGGGCCGTTGTGCGGCCCTTTCGCCGGCGAGCCGGCTCCCACAGGGCAAGGCATGCCATCTTGTGGGAGCCGGCTTGCCGGCGATCGAGGGCAAAGCCCTCGCCTGCATTCTGGAGGGCATGCCTGTCGCAGTCCACTCAGCTCGGCGGCGTGCTGTCCGGTTTGCTGTCCATCGGGATCAACTGCTGCTTGCCGCCCTTGGTATCCATGAGGAACACCTCCACCTGGCGCACCGAGATCTTGATGTTGTGCGCCTTGAACTCGCGGTTGATGTAGCGGTTCAGTTCGTCCAGGGTCGGGTTGCGGTCGCCAAGGTCGCGCACATGCATGCGCAGCTCGTGGTCCAGCGAGCTTTCGCCGAAGTTGAGGAAGTACACCAGCGGCTCCGGATCCTTGAGCACCCGCGGGTTTTCGTGGGCGCCCTTGAGCAGCAGGTCGCGCACCAGGTCCAGGTCCGAGCCATAGTCGATGCCCAGCTTCAGCGTCACCCGGGTGACCGTGTCGGTCAGCGACCAGTTGATCAGCTGGCCGGTGATGAAGGTCTTGTTAGGGACGATGATGTCCTTGCGGTCGAAGTCGGTAATGGTGGTGGCACGGATGCGGATCTTGCTCACCGTGCCGGACAGGTTGCCGATGGTGATGGTGTCGCCGATGCGCACCGGGCGCTCGAACAGGATCATGATGCCGGAGATGAAGTTGGCGAAGATCTCCTGCATGCCGAAGCCCAGGCCAAGCGACAGTGCCGCCACCAGCCATTGCAGTTTGTCCCAGCTGACCCCGAGGGTGGCCAGGGTGCTGACGATGCCGACGCCGGCAATCACGTAGGAAAGCAGCGTGGTGATGGCGTAGGCGCTGCCCTGGGCAAGGTTCAGGCGCGACAGCACCAGTACTTCGAGCAGGCCCGGCAGGTTGCTGGCCAGGGCCACGGCGATACCGGCGATGACCATGGCGCCGAGCAGGTCGCCGAGGCTGATCGGCACCATGCTCGCCGCCGCGCCGGTGCCGCTGCTGTACTCGTAGAGGGTGATGTTGTTGAGGTAGGCGAATACCGTGATCAGGTCCGCCCATACCCAGTACAGCCCGCCGATGAAGCCGCCGAGCAGGGCCAGCCGGATCAGGCGCAGGGACTGCTGGTTGACCTGCTCGATGTCCAGGGTCGGCTCCTCGACCACCACTTCGCCGTCAAGCCCTTCCTTGGCCGCCTGGCGCTTGCTCAGGGCGCGCTGGTAGGCCAGGCGCCGCGCCGCCACCGACAGGCCGCGCACGAACGCGGCCTCGATCACCAGCCAGAACAGCAGCAGGTAAAGGGTGTAGATCAACCGGTCGGTGAGCTTGAGGGCGGTGTAGTAGTAGCCGAAGCACACCGCCACGAACAGCGCGATGGGCAAGGCGGTGAAGGCCACTCCCACGGCCTTGCGGAACAGCGAGGTGTTGCGGTGCGCGGGGCTGCTCAGCAGCAGGCGGCTGAGCAGCCAGGCCATCAGGGCGTAGCAGGTCAGTACCACGCCGATGCCCAGCACGTCCTCGGCCAAGGCCGACGGCTGGTGTTCGGCCACTGCCACCACACCGACCAGGGCCAGCACCACGGTGCCGAGCCGGCGCACCCAGCCGCGCAGGAACTCGACCTGCGGCTTGTGCCAGCGGAAGTGGATCTCTGCCACTCCGCCCGGGGCGAGGATGCGGTAGGCGGTGTAGAACACCAGCCATGCCTGGGCGATCTGCCACAAGGCGGCGCCGAGATTGGCGTTCTGCCCACGGGCATCGAGCTGCAGGGCGTAGCTGCCCAGGGTCAGGGCCAGGGCCACCGGCAGGGCCAGCAGGATGTTGATCAGGATCGCCTGGGGCGTGTGCCACTGGCTGTCGCGCTTGAAGTGGCCGATGTCCTGGTGGACCTTGCCCAGGCGCCGGTACAGCGCCTTACGCCGCCACAGCAGGGCGCCGATCACAAGGATCAGCGGCAGGAACAGCAGCGGCTGTTGCACCAGGCCGTCAGCCAGTTCCTTGATGCCCGCGCCCCAGGGCAGGCTGGCCACCTGGGTGGTCAGGCGCTCGGGTACTTCGCGCAGCCACTGCCAGTCCAGCGGCTTGTTGCTGGGGATCCAGAACATCTGCTCTTCCAGCGTGGTGCGCAGGCTCTGGGCGGTGCTCAGCAGCTGCTTCTGGTTCAGCTGCAGGGTGATGCATTCGTTGAGCAGCGCCGACAGCTCGCGGTTCAACCGCTCGAGCAGGTCGCCACGGGTGATCGCCACTTCCAGCAGGGCCTTGCGCAGTTGCGGGGTGATGTCTTCCTCGGGCTGACTGGCCAGCAGCTTGTCCACGTAAGCGGACGGGCTGCTCATCTGTTCGCGTTCCTGGTTGATCTCGAACTGGTACAGGCGGATATCGGCGATCTGGTCGGCCAGGTTGCGATCAAGCTTCAGGTGCGGCAGGGCCTGCTTCTGCTTGTACAGGATCTTCGACAGCAGCAAGCTGCCCTTGAGTACGTTGATCTGCTCGTCGAGGGCCTGGTCGGCCTGGGTGAGGCTATCGAGCTGCTGCTTGGTGCGCAGGTTCTGCTGGGTCACCTCGTTGAGGCGGTCGGTGCTGCGCAGCAGATAGTCGGACAGCTGCAGGTTGGCGGTGCTCTCGGTGGCCAGCAGGTTGCTGCCGCCGGCCTTCTGCGCCTCGATCGACTGGCGGGTGACGGCCTGTTGCGACTGCGCCAGGCGCTTTTCGTTGATCAACGTCTGCAGGTCCTGGATTTCCTGTTCCAGCCTTGTGGCGCGTTCGATCAGCAGGTCGTGGCGGGCGTTGCCCAGGTCCTGCAGCACGCTGTTGCCGGCCAGTTCCTGGCGGCGCAGCAGGGTCAGGGCGTTGAGCGAGGCCAGCTCGGCGTTGAGCTGGTTGCGCTGGTCGGCATTGATCGACTTGCCGTTGTCCTTGCCGCTCTTGAGGCTGTTGTTGATCTGCTGGGCACGCATCTGGTTGCCGCTGATCTCGGCCTGGGCGCGCTCCGGGCGGGTCTGGGAGTTGATGATCAGGCTGTTGGCTTCGGACAGCGCTTTCTGCAGGTCGCCCTGCTGAGTGCTGCGCTCGCTGAGCATCTGTTCGAGCTGCGGCACCGTCAGGCTGGCGTAGCGCTGCGCCACCGGCACGACGCTGGAGGCTTTGAGCTTGATCAGTTCGCGCTGGCTGTCGCGGATCTCCTGGGGAGCGTTGGCCAGCTGTTGCTTGAGGGCTTCGAGCTTCTTTTCGCTGTCGTCGCGGGCGTTGAGCAGCGCCAGGGTCTGCTCCAGCACCTGCTGCACGGCTTTCTGCTCGGTTTCCGGCAGTTTGCGCTCGGCGATCTTGCTCAGGCTGCTCTGGATGCCCGGAGTGGTCGGGATTTCCACCGCGCCGGCGGCGAACGAGAGGGTCAGGCACAGCCCCAGCAGGGCTGCGCGGCAATGGTCACGCAGGGACATAGGCAGAGTTCTTGTGTTACGCGGCAAATCGGAGTTTAGAGGAACAGCCCGGGGCCGGGGCGGGTACCTTCGGGGAATCTGACGCCCACTTTCTGGATCTTGTTCCCGTCCATGACCGCGACGGTCCAGATCGTGCCGTGCCATTCGATCTGGTCGCCTACTACTGGAGCGCCTCCGACCTTCTGTCGGATGAACTGCGCCAGCGGCATCTTCGCGTCCAGGCCATCGAGTTTCAGGCCATAAAGTGCGGCCACCGCACCCAGCTCGGCATCGCCTTCGAGCACGAAATCGCCGAAGAAGCGCAGGTCCAGGCCGCGTTGCGGCGCCTGGCTGAACAGCTTGCCCAGCGCCGGCAGGTTATGTTCGTGGCCGATCACGCAGAGCATGTCGCCGACCTCCAGCACGGTGCTGCCCGACGGGTGCAGCAGCTGCTCGCCGCGGAACAAGGCGGCGATCCGCGTACCCTCTGGCATTTTCAGCTCACGCAGTGCGGCGCCGATGCACCATTTTTCGGCGCCCAGGCGGTAGACGAACAGCTCCCATTCGCTAGTGACGTGTACCTCGAGCGCGGAGCGTGAAATCGGCGCCGGGTCCGGCGGTACCGTGACCTTCAGCAGCTTGGCCATCCACGGCAGGCTGGTGCCTTGCACCAGCAGCGACACCAGCACGATGAAAAACGCCAGGTTGAAGAACAGCTGGGCCTGGGGCAGGCCAGCCATCAACGGGAACACCGCCAGAATGATCGGCACCGCGCCGCGCAGGCCGACCCAGCTGATGAAGCCTTTCTCGCGACCATGGAAGGCCTTGAACGGTAGCAGTGCGGCGACCACCGACAGTGGCCGGGCGACCAGGATCATCCACAATGCCAGGCCCAGGGCGGGCAGGGCGATGGGCAGCAGGTCGTGGGGCGTGACCAGCAGGCCCAGTACCAGGAACATGCCGATCTGGGCTAGCCAGGCCATGCCGTCGAGCATGTGCAGGATGCCGTGGCGACTGCGGATAGGCTTGTTGCCCAGCACCAGGCCGCACAGGTACACGGCGAGGAAGCCGCTGCCGTGCAGGGCGTTGGTCAGCGAGAACACCACCAGGCCGCCGGCTACCACCAGGATCGGGTACAGGCCACCGGCCAGGTTGATGCGGTTTACCAGTTGCAGCATCAGCCAGCCGCCACCCAGGCCCAGCAGCCCGCCGATGCCGAATTCGCGCAACAGGTGGCCCAGCAGGCTCCAGTGCAGACCGGTCTGGCCGCTGGCGATCATGTCGATCAGGGTGACCGTGAGGAACACGGCCATTGGGTCGTTGCTGCCCGACTCGATCTCCAGGGTGGCGGTAACCCGTTCGTTCAGGCCTTTGCCGCCCAGCAGCGAGAACACCGCAGCGGCATCGGTGGAGCCAACGATGGCGCCGATCAGCAGGCCCTGGATCAGGCTCAGGTTGAACAGCCAGGCGGCAACCAGGCCGGTGAGGGCGGTGGTGATCATCACCCCGACCGTGGCCAGCGACAGCGCCGGCCACAGCGCTACGCGAAAGCTTGCCACCCGCGTGCGCAGGCCGCCGTCGAGCAGGATCACGGCCAAAGCCAGGTTGCCCACCAGGTAGGCGGTCGGGTAGTTGTTGAAGATGATCCCGCCACCGTCGACACCGGCGACCATGCCGACGGCGAGGATGATGACCAGAATAGGAATACCCAGGCGCGATGACAGGGAACTGACCAGGATACTTGCGCCCACCAGCAATGCGCCGATCAAGAACAGGCTGTTGATGGTGCTTGCATCCAAAGGCAGGTACTCCGACAGCGGGGGAATGGACCATGTAGCGTAGTTTTCAGAAAAAGCTAGCAGGTCGCGTGCCAATCGATTCTAACCTGAGGCCGATGCGGGCTGTAAAGCGATACCGCATCGTTGCTGCGGCTTGCCGGTGTAGTGGAACGCCTTGTCCCAGGTAGCCAAGATCCATGAACGATCAAGAAACCTTGTCACTCGCCCAGCTGGCTCAACGCATGCTGGGGCATTTCCCTGATTTGCACAGGATGGCGCGTCAAGCGGCCGGCCATGTGCTGCACCAGCAGTTGGGTTACTGGGTGGATCCGGACAGGCTCTACTGGCACGAATTCCACGCCGCGGCAACGAGCTCGCGCAGCTACACCGGCTGGTGCCACAGCGGGCCGCCCTGGCGCTCCCTGAGCCTGACCGAGCTGGTGGTCCAGCGCTTCAGCCCACAGCAGCAGGACAGTGCAGATGAGTTAAGCGTTTACGGTGGCTTCTACCGGGTGGATGCCAGCCACATTGACTATGACGAGCGCAACGAAGTGCGGCTTGACCCACAGCAGGTACTGAAGGCGTTCTGGCAACTGGATTTTGCGGGGCGCTATACCGAGGCTCTGAGCAGGTTCCGGTCGCAGCATGGCGAAGATTATTGCGTGCTGGCCCGCGCCCGTTTCCTTGCCGCTGTGGGCCAATCGACGCTCAGCGAGCCAGAGCGGCGGGAGCTGATGGTGGCGACGTTTGCGGCACCCGCAGTGCCGATCAGTGTGCAAGGTCTGCGACAGACCCGCCCGGTGAATGCTCAGCGGGGTTGGAGCATGCTTGCCATCGGCGGTATCAGCGCCAGGCTGTTGTTCCAGCATAAGCTGAAGGCTGGCAAGTTGTGCCTCTATCTTGCCGATGCGCAGGCTGTTGTGCAGCTATTCGACGATCGCCACGCGCTGACAGCATGGCTTGCTGATCAGGCAGCCACGCCTGAGGGGCGGGAGCGCCTGGTCAGGCTATTCGTCGGGGATGGGGTACTGGCACAGTCGCTACGCCTGCGCCTAAGCACAAACCTCAAGTGGCTTGCCCAGTCACGGGGCGATATCACGATTACCGGGCAGGCGATTGCAGGGGACCTGTTCGTCCACCTGCGCGATGCGGTCATGGATGATCTGACCAGCGATGCCCACGAGCGGCTGACCACCAACGCACAACTGCGCAAGGCCAATTGGCTGGCGGGCTTACAAGCTGCGAGCCTGGTCATTGCACCGATGGCGCCGTTTGGCTGGCCAGTCATATTGACCTCGCTGGGGCTTGGCACCGCGAGCCTGGGGCTGCACCTGGACCGGGCGCTCAATGGCAAACGGGCTTGGCGCACGGCAGCATGGTGGGCAGTACTGACGGATATTCTTTTTATTCTGCTCGATGCAGCAATGATGCGAGCCGGTGAGCTGTTCAGCGAGAGCCGCATACCCCCGCGCATTGCTGGCCAGGCGCAAACCGCGGCTGCCGAGGTCGACTGGGGGCTTTACATGGCGCCGGCGGCAGACGAATTGCTGGCGGTGTCGGACCAGGCGCTAGCCCGCCAGGAAGCCCTGATGGGCTCGGTGCCGTGGGCTGACCTGGATGCTTTGGGCCCCCGCGGTGAGTATCTGGATGCATTCAGTGAGCCCTTTCCCGTCTATCGGGATGAGCACGGCTTTGGCTCGGCCGCCATTGCCGAGTACACCAGCTCACCAGAGCGCTACAACAACCTGTGGCGGGGTTTGCCCCTCGAAGGTACTCACGCCGGGAATGTCCAGCGCAGTCACGACCTTGCCTGTGCCCTTGGGCATATAGGAGTGAGCAACCAGGTACGGCTGTACCGGGCAGCATCCAGCTTGCGGGGTACCGGTATACCGGCGTTCGGCGATGGCGCCATTGATGTGGGTGACGTGCTGGTGACCACCGACTTCACGTCTTTCACGGAAAACCCTTATGCACTCTGGGAGGTTTTCAACGACCCGCAGACACAGGTCAGTGGCAGAGGACCGTTTGATGACCACGCGCTGGTGTACGTGCTGGAACCGGGCGAGGACATGCAGGCGACGCCTATCGGGCCCTTCTCAAGGCGACCGGATGAGGCGGAGTCGCTGATGTTGCCGGGGCGCTACCTGCAAGTGGAGAAGGTGACGGCCGTTCAGGGGCACGATTATCAGTTTACGGAGGTGTGCCTGAAGGCGCTGGCCCAGGCGCCAAGCGGGGGGACCGTGCGGGAGATGCGCACGGGGGGATTGTTCGATCGTCAGGCACTGGCTGAGCGTTTGGGCACAGAGGATGACGCGTTGATGCGCACCTTCTTTGCGTTGCCCACCTGACTGGAAGGCGTGAGAGGGGCCGCAGCGCGGCCCCTGATCGGGGTGTCAGCCCTGCTTCACTTCACGCATCGGCTTGCCTTTCACCGGCGCATCACCTGCCACATAGTACTTGGCGGTGCTGCGCGGCAGCGGCTTGCGGCCACGGATCTTGTCCGAGATCTTCTCGGCGATCATGATCGTGGTGGCGTTGAGGTTGCCGGTGATGATCAGCGGCATGATCGACGCATCGACTACACGCAGGCCCTGCATGCCGTGCACGCGACCCTCGCCATCGACTACCGCCATGTCGTCGGTGCCCATCTTGCACGAGCAGGACGGGTGGAAGGCGGTTTCGGCGTGCTCGCGGATGAATTTGTCCAGCTCTTCATCGGTCTGCACGTGGGCGCCCGGGCTGATCTCGCGGCCGCGGTACGGGTCCAGCGCCGGCTGGGCCATGATTTCGCGGGTCAGGCGGATGCCGTCGCGGAACTCCTGCCAGTCCTGCTCGGTGGACATGTAGTTGAACAGGATGCTCGGGTGCTGGCGCGGGTCTTTCGACTTGGCCTGGATGCGACCACGGGCTGGCGAGCGCATGGAGCCCATGTGTGCCTGGAAGCCGTGCTCCTTCACGCCGTTGGAGCCGTTGTAGTTGATGGCGACCGGCAGGAAGTGGTACTGGATGTTCGGCCACTTGAATTCAGGGCGGGTGCGGATGAAACCACCGGCCTCGAACTGGTTGCTGGCGCCGATGCCGGTGCCGTTGAACAGCCACTCGGCACCGATGGCCGGCTGGTTCCACCACAGCAGCGACGGGTAAAGCGACACCGGCTGGGTGCAGGCGTACTGCAGGTACAGCTCGAGGTGGTCCTGCAGGTTCTCGCCGACGCCCGGGAGGTCGTGGACCACTGGAATGTCGAGGCTTTCCAGGAGGGCGCGCGGGCCGACGCCGGAGCGCTGCAGCAGTTGTGGCGAGGCGATGGCGCCGGAGGAAACGATGACTTCCTTGCGGGCGCGGGCTTCGACGCGCTCTTCGCTGTCACCCACCAGGTAGGTCACGCCGATGGCACGCTTGTTGTCGAACAGCACGCGGTCGCTCAGGGCGTGGGTGACGATGGTCAGGTTCGGGCGCTTCTTGGCCTGGTCCAGGTAGCCACGGGCGGTGCTGGAACGACGACCATTCTTGGTGACCGAACGGTCCATCGGGCCGAAACCTTCCTGCTGGTAGCCATTGAGGTCTTCGGTGCGCGGGTAGCCGGCCTGCACGCCGGCCTCGACCATGGCGTGGAACAGCGGGTTGTTGCCGGCTTTCGGCGTGGCCACGCTGACCGGGCCTTCGCCGCCGTGGTAGTCGTTCGGGCCGATGTCGCGGGTTTCGGCTTTACGGAAGTACGGCAGGCAGTCCAGGTAGGTCCAGTCCTCGAGGCCTGGAAGTTCAGCCCAGCCGTCGAAGTCCATGGCGTTGCCGCGGATGTAGCACATGCCGTTGATCAGCGAGGAGCCACCCAGGCCCTTGCCGCGGCCACATTCCATGCGGCGGCCGTCCATGTGCGGCTCCGGATCGGTCTCGTAGGCCCAGTTGTAGCGACGACCCTGCAGGGGGAAGGCCAGGGCGGCCGGCATCTGGGTGCGGAAGTCGAAGCGGTAGTCGGGGCCGCCGGCTTCCAGCAGCAGCACGGTGACGCTGGCGTCTTCGGTCAGGCGGGTGGCCAGGGTATTACCGGCGGAGCCGGCACCGACGATGATGTAATCGAATTCTTGGGACATGAGAAGTACCCTCGTTGGCGGTGGTCAGGGAGCGGAAACGCCCGTGCGTGAAAGCACGGGCGTGGCTAAACGGGGTTTAGAAAACCGAGTTGTAGCCGCCCAGCTCGACCTGGACCGACTTGATGCGAGTGTATTGAGCCAGCGAGCTGACACCGTTCTCACGGCCGACGCCCGACTGCTTGTAACCGCCAACCGGCATTTCGGCCGGCGACTCGCCCCAGGCGTTGATCCAGCAGATACCGGCTTCGAGCTTGTGGATGATGCGGTGGGCGCGGCTGATGTCGTTGGTGCAGACACCGGCGGCCAGGCCGTATTCGGTGTCGTTGGCGCGACGGATGACTTCTTCCTCGGTCTCGTAGCTGAGGATGCTCATCACTGGGCCGAAGATCTCTTCCTTGACGATGGTCATGTCGTCGGTGCAGTCGGTGAACACGGTCGGGGCGACGAACGCGCCCTTGGCGAAGGCACCGTCCAGCAGACGCTCACCGCCGCAGAGGACGCGGGCGCCTTCTTCTTTACCCTTGGCTATGTAGGACAGCACGCTTTCCATGTGCTGGAAGCTGACCAGCGGGCCGAAGTTGGTGTTCTCGTCTTCCGGGTTGCCGGCACGGATGCGGGCAACGCGCTCGGCGATCTTGGCTTCGAAGGCGGCTTTCATCGCGGCAGGGATGAACACGCGGGTGCCGTTGGTGCAGACCTGACCGGAGCTGTAGAAGTTGGCCATCATGGCGATGTCGGCGGCCTTGTCCAGGTCGGCATCATCGCAGATGATCAGCGGCGACTTGCCGCCCAGTTCCATGGTGACTTCCTTGAGCGACGAGCTCGAGGCGCTGGCCATGACTTTCTTGCCGGTGGTGGTGCCGCCGGTGAAGGAGACTTTCTCGATGCGCGGGTGCTCGGTCAGCCAGGTGCCGACTTCGCGACCGCTGCCGGTCAGGACGTTGAACACGCCGTTCGGCAGGCCGGCTTCGGTGAAGATCTCGGCCAGTTTCAGGGTGGTCAGCGAGGTGACTTCCGACGGCTTGAAGATCATCGCGTTGCCGGCGGCCAGGGCCGGGGCGGATTTCCACAGGGCGATCTGGATCGGGTAGTTCCAGGCGCCGATACCGACGGTCACGCCCAGCGGCTCGCGGCGGGTGTAGACGAAGGACGATTCGCGCAGCGGGATCTGCTCACCTTCGATGGCCGGTACCAGGCCTGCGTAGTACTCCAGAACGTCGGCGCCGGTGACGATGTCGACGTAGCGGGTTTCAGAGTACGACTTGCCGGTGTCCAGGGTTTCCAGCATGGCCAGCTCGTCGTTGCGCTCGCGCAGGATGTCGACGGCGCGGCGCAGGATGCGCGAACGCTGCATGGCGGTCATGGCGGCCCAGACTTTCTGGCCACGCTCGGCGCTTTCGACGGCCTTCTCGACGTCAGCTTGAGTTGCGCGCTGCACGTGGGCGAGGACTTCGCCGGTAGCTGGGTTGATGGCTTCGAAGGTGGCATCGCTGCCAGCGTCGACGTAAGCGCCATCGATGTAGAGTTTTTGCGTTCCGAAACGGGCCATAGTGTCCTCGCAAGTGCAGTGTGTGGTTGGCTGCCGCGTCACGCTCCCGCCGGTTGGCTGGTCGCTGCGCGCGGCTGTTCAGCGGCCTGGTCGGTTGTGCCCAGGGTCTGCTGCTTAGCCAGTTGTAGATCCATGTATTCGTAAGCGATGCGTATTGCCTGCTCGGTGTCGAATGCGTCACCCGACAGGGCACCACGCAGCCAAAGGCCGTCGATCAACGCTGCCAGGCCGCGGGCAGCCTTGCGCGCATGGTAGAGCGGCAGGACGCGGCGGAACTGGCAGCACAGGTTGGAATACAGGCGGTGGTCGTTGATCCGCTGCAACCTGTGCAAAGACGGCTGGTGCATGCTGGAGGCCCAGAAGGCCAGCCAGGTTTTCATTGCCGGGCCATTCACCTGGCTCGCATCGAAGTTGCCTTCGATGATCACCTTCAGGTGGGCACGCGGGCTGTCGTCCGTGAGTGCCTGACGACGCGCGATCACACCCTCGTTGAGCATGTTCATGATGTAGCGCATCGTCGCTGCGATCAGGCCGTTCTTGTCCTGAAAGTAGTGACTGATGATGCCGTTCGACACGCCGGCCAAACGGGCAATCAGCGCAATGCTGGCATCTCCCAGTCCGACCTGATCGACCGCCTGCAGTGTGGCTTCGATCAACTGCTGGCGGCGGATGGGTTGCATACCGACCTTGGGCATCTTGCTATCTCCTCAGGCCTGCGGGCAGACGACAAGCGGCTGCCTCGGCGAAGGCCAGTCTATTTTGTTTTGATTGAACGTTCAATCAATAAAGAATAAGCTCTGCGACAATTTGTGCCATTGACAGTTTTCGGACGGTCACGGAAGCACGAATCGACACCCCAGGAAATCGTGTAACCCCCGGAATACAAGGCGTTGACGGGCATGGGCGATGCGAAAGACAGATTTTGCCGAGCAGTCACAGGCTGCGCGGCCGGCCCTTGGAGCGGGCAGGTGTCTGTGGCGAATGCGCGCACCTCCTTATGGAGGGCAGGGTTTTCCACAGCCGACCGGTCTGATTTTTTTGCAACGTTCCTATTCGGGATCACGGTTTCCAGGGTGCTTTTATAACACCTGTCGCAGTAGGGCTATTGCACCAATTGCGTGGGAAATAACTGTTTAGCCTCCACTGCCGCACTGCCCGGAGCATTCGTGCAATGAGTTCTGCCTCCCTGACAAAGCCCCCCGCCGAGCGGGTACGGGTCAATCGCGTGGTGTTCTACACCTCGGCGCTGATGATCCTCGTTCTGACTGCCTTGCTGATCGCTGTACCCGAAGCCGCCGGCCAGGTGCTGGGCGTCGCCCAGAAATGGCTGACCCGCACTTTTGGCTGGTACTACATGCTGGTCATCTGTGGCTACCTGCTGTTCGTCGTCTACCTGGCCTTCTCCGACTTCGGCAAGCTCAAGCTGGGCGGCAAGGACGACACCCCCGACTTCAGCTACGGCGCCTGGGCCGGCATGCTGTTCTCCTCCGGTATCGGTATCTCGCTGCTGTACTTCGGCGCTTCCGAGCCGCTGGACCATTACTTCAACCCACCGCAAGGTACGCCTGCCAGCCTCGAGGCCGCGCGCCAGGGCCTGCAGCTGACCTTCCTGCACTGGGGCCTGCACGGCTGGGCGATCTACGCCCTGGTGGGCCTTGCCGTCGGCTACTTCGCCTACCGCCACAACCAGCCGCTGGCACTGCGCTCGGCGCTGTACCCGCTGGTCGGTGAGCGTTGGGTCAAGGGCGGCGCCGGCCATGCCGTGGACATCTTCGGTATGTTCGTCACCCTGCTGGGCCTGGTGACCAACCTGGGTATCGGCTCGATGCAGGTGGCCTCGGGTCTGGAATACCTGTTTGGCATGGACCACAGCAAGACCAACCTGCTGGTGGTGATCCTGGTCATGGCCGGTGTGGCCACCGTGGCCGCGGTGTCCGGCGTGGAGAACGGCATCCGCCGCCTGTCCAACCTGAACATCCTGCTGTTCAGCGGCCTGTTGATCTTCGTGCTGCTGGCCGGCAACACCCTGCACCTGCTCAACGGCTTCGTGCAGAACGTCGGTGACTACCTCAACGGCGTCGTCCTGAAGACCTTCGACCTCTATGTCTATGAAGGCGACAACGACAAGTCCGAGCGCTGGCTGGGCCTGTGGACCGTGTTCTACTGGGCCTGGTGGATCTCCTGGGGCCCGTTCGTCGGCATGTTCATCGCCCGTATCTCCAAGGGCCGGACCGTGCGCCAGCTGGTCAGCGGCGTGCTGCTGATCCCGTTGGGCTTCACCCTGGCGTGGCTGTCGATCTTCGGCAACACTGCGCTGGACCTGGTGATCAACCAGGGCGCCGTGGAGCTGGGCAAGACCGCGCTCGAACAGCCGTCTATGTCGATCTACCAGCTGCTGGAATTCTTCCCGGCGGCCAAGATCGTCATCGGTGTGGCGGTGTTTGTTGGCTTCGTGCTGTTCCTCACTCCGGCCGACTCCGGCGCGGTGATGATGGCCAACCTGTCGTGCAAAGGCGGCAAGGTCGACGAAGACGCCCCGCACTGGATGGTGGTGTTCTGGTCGGTGGTCATCACCCTGGTCACCATCGGCCTGCTGTTCGCCGGTAACTTCGAAGCCATGCAGACCATGGTGGTACTGGCCGGCCTGCCGTTCTCGGTGGTCCTGGTGCTGTTCATGTTCGGCCTGATGAAGGCCATGAAGCAGGACGTCGCGGTCGAGAGCGAGCGCGCCGAACTGGCCGCCCGTGGCCGTCGCGGTTTCAGCGAGCGTCTCAGCCAGCTGGACCTGCAGCCGACCCAGGCCGTGGTGCAGCGGTTCATGGACAAGCAGGTCAGTCCGGCGCTGAAAGAGGCCGCCGAGCAGCTGCGTACCCTGGGCTTCGAGGTCGAGACCCGTGTTGGCCAGTCGCGCAACATGATGGGCCTGCGGGTGATGATGGAAGAGGGCAACCCGTTCGTCTACGAAGCCAGCCTGGATGGCTACCTCGCCGCGCCGAGTGAGGCGCCGGTCGAGGGCGAGCCGGAAGTGCAGCAGCGCTTCTACCGTGCCGAGGTGTATCTGCACGACGGCAGTCAGGAGTACGACCTGATGGGCTTCACCCGCGAGCAGATCGTGCGTGACGTGCTGGATCAGTTCGAAAGCCATCGCCAGCTGCTGGGGCGTGTGTACAGCTGATCACGGCTGAAGTGACCAAGGGGCCCGGCGCGCAAGCGTCGGGCCCCTTGTCGTTCTGGGGTGCAATATGTAGTGCCAGCAGTGTGCGGCTGCGCGGGCATGGTGGCGGCTCATCAACGAGCAGGCCTTTGCCATGACCCAATCCTCCACATCGATCTTCGACTTCAAGGACGCCGTAGTCCGTCAATTCGCCGACCGTCCGACCTTGCGTCAGGTCGTCAGTGAGCAGCTGCTGCAAGTGCTGTTCAAGGAACTGCCCTGGCTGACCTTCGTCGAACCCGCGTTGGTGTCCGCCGATCCACTGATCCTGGACAGCCCCGATCCCGACACCGAGTACTGGACGACCGCAGCGCTGGTGGATGTCGTGATGCAGGCGATGCTCGATGGCGCGCCGCTGGATCTGGAGGCGATCGGTGAGCGACACCACAATCTTGGGTTGGCGGCGTCACACCGTTTCGCCGACTCGCACAGCGAATGGGACACGCGTCGCCTGACAGGTCTTACGCCAGCGCTCAACGAGCTGCTGCCGCAGCTTGCCGAATGCTTTTGCCAAGCCCAGGTGAACTACTGGAACGGGGTTAGTAGTTCCGGAAGGAGCCGTGATAGCTGGTTGCAATTGCTGTTGAAGATGGCGCTGCTGCGCAACCTGCCTCTGCAGAGGCTGGATGATCAGCAGCAGGCCTGTGTCCGTAGCTTGATCCGCGGTGGCGACGAGCAGCCAGCGGTGTTCGTCGTTCAGGCCAACCTGAGTGCCGATGCGCAGCAATTCGATCGGATACAGCCCGGCTTGCTGGTGACAGGTGAGTGGGATGAGCGGGAGGTTGTGCTCTGGTGCGAGCCGTCCGGCCAGGTCCTGGCCTTCGAGTCGTTGTGTGATTTTGCCCGGTCGTTGCGTGACGAGCTTGCGCTGCGCTATCGGTTCACTGCCATGAGCTGGGATCGTCACGAACTCGAAGGCAACGCATTCGCGCAGCTGAGCGCCTTGCTGCTCGGGCACATGCTCGAATGCATCGGCCAATTGCGCTTGCACGGGTTGACCCTGGCGCGGATGGAGGGGCTGTTCGCGGAGCTGAGCGACCCTGCGCAGTGGTTCGTCGGTGGTTACTTCATCGTAGAGGACGGTTCACCCGCGATACCACCGGGCATCGACTTCGCCTCGGCGAGTGACAGCTTCGCCTATCAGTCGGGGTTGCTGGACCTGGCGCTGGACCATGCAAGTGTCGAGGGCGTCGCGGCGCTGGACGGGGTGCTCGACCTGCAGACCTACGCCAGCCGGAAGCTGCGAAAGCAGATGCTGGAGGACTATCCGGTGGAGGCCAACTATTTTCCTGATGAGCTGATACTGGAACTGCAGGTCGCCGAGGGCATGCCCGGTGGCGCAGGTGTCGGCAGCGGCGGTGGCGAGCCGCTGGCGGCGGCGGGCGAGAAGACCCTCACCGAGTTCGCCATCGGCAACCTCAGTGGCTTGGGGAATGCCTTCATCAAGCACATCAGGCACGTCAACGAGCAACTGGTCATGCCCTGGATGAATGCCGAGTACGTCAAGAACCTGGTAAGCAAGGTTGATATCGGCGGGTGTTACCCAGCATACGTAGCCGATGCCTTGGCTGACCCGGCAACCCGTTCCGATCGCACTCGTCGCTTTGCCCGGGAGTGGCGCCAGGCGCTACGTTTCAGTGCCTTGCAGGCGAAACTCGACCGCAAGCTTTCGCAGGCAGGCCTGCAGTGCATTGTCGACCTGTGCAACGGCCATGTCGACAAGCAGACAAACGCAAGTGGCTTGATGCCGCTGACTTTCAAGCGACAGTCGGCGTCAGGCCAGGATGATCTGGTCCGGGGCATGTTCGTGCTGTTCTCGACCGAGCCTGCGGTGGTGATGCTGTATCGCCCGCTCTACCCGAAGGATCCATTGCGGCAGTTCTCCTGCCTCGACGCAATGATGGCGGCCATTCGCGAATCATCCACCCTGCAGGAAAGCATTCTCGCCTGGATGGACGAGCGTGTTCGTCCGATCTATGCCAACGGCGGATTCACCGAGCCTCATATCACCTCCATCGGTATCGACCTGTACGCGTTACCTGACAAGCCTGGGCCGGCCCAGTTCGACGCGCATCAGTGGTTGAGCGCTGTGGATGAAAAGCTGTACACGGCGAATCGTGAGTTGCTGACTGTATTGGCCGAGGAGCAGAGCACCTCTGATAGGGAGAGTCGTTGGGCGATACTCAGCAAAGGCGCATGGTTGTTGTTCGACACCGCCACTGTGTTGCTCCGGGGGCCGGTCGCTTCGGCGGCCTGGCTGGTCCAGAGCGCCGCCAGCCTGCACGGGGACGGGCAAGCCCTTGAGCAAGGCAGTGCGTTCGAGCGGTCCGCGGCGACCGTTGATCTGGTCATGAGCCTGGGGATGGCAATGCTGCATGCCCGATTGCCGCAATCCGCGGTGGCGGGCCCGAACCGCCCGCCCAGACTTCCCTTGTTCGAGGGTACCCCTGCTCAGGACGGTGGTTACGCGGCTGCCAGGGTCGAACCTACCCAGGGGAAGGTGGGCTCGCCAGGTGCCTTGTCGCAGGTAGATGGCTTATTGCTCGACTTGGCGTGGCGTGGCAACCAGGGCTTCAACTGGCTGGCGCCGGGGCAGCGCGAGGTCCTGATGGCAATGCGCTCGAGCGTCGTGCTGGAGGGACTGCAACCTTCGCAAGCAGGATTGTTCGAGGTTGATGGAGGGCACTATGTCTCGATGCTTGGCGAGGCCTTTGCCGTGAGCGTGACAGAGGACGGCGTCCGGGTAGTCGACACGGCGCACAAGAGCGGGCCATGGCTGGTCTTCGAGCAAGGCGCCTGGCGAGTCGATGCAGGGCTACGCCTCCTTGGCGGCATGCCGAAGGCAAGTCTCGAGAAGCAGTTCATCAAGATGAGAAAGTCCTCCGATACCTTTACCAGCAATGCCGCGCGGGAGCTGGATGCGTTTGGTCGTTGCAGCCTTGAGGTGGTCACTATCCAAGGGCGCATCGAGCACCTCGAAAGACTTAAGGATGCAGAGGGGAGCAAGCGACTGGAGGCGGAAAACAACAAGGATGAGTCGTTTGATTGGCCTGCATCCGACAGGATCATGGGTTCATATGAACAACGTATCGCGACGCTCGATATGGAGCTGGACGCCAAGCGCCTGGAGGCGGTCGCCCAGACCGAGCGTATAGTGCGCCTGGATCGCGAGCACCGCGACATCCTGACCGCCATGCTCGAGCCCAAGTACGGCAGCTATCGAACACAAGGGCTCGGGCAGGCCATCCTGCAGCAACGAAGCATGCTGGTGGCCGGTCTGATCCGCAATAGCGATTTCATCCTGGGGGAGCTGCAGCATCTGGCGAACTTCCCGCGCATGAGCGAGCTGGCCGCGCAATTCGACGATGGCGTGGGGGGCCATGTGCGCAAGGAGTATCAGCAGTTTCGCGAGGAGCTGAAAACGGTCATCGGTATACAGGAGCGCATGCTTGTCGCCCAAGGTGTCCTGGACGAGTTGCTCGGCGAGGTAGCGGGCGATCTCGATATCGGACGGGTGGGCGCCCCGCGCACGGTCGACCAACTGATTGCCGGGCGCATGTTCACCACTGTAGACCTTCGCTTTCATCATGCCCTGAACCTGGCGGACCTGGCGCTGCACCTGGACGCGGGGCAACCTCAGTTGTTCAGATATCGGGAGGACCTGGCAGGCGACACGCTAAGAAGCGCCGCCACGGCCCATGGCGAGTCGCTGATGTCCAACCTGAACGTGGCCGACCGCATCAGCATCCTGCAGGAGGCGTGGGATGCCTATGCGGCCGCTATCATCAACGCGTTGCACCTCGAACGCACGGGGGGCGCCCTTGTCGAAACCGATATGCTTCAGCGCTACCGGGCTCATATGCAGTTGCTCAAGGATGATGCCGGACGCCGCTTGATCGACGCCCTTGCGGAGCAGGACGGTGTGGTGGGCGCTGCCGGTCGCTTGCCCTATCCAAAGGCAAGTTTGCCTCAGCGGGCCATTCGCAACCGGGATGGACTTTTGGTCATCGCCACCCGGATTCAGGGGGATAGCGCGCTAGAAGTGCTGGATCCGCTCAGCAAACGGTCGCTGCAAGTCTTCGATCTCAAGGATGGGCAATGGGTCCAGCGCGAGGATATCAACGAACCATCGTCCGAAGAGGGGGGCACGCCGGACGTCGAGGCCCTGGTACAAGCACTGCTCAAGGATGGCAACGACGTGCTGGCAATTGCCGAAGACTACGTGAGGGATGACGTCAACGGCGTGGTGCTGCAGCGGTTGCTGAACCGGCAGCTCGGCAAGCTGCAAGGAACGATCGCGGCACTGGCGGGGCAGGGGGTGAGTGCGCAGCGGATAGCCGCCTTGAGTGAGGCCGTGAGCGACTTTCAGGCTCACAAGGTACGGTTGATGATCGAACTGTACGGCAAGACCCGATACCCGACCGCGCATGGTCTGCGGTTTCTCCATGAGCAGGGGCTGATCAAGGTGGATTATGTCAGGCGTGATACATCGGTCAGCACCAGCCCCTTCGATGAGTTCAGGATCACCCGCCTGAATGCTCCCGGAGAGACAAAGGGCCGCAACCTGTGGGCCGCGCACTTCCATGTGGACTCGCAGTCCGCGCCGCTCGAGGCCTTCACCTATGGGCACCTGAAGGTCTGGAGCCAGCGCTTCCTGGGGCGACGGTACGAGGCCGTCAGCGGTGAGCGGGTCCACAGGGGGCGTCTGACGCCAACGGATGTGGAAGGCATCATTCCTTTGACCTGAATAACGGCTGGATTCGACCCCGGCTTGCCAGGCTTTCAGCGGTTGTCGTAGCGGCCTAGGCGGCCATGGGCGGGCATGGCCTGGTTGCCGCGCTCGGCGATTATCTGGTGCAGGCCGATCAACTCGATGCCCTGGGCCTTCAGTCGAGGGATCTCGCGAGCCAGCACCTCGAGCGTCTGCGGATAGGGGTGGCCGATCAGCACCGCCGAGCCTTGCTTGCGGGCCTGGGCGATGCCCAGCTGCAACTGTCCGTTGATCGCCTCTGTCGTTCTCACGTCATCGAGGAATACATCCCGCGAAACATGCGCCAGGCCGATGGCCTGCGCTTGGGCCGCGGCCACGGTGGCGGCGCTGGTGCGGCTGTCGACGAAGAACAGGTGGCGGCGCTGCAGCTCTTCCATCAGCCAGTGCATCGGTTCGCGCTGAGCGGTCATGCGGCTGCCCATGTGGTTGTTGATACCGGCGACGAAGGGCACCTTGGCCAAGGCGGCGTCCAGGCGTCGGGCCAGTTCGTCGACCGGCGTGCCGGGGTGCCAGGCGTAGGGGCCGGTGGCCGGGTCCATGGGCATGTGCAGGATCACCGTGCGTCCGGCCTTGTGGGCCTGGCGGGCGAAGTCGGTGGCGTGCGGGGTGTCGGGCATGATCGCCAGCGTGACCGGGCCGGGCAGGGCGAGGGTGCGGCTGTCGCGCTCGCTGCTTTGGCCGAGGTCGTCAATGATGATGCTCATGTAGGCCTTGCCGGCGGGCGCCGCGTGCGCGACGACGGCCAGCAGGCAGAACAGCAGGGATAGCAGATAACGCATGGGGGGCTTCAGTCACCCTTGGTGATGTTCAGACCTTTGAGCAGGCTGAGTGCCTGGCTGAGCTGGAAGTCGTTGTCCTGCGGGCGATCCTTGCGCTTGGCGCTGCCGGTCGGTCGGTCGGCGCCGCCATTGCCGTTGCCCAGGTGGCCTTGCAGGTCGGCTTCCTTGAAGTTGTCGTTGTCGGCTTCGGCGGTCAGCTTGGCCGGGCGCACTTCGATGTCCGGGACGATGCCCTGGGCCTGGATTGAACGGCCGTTGGGGGTGAAGTACAGCGCGGTGGTGAGTTTCAGCGCACGGTCGTTGGCCAGCGGCAGGACGGTCTGCACCGAGCCCTTGCCAAAGCTGTCGGTGCCCATCAGCACGGCGCGTTTCTGGTCCTGCAGGGCGCCAGCGACGATTTCCGAGGCCGAGGCGCTGCCACCGTTGATCAGCACCACCAGAGGTACGCCTTCGCTGGCATCGGCCGGGTCGGCGGAGTAGCGCAGCTCGGAGTTGGCGATGCGGCCCTTGGTGTAGACGATCAAGCCTTTGGTGAGGAAGTGGTCGGCCACTTCGACCGCCGACTGCAGCACGCCGCCGGGGTTGTTGCGCAGGTCGAGAACCACGCCGCGCAGCTTCTTGCCGTTGTCCTTGCGCAGCTTGGCCAGGGCCTTGCCCACCTCGTCGCCAGTCTTGACCTGGAACTGGGTGATGCGGATGTAGCCGTAGTCGTTCTCCAGCAGCTGGCTCTTGACGCTCTTGACCTGGATCACCGCACGGGCCAGCGTCACGTCGAACGGCGTGCCGCCGTCGCGCACCAGTGTGAGGGTGATTTTCTCGCCAATCTTGCCGCGCATCTTGTCCACGGCCTCGGTCATGGTCTGACCGCGGGTTGGCGCGCCATTGATCTTGACGATCAGGTCACCGGCCTCGATGCCGGCGCGGGAAGCCGGGGTGTCGTCGATGGGGGAGACCACCTTGACGAAGCCGTCCTCCATGCCGACCTCTATCCCAAGGCCGCCGAACTCGCCGCTGGTGCTTTCCTGCAGCTCCTGGAAGTCTTCGGGGCCAAGGTAGGCCGAGTGCGGGTCGAGGTTGCTGAGCATGCCTTTGATGGCGTTTTCCAGCAGGGTCTTGTCGTCGACCGGTTCCACATAGGCCGCCTTGATGCGGTCCATGACCTCGGCGAAGGTGCGCAGCTCCTCCAGCGGCAGCGGCGCCTTGGCGGTCACCTCGGTGGCCGGCACCGCGGCCTGCCTGGCCACTGGCTTGGCCGGTTCGGCGGCAATGGCCAAGGGCGTGCCGATGACCAGGGCGATGGTCAGGGCCAGCTGGGTGAGGCGAGGCGAGTGCAGCATGTCGAACGAACTCCTGATCCTGTTGGTGCTCCTGCTGGGAGCATCGGCGCCGCCGTTTCGTGGGCGGCGCCGTAAAAGTAGCATTATCTAGCCTCGGCACCATTGCGCGGGGTCGGTGGGCTGGCCCTGCTGGCGAATCGCGAAGTACAGGCCGGCGCTGTCCTGGCCGCCACTGTCACCGACAGTGGAGATGGCTTCGCCGGCCTTGACGATGTCGCCGGCGCTCTTGAGCAGGCTCTGGTTGTGGCCGTACAGGCTCAGGTAGCCATTGCCATGGTCGAGAATGACCAGAAGTCCAGCGCCGCGCAACCAGTCGGCGAACACCACCCGCCCGCCATGCACGGCGCGCACCTGGGTGCCCGCACTGGCGCTGATCATCACCCCGTCCCACTTGGCCCGCGCATCACCGCCGCGGGTGTCACCGAAGCGTGCCAGCAATCGACCATTGACCGGCCATGGAAGTTTTCCCCGTGCCGAAGAAAATGCGCCGCCATAGCTGGCCGTGTCGCTGGAAACCACCGGGCCGAGGGTAGTCCGGGCCTTTTTCGGGGCTTCCTCGGGTTCCTGCTTGCGGGTCGCGGCGGCCAGGGCCTGCGCCTTGCGGCGCTGCTCTTCTTCCTGTTTGGCCAGCAGGGCCCGCTGGCGGGCCTCCTCGGCCTCGCGCGCCTGGCGGGCGAGGGTTTCCTCGATGGTCTTGAGCACCTTGCTCAGGTCGGCCTGGTCCTGCTCGCGGCTCTGCAGTTTCTGGTCGCGCTCCTTCATGTCGCTGCTGAGCTTGGCCAGCACCTGCTGGCGCTTGTCGCGTTCGGCGACGAGGGCCTGGCGCTGAGTGTCGAGCTCGGCACGTTGTGCCAGCAACTGTTGCTGGTGGCCGGCGATGTCCTGCTCGACGTTGGCCAACTGGCGCAAGGTCTCGTTGAAGGTGCGCAACTGGTCCATGCGCGCTTTGCTGAGATAGTCGTAATAGGTGAGGGTACGGGCGAATTTCTCGGGATTCTGCTGGTTCAGCAGCAGCTTGAGGTATTCCTCGCGACCATTGTTCTGGTACGCGGAACGGGCCTGGATGGCAATCAGGCGTTGCTGTTCAACGCGGGCGCTCTGGAGTTTTTTTTTCTCGTGGTCAAGGCGCTCCAGCTCGCCCTCGGTCTTTTTTAGTTCTTGCTGCAGTGCCTCCACCTGTTTTTCGAGGTTGCCGATATCGGTCTCGGTGGCCTTGAGGTCTTTCTGCACGCCGGACTTTTCCTCCTGGAGCTTGCCCAGCATCTTTTTCAGCTCGGCGATGTCCTGGCGGGTGGCGTCCAGCTGTTGTTGGGTCTGCGCGCGCTCATCGGCAGCGAAGGCCGGGGCAAGCAGACATGACAGGGCGAGTAGGAACAGGGCGCGGAGCATGGGGTTGGGCGTACCAGGGATGGAGACTGGCCTAGTATGCCCGCGCAGGCGTGCAAAAAAAACGCCCAGCGGCGTGTGCGGCGGGGCGTTGGTCTGGAATTCAACTGTTTTGGGGGCCGCAAGGCAGCCCCACTACATCGATCAGGCGTCGATCAGGATCGAGGTGCCGGTCATCTCCACTGGTTTTTCCAGCCCCAGCAGCTCGAGCATGGTCGGCGCCACGTCCGCCAGCACGCCGCCGTTACGGACTTTCACGTGGCGCTTGCCGACGTAGATGAACGGCACCGGCTCGGTGGTGTGGGCGGTGTGCGCCTGGCCTGTGCATTCGTCTTCCATCTGCTCGACGTTGCCGTGGTCGGCGGTGATCAGGGCTTCGCCGCCGACCTTGTCCAGCGCCTCGACGATGCGGCCGACGCAGCCGTCCAGCGCCTCCACGGCCTTGACCGCGGCATCGAACACACCGGTGTGGCCGACCATGTCGCCGTTGGCGTAGTTGACCACGATCACGTCATAACGTTGCTGCTCGATGGCCTCGACGATACGGTCGGTGACCTCAGGGGCGCTCATTTCCGGCTGCAGGTCGTAGGTGGCGACCTTCGGCGACGGGATCAGGATGCGCTCTTCGCCTTCGAACGGCTCTTCGCGCCCGCCCGAGAAGAAGAACGTGACGTGGGCGTACTTCTCGGTTTCGGCGATGCGCAGCTGGGTCTTGCCATTCTTCGCCAGGTACTCGCCGAGCACGTTGTGCAGGCTGGCCGGGGCGAAAGCCGCGGGGGCCGGGATCTTCGCCGAGTACTGGGTCAGGCCGATGTAGGCCGCCAGCTTGGGCAGGCGCGCGCGCGGGAATTCATTGAAATCGGGCTCGACGAACACGCGGGACAGCTCGCGGGCGCGGTCGGCTCGGAAGTTCATGAAGATCACGGCGTCGCCGTCTTCGACCTCGACCGCCTCGCCAATGCGCGTGGCCTTGACGAACTCGTCGCTCTCGTCGCGGGCATAGGCGGCTTCAAGGCCGGCCACGGCGGTCGCTGCGGTGTATTCGGCGGCGCTGTCGACGATCAGGTTGTAGGCGGCGCTGACGCGGTCCCAGCGGTTGTCGCGGTCCATCGCGTAGTAGCGGCCGATCAGGCTGGCGATGCGGCCCTTGCCGAGCTTGGCGAAGGTGGCGTCGAGCAGTTCGATGGACGATTGCGCGCTGCGCGGCGGCGTGTCGCGGCCGTCAAGGAAGGCATGCAGGTAGATCTTCTCGGCACCACGCTGCGCGGCCAGTTCGGCCATGGCGATCAGGTGGTCCTGGTGGCTGTGCACGCCGCCGTCGGAGAGCAGGCCGAGGATATGCACGGCCTTGCCGGCACTGGCGGCTTTTTCCACGGCACCGACGAGCACCGGGTTTTCGAAGAACTCGCCGTCACGGATGGCCTTGGTCACCCGGGTGAAGTCCTGGTACACCACGCGGCCGGCGCCGAGGTTCATGTGACCGACTTCCGAGTTGCCCATCTGCCCGTCGGGCAGCCCCACGTCCATGCCGGAGCCGGAGATCAGACCGTGCGGCTGGGTGGCGCGCAGGCGGTCGTAGACCGGCGTGTTGGCAGCGAAGATGGCGTTGTATTCGGGGCTTTCGCTGTGACCGAAGCCATCCAGGATGATCAGGACCAGGGGTTTAGGCGTACTCGTCATCAATCAAACTCACGGTTGTTCAAAGATGATAAAGACACGCATTTTAGGGCAAATCCGCCAGCGACGGCGAATATTCCTCCCATTGCCCGACCAGCGCGGTCAGGCATGCAGCATGAAGGCGCGTTTGCCGCCAGCCCGGTGGGCTTTGGCGGTCATGGGGGGCTGTGTATACTGGCCGCCATTTTCAATCGCCTGGAACACCCCTGATGGTTGCTCACCTGATTCAATTCGCGACAGATCACTTCATCCTGGTGGCCATTTTCGTCGTCCTGCTGGTCCTGCTGCTGGTCAATGAAGTCCGCCGTGGCGGCCAGAGCCTGAGCAACGGCCAATTGACCGCACTGGTCAACGCCGACAAGGCCGTGGTGATCGATATCCGCACTGCCAAGGAATATTCGGCCGGGCATATCGTCGGCGCGCTGAGCATGCCGCAGGACAAAGTGGCCGGCCGCATGACCGAGCTGGAAAAACACAAAGACAAGACCCTGATCGTCGTCGACGCGATGGGCCAGCAGTCCGGTACCCTGTGCCGCGAACTGCTCAAGGCTGGTTACACCGCCGCCAAGCTCAGCGGTGGCGTTTCCAGCTGGAAAGCCGATAACCTGCCCCTGGTGAAGTGATATGAAGCCCGTCATCGTCTATTCCAGCGACTACTGCCCCTACTGCATGCGCGCCAAGTACCTGCTCGAGAGCAAGGGCGTGGCGTTCGAGGAGATCAAGGTCGACGGCAAACCCCAGGTTCGCGCCGAAATGAGCCAGAAGGCCGGCCGTACCTCGGTGCCGCAGATCTGGATCGGCAGCACGCATGTCGGTGGATGCGATGACCTCTATGCCCTGGAGCGCGCGGGCAAGCTCGACGCGCTGCTGGCGGCCTGATTCGCACTGCATTCAAGAACATTAGGAAAAGGATCTGCCATGACTGACCAACAGAACAACGGCGCTGGTGCTGAAGAAACCGCACCACAATTCTCCCTGCAGCGCATCTACGTGCGCGATCTATCGTTCGAGGCTCCGAAAAGCCCGCAGATCTTCCGCCAGCAGTGGGAACCGAGCGTATCGCTGGACCTGAACACCCGCCAGAAAGCCCTGGAAGGCGACTTCCACGAAGTGGTGCTGACCCTGTCGGTGACCGTCAAGAACGGTGACGAAGTGGCCTTCATCGCCGAAGTGCAACAGGCCGGCATCTTCCTGATCGCCAACCTCGATGCCGCTTCGATGAGCCACACCCTCGGCGCGTTCTGCCCGAACATCCTGTTCCCGTACGCCCGCGAGACCCTGGACAGCCTGGTGACCCGTGGTTCGTTCCCGGCGCTGATGCTGTCGCCGGTCAACTTCGACGCCCTGTACGCGCAAGAGATGCAGCGCATGCAGGAAGCCGGTGAAGTGCCGACCGTGCAGTAATTTCTGCCGGTAAAGCAAAAGGCGACCTTCGTGGTCGCCTTTTTCATGTCTCTTGCTGGTGATAGGGCCCGAGCGGCAAGCGCATCAGCTTCCGGCAAACTCCTGCTGGCGCCACGCCTCGTACACCGTCACCGCCACGGTATTGGACAGGTTCAAGCTCCGGCACCCCGGCCGCATCGGCAGGCGCAGGCGTTGTTCGGCAGGCAGGCTGTCCAGCACCTCGGCCGGCAGGCCACGGCTTTCGGGCCCGAACAGGAAAGCGTCACCGGGCAGGTACTCGACCTCATGGAACGGGTGCGAGCCTTTGGTAGTGAACGCGAACAGTCGAGGCTGATTCAGGCTTTCCAGGCATTCGGCCAGGCTTTGGTGGCGCTGTAGCGTGGCATACTCGTGGTAGTCCAGCCCCGCGCGCCGCAGGCGCTTGTCGTCCAGCTCGAAGCTGATGGGCTCGATCAGGTGCAGGGCGCAGCCGCTGTTGGCGCACAGGCGGATGATGTTGCCGGTATTCGGCGGAATTTCTGGTTGAAAAAGGATGACGTGAAACATGCACGGCTCCAAGCGTGAAGATGACGAGCATTCTACCCCCGAACCCGACCCGCGTTCGAAGGCCTGGCCGCGGGTGCTGCTGTCGCTGGCGATCTTCGGCATGCTCGTGGGCCTGATGATCGGCCGGCTGACGGCGCCCGAGGAGCGGGTGCTGGAGCAGGTCGAGGTGGTGCAGGGCGGGCTGGACCTATGGTTCAACGAAGAGCCGCAACTGCATGGCGAGAATGTCGAGGGTACCGTGGCCGTGGTGTTCCAGGCCGAGGGCAAGGCCGCGCGGGGCCAGTTGATGTTGCAGGGCAAGCCGGTGGGCTGGCGTTTGCAGAAGAGCGAGGAAGGCTTGCTGTTGACGCTGGTCGCTGCGCGCCCCCTGCGCGGCGAATGGACCGGCGCGCAGGAGGCGGGGCGTTGGCGGGTGCAGGTCAGGCTGCACGAATAAAAGAGGGGATATCCCGGCCTGCCTGTACCGAGGTCCCCGAAACTGGAGGTACTGGGTAGTTAGCAGGGAGCGTGCCAAGTCTAGTAGGCCCGGAAATGCAGTGTTCTGGCCATTTTTCGAGGGGTTCTGAGGACTAATCTGCCTTTTGCTGGTGCATATGGCCCAGCAACGGTGCAAAGGGGCTCTATCCGATAGATAGTGGACATCAGGCGGAGAAGACTTCTACCGGGACCTGATAATTTTGCCAGTATCGGACACCGATTAGCCTCGGTTAGCTTTCGGCTCATGATTTCATAGTCCTGCGGGAGTGACCGTTCATGAGCCTGTATTTGCCGATGCTTGATCGCCAGCGCTCACCATTCGGGGGGGGCAACTTCTCTAGAGCATATACACCTTACGGTGCCATTCCAGATGCAGGGGGGCCGGCCACCGGCTTCTGTGGACAGCTTCGCGACAGGGTGACTGGTAGCTATCCGCTGGGTAATGGCAATCGTTTTTACTCCCCGGAGATAATGCGTTTTCAGTCCCCTGATCGGTTGAGTCCGTTTGGAGCTGGCGGGATCAATGCTTATGGCTACTGTGCAGGTAACCCAGTAGATAATTGGGATCCCAGTGGAGGTTCGCTGGCCCGTGTGGATATGGTAGCTCCGGGGATCTCCGCTGGGGTGAGCGGTATTGCAACTGTAATGATGGCGCGTAAATTCATCAGCAGCCTCAAGACGAGGGCTGAGGTGAGGCGTATGAAGAAGGGGTCGAATGATCCCCACGTGCTCAATAGGAAGGAAGTTTCCAGAACTCGAATTGTTGAGCAGGGGGTTGCAACCTTTTCTGCTGGAGCAACGACTGCATCTAATTTAGCCGCAATGGGTGGGATTCTGCTTGCTGTGCCTCTGCAGATAGGTTTCGCAGCTGTGGGTGCCGGTGCATTTGGGCTTGATCAGCTTGCAAGCCACCGCGAAACGCGACACCGTGAGAGTCCGCTAAACTTTATGGGACGCTCCGCTGGGACGCGTGACAATCAAATTATTGCTGGACAAAAGCTAGCAAATGAAGCACTGCAAAAAAGCGAAACGCAGCCAGCACTAAGTCAGGCCGATTACGAGAATCGACTGGAAATGGCAAGTAGGGCTGAGCGCGCTGAGACTGACTTGTATAACGCTAATTTAATTGCTCAGCATAATGTTTCAGATCTCGATAATTTTATTAGAGCTCAGACACATTGACTTGCTTCGCATCTGAGCTCTGCTTGACAGCACTATTCTGCATTGAACAGGGATGAAGCGAGAGAATCCATGAGGGCCATGCTGGCCGCTCATGGATTTCGAGTGCGTTCAACGATCAGTGTTCTTCCCCCTCGTCCTCATCCCCCCCATCCACCTTCATCCCCAACTCCTTGATCTTGCGCGTCAAGGTATTACGACCCCACCCCAGCAACAACGCCGCATCACGTCGACGCCCGGCCGTATGCTTGAGCGCCGTCTCGATCATGATCCGCTCGAAACTGGGCACGGCGCTGTCCAGCAGGTTGGTCTGGCCGCGGGCAAGGGCCTGGTCGGCCCACTGGCGCAAGGCCTGTTCCCAGTTGGTCACCGGCGCGGCGTCTTGGGGCAGGTTGAGCAGCTCTGGCGGCAGGTCGCCGACCAGCACTTCGCGGCTGGAGGCCATCACGGTGATCCAGCGGCAGGTGTTCTCCAGTTGGCGCACATTGCCCGGCCAGGGCAGGTTGCGGATGAACGCTTCGGTCTCGGGCTTGAGCAGCTTGGGCTCCACCGCCAACTCCTGAGCGGCACGGCCGAGGAAATGGCGGGCCAGCGCCGGGATGTCCTCGCGCCGGTCGGCCAGGCGCGGGATATGAATGCGGATCACGTTGAGGCGGTGGAACAGGTCCTCACGAAACTTGCCGGCCTGTACCAGGGACTCGAGGTTCTGGTGGGTGGCGGCGATGATGCGCACATCCACCTTCACCGGCACATGGCCGCCGACCCGGTAGAACTCGCCGTCGGCCAGCACTCGCAGCAGGCGGGTCTGGGTATCGGCGGGCATGTCGCCGATCTCGTCGAGGAACAGTGTGCCGCCGTCGGCCTGCTCGAAACGCCCGCGACGCAGGTTGGCGGCGCCGGTGAAGGCGCCCTTTTCATGGCCGAACAGTTCGGACTCCATCAGGTCCTTGGGGATCGCCGCCATGTTCAGGGCAATGAACGGCGATGCCGCACGCGGGCTGTGGCGGTGCAGGGCATGGGCCACCAGCTCTTTGCCGGTACCCGACTCACCATTGATCAGCACGGTGATGTTGGAGTGGCTGAGGCGGCCGATGGCGCGGAACACCTCCTGCATCGCCGGTGCCTCGCCGATGATCTCCGGGGTGCGGGCCAGCGTCTGAGGCACTTCCAGGGCCTGTTGCTCCTGGGCGTGCTGGTTGGCGCGTTTGACCAGCGACACTGCTTCGTCGACATCGAACGGCTTGGGCAGGTACTCGAAGGCACCACCCTGGTACGACGCCACGGCGCTGTCCAGGTCGGAGTGGGCGGTCATGATGATCACCGGCAGCCCAGGGTGCTGGTCGCGGATCTGGGCGAGCAGGTCGAGACCGCTGGCGCCGGGCATGCGGATATCCGAGATGATCACGTCCGGTTGCTGGCGGGCCAGGCGGCCCATGACACCATCGGCGCTGTCGAAGCTCTGGGTGGTCATGCCTTCCTGCTGCAGAGCCTTTTCCAGGACCCAGCGGATGGAACGATCATCATCGACGATCCAGACGGTTTCACTTCGGCTCATGGGGCGGTGGCTCCTTGTTCCAGGGGCAGGTAGATCGAGAAGGTGGTGTGGCCGGCGTGGCTTTCACATTCGATCAGGCCCTGGTGCTGGCTGATGATGTTCTGGGTAATGGCCAGGCCCAGCCCGGTACCGTCCGGGCGGCCGCTGACCATGGGATAGAAGAGCGTGTCCTGCAGTTCCGCGGGGATGCCTGGGCCGTTGTCGATGATCTCGATCCGCGCCACCAGGCGGTGGCGCACATGGCCGATGGTGAACTGGCGCACGGCGCGACTGCGCAGGGTGATACGGCCCAGGCGCAGTTCGTTCTGCCCGGCGATGGCCTGCATGGCGTTGCGCACGATATTGAGCACGGCCTGGATCATCTGCTCGCGGTCGATCAGCACGTCCGGCAGGCTCGGGTCGTAGTCGCGCACCAGGGTGATGCCGCCCTGGCTCTCCGCCTCGACCAGGCTGCATACCCGTTCGAGCACTTCGTGGATATTGGTCATGGACAACGACGGCAGCTTGTTCGAGCCAAGCATGCGGTCGACCAGGTTGCGCAGGCGGTCGGCCTCTTCAATGATCACATTGGTGTAATCGCGCAGGCCATCCTCGGGCAGCTCGCGGGCCAGCAGTTGCGCCGCGCCGCGAATGCCGCCGAGGGGGTTCTTGATCTCGTGGGCAAGGCCGCGCACCAGCATCTTGGTGGTCTCCTGCTTGCTCAGCTGGGCCTCCTCCTTGGTGATGCGCAGCAGGCGGTCACGCGGGTGCACTTCCAGCAGCAGCAGGGTCTGGCCTTGGTGCAGGATGGGCGTGACGGCGTAGTCGACGGTGATGCTCTGGCCGGTCAGCGAGGTCAGCTGGGCTTCGCGCTTGGTGAACGGGTGCGCCTGTTCCACCGCCTGGCGCAGCGAGTTGAGTGCCTCGGCCGATTCGGTGAACAGCTCGCTGATGAACTGGCCATGGCTGCGCTGGCCACTGACAGCCAGGAGCATTTCCGCGGCTGGATTCATGTACTCCAGGCGCAGTTCGGCATTGAGCAGGAGCGTGGCCGTGGTCAGGTTGTCCAGAAGCAGACGGTGCTGTGCATCGCTGATGGTCATAAGGCGTCGGTGACCTCTGTTGGCACTCTTTTGGCGCCCCGGCCAGACCTGGGGCGCGCACGGATGACGTGCAGGATGCAATGAAAATGCAAGAACCAAACCAAGGCTCCGAAAAGAAGCGGGATTTCCGGATAAAGTCGCGTGTGCGCGCAAATTCGGCACACAAAGTCTTGGTTAAACGATTCTTGCGACCCAAACTGGGCTGCATGTCGAGGCGCTCGGCCTAGCTATGCACCAATATGGAGCATAGGGTGGTCAGGCGTTTTTGCACAGTTGGCCGGTGGCGCGGATCAGTGCGAGGTGTCGCGTGGCTTCGTGGGTGCGGCGCTGCAGTGCGTCGGCCAGGTAACCGGGGCATTTGATCGTGGCCCCCTGGTCGAACCGGGCAAGGGCCACGAGCAGTTGCGCCTGAAGGCGGTCTAATGTGGGGCGCACATCTTGGCCAAGATCACGTCGAGGCAGGTCGGGTGCTCGCCGTTCCCGGTGCCAGCTGTCAAGCAGGTAGTACTGGAGCAGTTTGCTGGCCTCGATCTGGTCTGCGAAGAATGCTTCGGCGCGTGCGGGGTCCAGTTGGTAGGCGGTTGCGGCCTGGCGTGCACTAGCCAGAACCAGTTGCTCGCGTTCCACGGCCTGCACAGGTTGCCCTCGGTCCCATTTGTGCAGGGCGACTGCTTCGGCAAGGTCAAGGCGGCGCTCGATGGCGTCGAGCAAGGTGTCGAGGTCCGAAGTGGGCGGCGGCGCGGCGCTGCAACCAGACAGTGCAAGGCAGCAAGTGAAGGCGAGGTGGGTGGTACGCATGGCGATCTCCTGGATGGGTGGAGAGTCGAGTGTCGCAGTGCTGCCAAATACGGCTGTAGGCCTAGTCCGATGATGCCGATGCAAAAATGGAAACGGCCTCCTGAAGGAGGCCGTCCTGATGTTACCGACGCGAGGCGCGGATCAGATCAGCAGCTGTAGTACAGCTCGTATTCCAGCGGGTGCACGAAGGTGCGGACCTTGATCTCTTCTTCGCTCTTCAGCTCGATGAAGGCATCGATGAAGTCGTCGGAGAACACGCCGCCCTTGGTCAGGAACGCACGGCCTTTGTCCAGCTCTTCCAGGGCTTCCTTCAGGCTGCCACAGACTTGCGGGATTTCCTTGGCCTCTTCAGGCGGCAGGTCGTACAGGTTCTTGTCGGCGGCATCGCCTGGGTGGATCTTGTTCTGGATACCGTCCAGGCCTGCCATCAGCAGGGCCGCGAAGGCCAGGTACGGGTTGGCCGACGAGTCCGGGAAGCGTGCTTCGATACGGCGGGCTTTCGGGCTGCCGACGTAAGGAATACGGATCGAGGCGGAACGGTTGCGCGCCGAGTAGGCCAGCATTACCGGGGCTTCGAAACCTGGGACCAGACGCTTGTAGGAGTTGGTCGACGGGTTGGTGAAGCCGTTCAGGGCCTTGCCGTGCTTGATGATGCCGCCGATGAAGTACAGGGCGGTATCGGACAGGCCGGCATAGCCTTCGCCAGAGAAGGTGTTCTTGCCGTCTTTCCAGATCGACATGTGCACGTGCATGCCCGAGCCGTTGTCGCCGTACAGAGGCTTGGGCATGAAGGTGGCGGTACGGCCATAGGCGTCGGCAACGTTGTGCACGACGTATTTCAGGGCCTGTACTTCGTCAGCTTTCTTCACCAGGGTGTTGAACTTGACGCCGATTTCGTTCTGGCCGGCAGTCGCCACTTCGTGGTGGTGAACTTCGACGGTCTGGCCCATTTCTTCCAGGGCGTTGCACATGGCGGTGCGGATTTCGTGGTCGTGGTCGAACGGCGGAACCGGGAAGTAGCCGCCTTTCACGCCCGGACGGTGGCCTTTGTTGCCGCCTTCCACGTCAGCGCCGGTCATCCACGAGCCCTGCTCGGAGAAGATCTTGAACATCGAGCCGGAGATGTCCGAGTGGAACTTCACTTCGTCGAAGATGAAGAACTCAGGCTCTGGGCCTGCGAACACGGTGTCACCGATGCCGGTGCTCTTCAGGTACTCTTCGGCGCGCTTGGCGATGCCGCGCGGGTCACGATCGTAGCCCTGCATGCTCGACGGGTCGACGATGTCGCAGGTGATGATCAGGGTCGGTTCTTCGGTGAACGGGTCCAGCACGGCGGTTTCGTCGACCGGCATCAGGATCATGTCGGAGGCTTCGATGCCTTTCCAGCCAGCAATGGAGGAGCCGTCGAACATCTTGCCGACTTCGAAGAAGTCTTCGTCCAGGCCATCGCGCGCCGGCATGGTCACGTGATGCTGAATGCCCTTGGTGTCCGTGAAACGCAGATCAATCCACTTGACGTCATGATCTTTGATGAGTTGAACCGACTTCGACATGTTGTCCTCCGGATGGTCTAGGGCGCAGTTGGCCGCTGCCCTGGAAATAAGGGTGTCGCTGGGCGCGGATAGTCGGCCAAGCTTACCTGCCTCACAAGGGAGCAAATTGCATGCCAGTGCCCGAAAATGGCCTGCACGGGATAAAAGGAGGCGTTGCTGGGCATTTGCTGATGATCTGGATGGCTGCGGTGCACTCATGTGATGCGTTTTTTAACTTTGTTGCACCGTTATGGTGCGCCCTGTGCGTGCAGGGCTACATCGCGGGGCAGGCAACATAAATCCCAACCTTCTGGACAAAAGTTGGTCAAAAGCTGAGCAATTTCCGCTATAATTCGCGCCCCTCATTTTCGGTAGGCCCTGGGCGCGCTGTTAAACCAATGAAACTTATCGTCAAAGTCTTCCCAGAAATCACCATCAAGAGCCGGCCGGTGCGCAAGCGCTTCATCCGCCAGCTCGCCAAGAACATCCGCAACGTGCTCAAGGACCTTGATCCCGAGCTCGCGGTTGATGGTGTCTGGGATAATCTCGAGGTGGTCACCCGCGTCGAGGACGAAAAGATCCAGCGCGAAATGATCGAGCGCCTCACCTGCACGCCGGGTATCACCCACTTCCTGCAGGTCGAGGAGTATGCACTGGGCGACTTCGACGACATCGTCGCCAAGTGCAAGCACCACTTTGGCCACCTGCTGGCCGGCAAGCGCTTCTCGGTACGCTGCAAGCGCGGCGGCCACCACGATTTCACCTCGATGGACGTCGACCGCTACGTCGGCAGCCAGCTGCGCCAGCAGTGCGGCGCCGCCGGCATCGACCTGAAGACGCCAGAAGTCGTGGTGCGCATGGAGATCCGCGACCAGCGCCTGTACGTGATTCACAATCAGCACAACGGCATTGGCGGCTACCCGCTGGGCGCACTGGAGCAGACGCTGGTACTGATGTCCGGTGGCTTCGACTCCACCGTCGCGGCCTACCAGATGATGCGTCGCGGCCTGATGACCCATTTCTGCTTCTTCAACCTCGGTGGCCGTGCCCACGAGCTGGGCGTGATGGAAGTGGCCCACTACCTGTGGAAGAAGTACGGCAGCAGCCAGCGCGTGCTGTTCATCAGCGTGCCGTTCGAGGAAGTGGTCGGCGAGATCCTCAACAAGGTCGACAACAGCTACATGGGCGTCACCCTCAAGCGCATGATGCTGCGCGGCGCCGCGCACATGGCCGACCGTCTGCAGATCGACGCGCTGGTCACCGGCGAGGCGATCTCCCAGGTATCGAGCCAGACCTTGCCGAACCTGTCGATCATCGACTCGGCCACCGACAAGCTGGTGCTGCGCCCGCTGCTGGCCAGCCACAAGCAGGACATCATCGATCAGGCCACCGAGATCGGTACCGCCGACTTCGCCAAGCATATGCCCGAGTATTGCGGCGTGATCTCGGTGAACCCGACTACCCATGCCAAGCGTCACCGCATGGAGCACGAAGAGAAGCAGTTCGACATGGCCGTGCTGGAGCGCGCCCTGGAGCGCGCCAAGTTCATCTCCATCGACCATGTGATCGACGAACTGGGCAAGGACATCGAAATCGAGGAAGTGGCCGAGGCACTGCCAGGCCAGATCGTCATCGACATTCGTCACCCCGACGCCCAGGAGGACGAACCTCTGGTGCTGGAAGGCATCGAAGTCCAGGCCATGCCGTTCTACGCCATCAACAGCAAGTTCAAGCAGCTGGACCCCACGCGCCAGTACTTGCTGTATTGCGACAAGGGTGTGATGAGCCGTCTGCACGCACACCACCTGCTCAGTGAGGGACATGCCAATGTGCGTGTTTATCGTCCGACATAAGACGCCAGGGCTGTATGGCGGCAGCATCCGCCATCGCCCTCCCGACCACCGGGCCCGCTGAGCCGTAAACCGTACATATTGGCCGCCTACACTGGCGGCAACCGAATCCTCTGATCGAGATACAGTTGTGATCGAAAATCTGCGTAACATCGCCATCATCGCCCACGTTGACCATGGTAAAACCACCCTGGTCGACAAACTCCTGCGCCAGTCCGGCACCCTGGAGCGTAACGAGCTCAACGACGAGCGCGTCATGGACTCCAACGACCAGGAAAAAGAGCGCGGCATTACCATTCTGGCGAAAAACACCGCCATCAACTGGAACGGCTACCACATCAACATCGTCGACACCCCCGGTCACGCCGACTTCGGTGGCGAGGTTGAGCGTGTAATGTCGATGGTCGACTCCGTGCTGCTGCTGGTCGACGCCCAGGACGGCCCGATGCCGCAAACCCGCTTCGTGACCAAGAAGGCCTTCGAAGCTGGCCTCAAGCCAATCGTCGTGATCAACAAGGTCGACCGTCCGGGCGCGCGTCCTGACTGGGTTCTGGACCAGATCTTCGACCTGTTCGACAACCTCGGTGCCACCGACGAACAGCTGGACTTCAAAGTCGTCTACGCCTCGGCCCTGAACGGCATCGCCGGTCTGGACCACACCGCCATGGGCGAAGACATGACCGCCCTGTACCAGTCGATCGTCGACAACGTACCGGCGCCGGACGTTGACCGTGAAGGTTCGTTCCAGATGCAGATCTCGGCACTGGACTACAACAGCTTCCTCGGTGTTATCGGTGTTGGCCGTATCGCCCGTGGCCGCATCAAGCCGAACACCCCGGTTGTTGCCATCGATGTCGACGGCAAGAAGCGTAACGGCCGTATTCTGAAGCTGATGGGCCACCACGGCCTGCACCGCGTCGACGTCGAAGAAGCCCAGGCTGGCGACATCGTCTGCATCAGCGGTTTCGACGAGCTGTTCATCTCCGACACCCTGTGCGCCCCGGACGCGGTAGAAGCGATGAAGCCGCTGACCGTCGACGAGCCAACCGTCTCGATGACCTTCCAGGTCAACGACTCGCCGTTCTGCGGCAAGGAAGGCAAGTTCGTCACCAGCCGTAACATCAAGGACCGTCTGGACAAAGAGCTGCTGTACAACGTTGCCCTGCGCGTCCAGGAAACCGACTCCCCTGACAAGTTCAAGGTATCGGGCCGTGGTGAGCTGCACCTGTCCGTTCTGATCGAAACCATGCGCCGTGAAGGCTTCGAGATGGCCGTAGGCCGTCCTGAAGTGATCATCCGCGAAGTCGACGGCGTCAAGCAGGAGCCGTTCGAGAACGTCACCATCGACATCCCTGAAGAATCCCAGGGCAAGGTCATGGAAGAAATGGGTCTGCGTAAAGGCGACCTGACCAACATGGTGCCGGATGGCAAGGGCCGTGTTCGCCTGGAATACAACATTCCAGCCCGTGGTCTGATCGGTTTCCGTAACCAGTTCCTGACCCTGACCAACGGTGCAGGCATCCTGACCTCGATCTTCGATCGCTACGACACCATGAAGTCGGGCCAGATGTCCGGCCGCCTGAACGGCGTACTGGTTTCGGTCGAGACCGGCAAGGCACTGACCTACTCGCTGGAAACCCTGCAGGCGCGCGGCAAGCTGTTCGTCGAGCACGGCCAGGAGATCTACAACGGTCAGATCATCGGCCTGAACAGCCGCGACAACGACCTGGGCGTAAACCCGACCAAAGGCAAGAAGCTCGACAACATGCGTGCTTCGGGCAAGGACGAAGTCATCGCCCTGGTGCCGCCGGTTCGCCACACCCTGGAACAGGCTCTGGAGTTCATCCAGGACGACGAGCTGTGCGAAGTCACGCCGAAGTCGATCCGTCTGCGCAAGAAGATTCTGGACGAAGGCGAGCGTACCCGCGCTGCCAAGAAAGCCAAGAACTGAGTTAGCTCAGGCTGAATGAAAACGCCCCCGGTCGAAAGGCCGGGGGCGTTTTTGTTTGCCTTCAGAAATACAGGCCGCTTTGCAGCCCCAGCATTTCAGGCGTGGCGCAGTCTCAGCGCCCGACCATCTTGGGCTTGTACGCGCAATACCCCGGCCGCGGCCCGACCTTGGGGTGGTTGCGGCAGGTATCCGGGCGCTTGTCGTAGATGGTGCACAGGCGGCTCTTGCGATCCAGGTACATGCAGTCATCGTTGCTCATCCGGGTCAGGGTGAAGATCCCCGACTTCTGGTTGAAGCGCTCGATGATGCCTTCCTTCTGCAGGCGCTTGGCCACGTTCTTTGGTGGTTCGTCTTTCTCGAATTCATCCACCACGCCAATGCGGATCAGATCCTTGATCTTCACCTCCACCGGCAGGGTGCAACAGGTCGAGTGGCAGCCAGCACACATATGGCTGGCATAGCGCTGCCAGGTCTCCAGGCGGTCGACTTCGGCGGCGGCGATCAGGGTCGTTTTCATGGTTATGGGGTGAATCACGGTCTTGGGGCGCGCGATCATACCGGAGTTGTTCAATTTGTGAACAACCTTTTGCCCGATTCCCCTGGTGGTTGATGAAAACCGCGAACGCTCGCTGTCGCTGTGTGTCAGAGCGTCTAGGCTGAACACTCTCCCTGCGCTTTCGCCTACTTGCCCGAGGATGCCGCATGTCCCAGGAAAACAAGGCCCGTGAGGCCAAAGCTCATCCCGATGAGGTGGCCGCGTTCCGCGCCGCCGTGCTGGCCAAGCTGACCTACGCCGTTGGCAAGGATCCGGAACACGCCTTTGATCACGACTGGTTCGAGGCCATTGCCCTGGCTGCCCGCGACCATATGGTCGACCACTGGATGGATCACACTCGCCAGGCCTACCGCCGTAGCCAGAAACGGGTGTATTACCTCTCCCTCGAGTTTCTCATCGGCCGCCTGCTGTACGACAGCCTGAGCAATCTGGGTTACCTGGAGATCGCCCGCGAGGCCCTCGAAGGCCTGGACGTCGACCTGGAGCGCATCCGCCTGCTCGAGCCCGATGCGGCGCTGGGCAACGGTGGCCTCGGGCGCCTGGCGGCGTGCTTCATGGAGAGCATGTCGACCCTGGGTATTGCCGCCCATGGCTATGGCATTCGCTACGAGCACGGGTTGTTCCGCCAGGCGGTGGTCGATGGCTGGCAGCAGGAGCAGACCGAGAACTGGCTGGACTTTGGTAACCCCTGGGAGTTCGAGCGGGCCGAGGTGATCTATCCGATCAGTTTCGGCGGCAGCGTCGAGACCGTGCAGGAAGGCAATGGCCAGCAACGTCAGGTCTGGTGGCCGGGCGAGACGGTGCGGGCGGTGGCCTATGACACGCCGGTGGTCGGCTGGCGCGGCTCCAGCGTCAATACCCTGCGCCTGTGGCGTGCCCGGGCGCTGGAGGAGCTGCACCTGGAGCGCTTCAATGCTGGTGACCACCTGGGCGCGGTGGCCGAGGTGGCCCGCGCCGAAAGCATCTCGCGAGTGTTGTACCCGGCCGACAGCACCGAGGCTGGCCAGGAGCTGCGCCTGCGCCAGGAGTACTTCTTCGTTTCGGCGTCGCTGCAGGACCTGCTGCGACGCCACCTGAACATGCACAAGGACCTGCTCAACCTGCCGGATGCCGCGGCCATCCAGCTCAACGACACCCACCCGTCGATTGCCGTGGCCGAGCTGATGCGCCTGCTGGTCGACCAGCACGAAATCCCCTGGGACAAAGCGTGGGCGCTGACCGTCGGCACCCTGGCCTACACCAACCACACCTTGTTGCCCGAAGCCCTGGAAACCTGGCCGGTGGCATTGATGGAGCGCATGCTGCCGCGGCACATGCAGATCATCTACCTGATCAACGCCTACCATATCGACGCACTGCGGGCCAAAGGCCTGCACGACTTCGACGTGCTGCGCGCGGTGTCGTTGATCGAGGAGGACAATGGCCGCCGGGTACGCATGGGCAACCTCGCGTTCCTCGGCTCGCACAGCGTCAACGGCGTCTCGGCGCTGCACAGCAAGCTGATGAAAAGCACGGTGTTCGCCGAGCTGCACAAGCTTTACCCGCAGCGAATCAACAACAAGACCAACGGCATCACCTTCCGCCGTTGGCTGTACCAGGCCAACCCGCCGCTCACGGCGATGCTGATCGAAGCGCTGGGGCCGGAGGTGCTGGATGACCCGGAAGGCAAGCTCAAGGCACTGGCGTCCTTCGCCGACAAGGCCACCTTCCGCAAGCAGTTCGCCGCCCAGCGCCTGCACAGCAAGCGCGCCCTGGCCAGCATTATCCAGGACAGGTTGGGCGTGACGGTCAACCCGGAGGCGCTGTTCGACGTGCAGGTCAAGCGCATCCACGAGTACAAGCGCCAGTTGCTCAACCTGCTGCATACGGTGGCGCTGTACCAGGCCATCCGCAACGACCCCGGCACTGACTGGGTGCCGCGGGTGAAGATTTTCGCCGGCAAGGCGGCGGCCAGCTACCACCAGGCCAAGCTGATCATCAAGCTGGCCAACGACATTGCCCGGGTGGTCAATAACGACCCCACGGTGCGCGGCCTGCTCAAGGTGGTGTTCCTGCCCAACTACAACGTCAGCCTGGCTGAGAGCATCATTCCGGCGGCGGATCTGTCCGAGCAGATTTCCACGGCCGGCTACGAGGCCTCCGGCACCAGCAACATGAAGTTCGGCCTCAATGGCGCGTTGACCATCGGCACCCTCGATGGCGCCAACGTCGAGATGTGCGAGCAGGTGGGGGCGGAGAACATGTTCATCTTCGGCCTGACCGCGCAGCAGGTGGAGGCACGCAAGCGCAGCGGCGACTTTGGCGCCGCGTCGGCGATCGCTGCCTCCCATCGTTTGGGCGACGTGCTGCAGGCGATTCGCAGCGGGGTGTTCTCGCCTGATGATCCGGCGCGCTATGCCGGCTTGGTGGACGGGCTGATCGCCTACGACCGCTTCCTGGTGTGCGCCGACTTCGATGCCTACTGGGACGCCCAGCGGCGGGTCGAGGAGTTGTGGCACGCGCCGCAGGACTGGTGGCGCGTGGCAGTGCTGAACACGGCGCGCATGGGCTGGTTCTCGTCTGACCGGACCATTCGCGAGTATGCGAGCGAGATCTGGAAGGCCTTGGATTGAAGCGTGGGGCTGCGCGGCAGCCCCGATCGACCAGCTGCGTGAACTCAATGGTCAAAGCGCCGTCTGATCCGCCAGTCGAGTCTCTTTGCTCGCTAGCCTGCAACTCTCCCTGTAAACTGCGGGGGTTTTTCTCCCCCTTTCCTTTTCGGAGCCATACATGTCCCGCGTTACCCTGAGTCGCTATCTGATTGAGCAGACCCGCAGCAACAATACCCCTGCCGATCTGCGCTTCCTGATCGAAGTGGTGGCGCGTGCGTGCAAGGAGATCAGTCACCACGTGTCCAAGGGCGCCCTGGGCGGCGTGCTGGGCAGCATGGGCACCGAGAATGTGCAGGGCGAGGTGCAGAAGAAGCTCGACGTGATTTCCAACGACATCCTGCTCGAAGCCAACGAGTGGGGCGGTCACCTGGCCGGCATGGCCTCCGAAGAGATGGACAATGCCTACCAGATCCCGGGCAAGTACCCTAAAGGCGCCTACCTGCTGGTCTTTGACCCGCTGGACGGCTCGTCGAACATCGACGTCAACGTCTCGGTCGGCACCATCTTCTCGGTGCTGCGTTGCCCGAACGAATACCTGAGCCAGAACGAAACCCTGAACGAGAATGCATTCCTGCAGCCAGGCACCCAGCAGGTCGCCGCCGGTTACGCTATCTACGGCCCGCAGACCATGCTGATCCTGACCCTGGGCAACGGCGTCAAGGGCTTCACCCTGGACCGCGAGCTGGGCAGCTTCGTCCTGACCCACGAAAACATCCAGGTACCGGCCACCACCGCCGAGTTCGCCATCAACATGTCCAACCAGCGCCACTGGGAAGCCCCGGTGCAACGCTACGTGGGCGAGCTGCTGGCCGGCGAGACCGGGCCGCTGAAAAAGAACTACAACATGCGCTGGATCGCCTCCATGGTGGCCGATGTGCATCGCATCCTGACCCGTGGCGGCCTGTTCATGTACCCACGCGATGCCCGCGAGCCGAGCAAGCCGGGCAAGCTGCGCCTGATGTACGAAGCCAACCCGATGTCGTTCATCATCGAACAGGCAGGCGGCGCCTCCACCAACGGTTACGAGCGTATCCTCGACATCAAGCCGGAGAGCCTGCACCAGCGTGTGTCGGTGATCCTCGGCTCGAAGGAAGAGGTCGAGCGCGTCACCGCCTACCACAAGGAGTAAGTCATGCTCGCACCTTGGCAGCCGTTGCTGGAGTGGTGGTTCGGTTGGGGCACAAGTGCCCAGGCCGTGGCTGACGAGAAGAACACGCTGTGGTTCGGCAAGCATCACGACGTCGATGCCCAGGCGCTGTTCGGCGACCTGGTCGAGCAAGCCCTGGCGGGCGGGCTCGACGAGTGGCAGCAGAGCCCCCAGGGCTGGCTCGGTCTGGTGCTGCTGCTGGATCAGCTGCCGCGCATGATCTATCGCGACACGCCGCGTGCCTTCGAGGGTGACCGGCGTGCCCAGGTAGTGGCCATGCAGGGGTTGCAGAAGGGCTGGGACTACCAGCTGCTGCCGATCCAGCGGGTGTTCGTGCTGCTGGTACTGGAGCACGCCGAGGTGCTGGACTGGCAAAACCTGTGCGTCGAGCGTTACCAGACCTTGCTGGACGAGCAGCCCGAGGCCAACCGTCGGTTGTTCGAAGGCTTCCTCGACTATGCCGAGCAGCACCAGCGGGTGATCGCCCGCTTCGGGCGCTTCCCGCACCGCAACCTGGTGCTGAACCGCCCGAGCACCAGTGAAGAGATGGACTTCTTGCTGGAGCCTGGGTCCAGGTTCTAGTGCCAGTGGGGCCGCGAAGCGGCCCCAGCCATCTCAGATCCTGAAACTACCCACCAGGTGCTTCAACCGCTCGACCTGATGCTCCAGGTCGGTGCAGGCACGCAAGGTGCTCTGCAGGTTCTGCACCCCTTCCTGATTCAGCGTATTGATCTCGGTGATGTCGACATTGATCGACTCGACCACGGCCGTCTGTTCTTCGGTGGCGGTGGCCACCGACTGGTTCATGCCGTCGATTTCGCCGATGCGCTGGGTGACGCTGCCCAGGCGTTCGCCGGCCTGGTTGGCGATGCCGACGCTGCGGTCGCTGTGTTGCTGGCTCTGGTTCATGGTGCTCACGGCCACCTGGGCTCCGGCCTGCAGCTCCTCGATCAGGCGCTGCACCTGCTGTGCCGAGTCCTGGGTGCGGTGTGCCAGGTTGCGCACCTCGTCGGCCACCACCGCGAAACCACGCCCGGCTTCGCCGGCACGGGCTGCCTCGATGGCCGCGTTGAGCGCCAACAGGTTGGTCTGCTGCGAAATGCCGCTGATCACATCGAGGATCTGGCCGATGTTGGCCGTGTGGTTGTTCAGCGTTTCGATGTTGCCGCTGGCATCACTGATGCGCGCCGACAACTGATTCATCACGTCGATGGTTTCGCCCACCACCTGCTGGCCCTCTTCAGCCAGGCCGCGGGCGGCGCTGGAGTGCTGCGAAGCGAGGGCGGCGTTCTGGGCGATCTCCTGGGCGGCGGCGCCGAGCTGGTTGATCGCCGCGGCGACACTGCTGGTGCGGCTGGACTGCTGGTCGGCGTTGTGGATCGAGGCATTCGAGGCGCTCACCACCTGACCGGCCACGGCATTCACCTGGCCGGTGGCCGAGGCCACTTCGCGGATCGATTCGTGGATCCGCTCGACGAAGCGGTTGAACGACTGCGCCAGGCTGCCGAACTCGTCCTGGGCGTGGATGGCCAGGCGCCGGGTCAGGTCGCCTTCGCCCTCGGCGATGTCGCGCATGGCGCGGCCCATGACGTGCAGCGGTTCCATCAGCACGCGGATCAGCAAGCCGAGCAGGGCGATGATCACCACCACCGCGATCAGTGTCGCCACCACGGCCGAAGTGCGCAGTTCGCCGAGCATGGCGAAAGCTGCGTCCTGGTCCAGCACCAGGGCCACGTACCAGTCCGCCGACGGCACGCCGTCGACGTGGGTGAAGCTGATGAACTGTTTGCGACCCTCGACCTCCACTTCCTTCAGGCCGCTGCCGATGCGCAGGTTACTGCCAGGGTAGACTTCCGCCAGGGGCTTGAGCGCCAGTTCGCCCTTGGGGTGGATGAGCACCTTGCCCTCGCCGTTGACGATGAAGGCGTGCCCGTGGCCGCCGAAGTCCAGGGTGTTGATCAGGTTGCTGATGGTCTGCAGATCGGTGTCGACACCGCTGACGCCGATCATGCGCCCGCCCTGTTGCACCGGAGTGGCCAGGGTAATGACCAGCTTGCCGGCCGATGCCGAGATGTACGGTTCGGTGACGATGGTTTGGCCCGCGGTGCTGGCCGCCTTGTACCAGCCGCGCACGCGCGGGTCGTAGTCGGCGGCGCGGTTGCCCACCGGCACCGACTGCATGCTGCCGTCCTGGCCGCCGAAGTAGGTGAGGATGAAGTTGCCGCCATACACTGGCAGCGCCAGGATGCGCTCGAGGCTGCTCTTGGCGGGGCCGTCGACGGCAATCTGCTGGGCCACCGAGTTCACCAGCTGGATGCGGCTGTCGAGCCAGGTGCGGATGTTGCCGGCGGTGAGGTTGCCCAGCGATTGCAGGGTCGACTCGGTGTCGCTACGCAGTGACTGACGCTGTCGGTAGTCGTTGAACAGGACGAAGCAAGTGAAGGCGACTGCCACCACCAGGGCGGCGGCCAGCAGGATCTTGTGGCTGAACTTGAGGTTCTTGGTCATTTTTCTTGGAATCTGCGCACGGGCACGAAGGGGAGGGGTGCGGCAAAAGGCCACACCACCGCTCTATGTCGACGCGCAGGGATAAAACATTAATCGTTTGCGCGCCAGGCGACCAACGGTGCACAACGAAACCTCGTCGGCCAGGGAACCGAGGAGCCTTTTTCCCTTCTAAGCTCCCTGCAGGCCCTCGTGCCTGTGTATCCATCTCCAGGAGTGTCCCTTCATGTCGTTGCGTTCCCTCGCCTTGTTGTCCTTGTGCGTCGTCCTGACCGCCTGCAGCAAGATCAACCAGGAAAACTATTCCAAGCTCAAGGCTGGCATGAACAAGGCCGAGGTCGAGCAGTTGCTCGGCACGCCCACGGAGTGCTCTGGTGCGCTAGGCATGAGCAGTTGCACCTGGGGGGACGAGAAGAGCTTCATCAGCGTGCAGTACGCGGCGGACAAGGTCCTGATGTATTCCGGGCAGGGCCTCAAATGAGGCACCTGCACCTGCTGCTAGGCGTGTGCCTGGTGATGCTGCTCGGTGGCTGCGCCACCTTGGCCACCGACCCGCTGGCGCCGAAGACCGCAGGTGCGGTCGACCTCAAGCGTTACCAAGGCAAATGGTTCGAGCTGGCGCGCCTGCCAATGAAGTACCAGGACGGTTGCGCCCAGTCCGAGGCCCATTACAACCTCAAGCCCGATGGCACGGTCGGCGTGCTGAACCGTTGCCGTACCCTGGGTGATGAATGGCTGCGTGCCGAGGGCCATGCGACGCCGCAGCAGGCGGGGCATACCGACAAGCTGTGGGTGGAGTTCGACAATTGGTTCACCCGCCTGGTGCCCGGGGTGGCCAAGGGGGACTACTGGATCCTGTTCGTCGACGAGCGCTATCGCACGGCGATTGTCGGCAGCCCGGACCGCAAGTACCTGTGGATTCTTTCGCGTACGCCTTCGTTGCCGGCGTGGGAGCGTGAAAACCTGCTGGCCAAGGCGCGGCAGCAGGGCTTTGATACCAGCCGCCTGATCTGGCGCACGCCCGACAAGAGCATCGTCGCCCGGCATTGAGGACGCCATCGCGGGGCAAACCCGCTCCCCACATTACCTGTGGGGGCGGGCCCCGCGATGTTTCGACTGTCAGTCCAGCAACTGACGCAGCACTTGTACAAACGCTGCCGCGCTTTGCTCCTCCTGTTCATGCCGCCCTTGGCGCACAACCCACTGCCCGTTGACCATCACATCGCGTACCTGGCGATCAGAACCCGCGAACAACCAGCGGTTGAGAATGGCATCGCCGTCGGCCACGGCCAGATACGGATCCTGCCCGTCCAGTACCAGCCAGTCCGCCCGCTTGCCCACGGCCAGTTCGCCGATCGGCTGCCCCAGCGCCTGGGCACCGCCCAGCAGCGCGGCGTCGTACAAGGTTCGACCAACCATCGGCTGATCGGCGCGATACAGGCGATTGCGCCGCTGGTCACGCAGGCGCTGGCCATACTCCAGCCAGCGCAGTTCCTCGACCACGCTCAAAGACACATGGCTGTCCGAGCCGATACCCATGCGCCCGCCCTGGGCCAGGTAGTCCACCGCCGGGAAGATGCCGTCACCCAGGTTCGCCTCGGTGGTCAGGCACAATCCGGCCACCGCGCCACTGCGGGCCATGGCGGCGACTTCGTCGGCTTCGGCGTGGGTAGCGTGGACCAGGCACCAGCGCTGATCGACATCGACATGCTCGTACAGCCATTGCAGCGGACGGCGGCCGCTCCAGGCCAGGCAGTCATCGACTTCCTTCTGTTGCTCGGCAATGTGGATATGGATCGGGCAGGATTTGTCGCTGGCACCGAGCACATCGGCGATCTGCCCCGGTGTCACGGCGCGCAGCGAGTGGAAGCACAGTCCCAGTGCCTGCGCCGGCTGTTGTGTCAGCAATGGTGCTAGCTGCTGTTGCAGTTGCAGGTATTGTTCGGTTGAGTTGATGAAGCGCCGTTGCCCGTCATTGGGCGCCTGGCCGCCGAATCCGGCATGGCTGTATAGCACCGGCAGCAAGGTCAGGCCGATGCCGCTGGCGGCGGCGGCGGCGCTGATGCGCCGCGACAACTCGGCAGGGTCGGCATAGGCCTGGCCGTTCTGGTCATGGTGTACATAATGGAACTCGGCCACCGAGGTGTAGCCGGCCTTGAGCATCTCGATATACAACTGGCGCGCGATGACCTGCAGTTGCTCCGGCGTGATGCGGCCGACCAGGCGGTACATCAGCTCGCGCCAGGTCCAGAAGCTGTCGTTGGGATTGCCGGCCACTTCCGCCAGCCCTGCCATGGCCCGCTGGAATGCGTGCGAGTGCAGGTTGGGCATGCCCGGCAGCAGCGGCCCGCCCAGGCGCTCGGCGCCCTCGGCGTCGGCATCGGCCATGATCGCGGCCAGTCGACCGTCGGCGGCGACCTCCAGGCGGACATTGCGGGCCCAGCCCGAAGGGAGCAGGGCGCGTTCGGCGAAGTAGGCGGGCATCGGTGAAATCCTGTTATTGTTAACTTGTATATACATATACAGCCGTTTGCCTGCCGGGTAAACTCCGGCAAGCTACCGTTCACTCCAACCGCACAAGGATTCAACGCCGTGCCGACACTTCCTGTCTCCGCGCTGGTTGCCCAGATGGGCGAAGGGCCGGCGCCGCTCTACGCCCGGGTGAAACAGATGATCATCCAGCAGATCGAGAGCGGCAGCTGGCCGCCTCATCACCGGGTGCCATCGGAAAGCGAACTGGTCAGCGAGCTGGGCTTCAGCCGCATGACCATCAACCGCGCCCTGCGCGAACTCACCGCCGAAGGCCTGCTGGTGCGCATGCAGGGCGTCGGTACCTTCGTCGCCGAGCCCAAGAGCCGCTCGGCGCTGTTCGAGGTCAACAACATCGCCGACGAGATCGCCGGCCGTGGCCACCAGCATAGCTGCCAGGTGATCAAACTCGCCGAGGAAGCCGCCGGCTCCGAGCGCGCCCTGGCACTGGACATGCGCGAAGGCCAGCGGGTCTTCCACTCGCTGATCGTGCATTACGAAAATGGCGTGCCGGTGCAGATTGAGGACCGCTATGTCAACGCGGCGATTGCGCCCGACTACCTGAAACAGGATTTCACCCGGCAGACGCCCTACGCCTACTTGTCGCAAGTGGCGCCGCTCACTGAAGGCGAGCACGTGGTCGAGGCGATCCTCGCCGAGCCTGAAGAATGCAAACTACTGCAGATCGAGCGGGGCGAGCCGTGCCTGTTGATCCGCCGTCGCACCTGGTCGGGGCGCCAGCCGGTCACCGCTGCGCGCTTGATTCACCCCGGTTCCCGTCACCGTCTGGAAGGACGATTCAGCAAATGACCCAGTTGCAGCTGTTGCGTGCCCAGGACTACCCGCGCATGCCCTGGAAGAACGGTGGCGGTTTCACCGAAGAGATCACCCGCGACGCAGGCGACAGCCTGGACGGTTTCGGCTGGCGCCTGTCGATCGCGGATATCGAGGAGTCCGGTGGTTTTTCCAGCTTCACCGGGTACCAGCGGATCATCACCGTATTGCAGGGCGATGGCATGCGCCTGTTGGTCGATGGCCAGGCCAGCCGGCCGTTGCTGCCGTTCGATGCGTTCGCCTTCAGTGGCGAAAGCCAGGTGAGCTGCAAGCTGTTGGGCGGGGCGATTCGCGATTTCAACCTGATCTATGCGCCGCAGCGGTATCGGGCGCGGTTGCAGTGGTTCGATGGCAGTAGCCGGCTCTTCAGCTCGGCGTCGACGCTGTTGCTGTTTGCCGCCAGCACTCATGTCGAGGTGGGGCTGGCTGGGGAGGAGACGCAGCAGCTTGGGCGCTATGACTGTCTGCGGGTCGATGGCAATGAAGGGTTGCTGGAAATGGATGTACAGGGGCGGTTCTGCCTGATCGAGCTGATTTCACACTGATCTGTCATCGCTGAAAGGGGGCTGCTATGCAGCCCATCGCTGGCAAGCCAGCTCCCACATGGGCCAAGTGAACCCTGTGGGAGCTGGCTTGCCAGCGATGGGGCGCGTAGCGGCCCCTTTTTCGTTTTTCATCCGAGGAATGGTCACTCTTTTTTGGTTGCCTATGCTTGTACATACAAGTAAAGGTGTGTTTGTATAGTCACCACGACACACACATGCCGTCGGACGACCGCAGAGGACATCCCCGTGACTGACAACAACAAGTACCGTGACGTAGAAATCCGTGCCCCGCGTGGCAACAAGCTGACCGCCAAGAGCTGGCTGACCGAAGCCCCGCTGCGCATGCTGATGAACAACCTCGACCCGCAGGTCGCCGAAAACCCGAAGGAGCTGGTGGTGTACGGCGGCATCGGCCGCGCCGCGCGCAACTGGGAGTGCTACGACAAGATCGTCGAAACCCTGACCCGCCTGGAAGACGACGAAACCCTGCTGGTGCAGTCGGGCAAGCCGGTCGGCGTGTTCAAGACCCACAGCAATGCCCCGCGCGTGCTGATCGCCAACTCCAACCTGGTACCGCACTGGGCCAACTGGGAACACTTCAACGAACTGGATGCCAAGGGCCTGGCCATGTACGGCCAGATGACCGCCGGCAGCTGGATCTACATCGGCAGCCAGGGCATCGTCCAGGGCACCTATGAAACCTTCGTCGAGGCCGGCCGCCAGCACTACAACGGCAGCCTCAAGGGCAAGTGGGTACTGACCGCGGGCCTGGGCGGCATGGGCGGCGCCCAGCCACTGGCGGCAACACTTGCTGGCGCCTGCTCGCTGAACATCGAGTGCCAGCAGAGCCGCATCGACTTCCGCCTCGAGACCCGCTACGTCGACGAGCAGGCCACTGACCTGGACGACGCCCTGGCCCGCATCGCCAAGTACACCGCCGAAGGCAAAGCCATCTCCATCGCCCTGCACGGCAACGCCGCCGAAATCCTGCCAGAGCTGGTCAAGCGTGGCGTGCGCCCGGACATGGTCACCGACCAGACTAGCGCCCACGACCCGCTCAACGGCTACCTGCCGGCTGGCTGGACCTGGGAGCAGTACCGCGACCGCGCGCAGACCGACCCGGCTGCTGTGGTGAAAGCCGCCAAGCAATCCATGGCCGTGCACGTCAAGGCCATGCTCGACTTCCAGAAGCAGGGCATCCCGACCTTCGACTACGGCAACAACATTCGTCAGATGGCCAAGGAAGAGGGCGTTGCCAACGCCTTTGACTTCCCGGGCTTCGTTCCGGCGTATATCCGCCCGCTGTTCTGCCGCGGTGTCGGCCCGTTCCGCTGGGCTGCGCTGTCCGGTGACGCCGAGGACATCTACAAGACCGACGCCAAGGTCAAGGAACTGATCCCCGACGACGCCCACCTGCACCGCTGGCTGGACATGGCCCGCGAGCGCATCAGCTTCCAGGGCCTGCCGGCGCGCATCTGCTGGGTTGGCCTGGGCCTGCGCGCCAAGCTGGGCATGGCATTCAACGAAATGGTGCGCAGCGGCGAGCTGTCGGCGCCGGTCGTCATCGGCCGCGACCACCTGGACTCGGGCTCGGTGTCCAGCCCCAACCGTGAAACCGAAGCCATGCGCGACGGCTCCGACGCTGTCTCCGACTGGCCGCTACTCAACGCCCTGCTCAATACCGCAGGCGGCGCCACCTGGGTTTCGCTGCACCACGGCGGTGGCGTAGGCATGGGCTTCTCCCAGCATTCGGGCATGGTCATCGTCTGCGACGGTACCGATGAAGCCGCCGAGCGTATCGCCCGCGTACTGACCAACGACCCGGGCACCGGCGTGATGCGCCACGCCGACGCCGGCTACCAGATCGCCATCGACTGCGCCAAGGAGCAGGGCCTGGACCTGCCGATGATCACCGGCTGATCGCCGCGCTTTGGATCGCACCCTTCACGGGTGATACTGAACAACAAGAAGGGGGCCATGGCCCCCGCGATTGGAGTAGCGAAGTGACCGAATTGACCCTCAAGCCCGGCACCCTGACCCTGGCCCAACTGCGCGCCGTCCACGCCGCGCCCGTGCGCCTGCAGCTCGATGCCAGCGCCGCGCCCGCCATCGACGCCAGCGTCGCCTGCGTCGAGCAGATCATCGCCGAAGACCGTACCGCCTATGGCATCAACACCGGTTTCGGCCTGCTGGCCTCGACCCGCATCGCCAGCCACGATTTGGAAAACCTGCAGCGCTCGCTGGTGCTGTCCCACGCCGCCGGTATCGGCGCGCCACTGGACGACGACCTGGTGCGGCTGATCATGGTGCTCAAGATCAACAGCCTCAGTCGTGGCTTCTCCGGCATTCGCCGCAAAGTCATCGATGCGCTGATCGGCCTGGTCAACGCCGAAGTCTACCCACACATCCCGCTGAAAGGTTCGGTCGGCGCCTCCGGCGACCTCGCGCCGCTGGCGCACATGTCGCTGGTGCTGCTGGGCGAGGGCAAGGCCCGCTATAAGGGCCAATGGTTGCCGGCCACCGAAGCCCTGGCCGTCGCCGGCCTGGAGCCACTGACCCTGGCCGCGAAAGAGGGCCTGGCACTGCTCAACGGCACCCAGGCCTCCACCGCCTACGCCCTGCGTGGCCTGTTCCAGGCCGAAGACCTGTACGCCGCGGCCATCGCCTGTGGCGGCCTGAGCGTCGAGGCGGCGCTGGGTTCGCGCTCGCCGTTCGATGCGCGCATCCATGAAGTGCGCGGTCAGCGTGGCCAGATCGATACCGCCGCCTGCTTCCGCGACCTGCTGGGTGATTCCAGCGAAGTCTCGCTGTCGCACAAAAACTGCGACAAGGTCCAGGACCCGTACTCGCTGCGCTGCCAGCCGCAAGTCATGGGTGCCTGCCTGACCCAGATCCGCCAGGCCGCCGAAGTGCTGGGCATCGAAGCCAACGCCGTGTCGGACAACCCGCTGGTGTTCGCCGCCGAGGGTGACGTGATCTCCGGTGGCAACTTCCACGCCGAGCCGGTGGCCATGGCCGCCGACAACCTGGCCCTGGCCATTGCCGAGATCGGCTCGCTGAGCGAGCGCCGCATCTCGCTGATGATGGACAAACACATGTCCCAGCTGCCGCCGTTCCTGGTGGAAAACGGTGGTGTGAACTCCGGCTTCATGATCGCCCAGGTCACCGCAGCCGCCCTGGCCAGCGAGAACAAGGCACTGTCGCACCCGCACAGCGTCGACAGCCTGCCGACCTCCGCCAACCAGGAAGACCATGTCTCGATGGCCCCGGCCGCCGGCAAGCGCCTGTGGGAAATGGCCGAGAACACCCGTGGCGTGCTGGCCATCGAATGGTTGGGCGCCTGCCAGGGCCTGGACCTGCGCAAGGGCCTGAAGACCTCCGCCAAGCTGGAACAGGCGCGCCAGGCGCTGCGTCGCGAAGTGCCGCACTATGACCGCGACCGCTTCTTCTCGCCGGATATCGAGGCGGCTGCCGCGTTGCTGGCCAAAGGCACGTTGACCGGGCTGCTGCCGGCGGGCGTCCTGCCAAGCCTGTAACGCCCTCGGGGCCGCTTTGCGGCCCATCGCCGGCAAGCCGGCTCCCACAACTGCTTGTGTGGGAGCCGGCTTGCCGGCGATTGGGCAGCGCAGCAGACCCCATCCCGATATCACGACCAGAACAACAATAAGGACGTGACATGCAACAAGCTCAAGGTCTCAAGCGCGGGCTATCGGCCCGGCACATCCGTTTCATGGCGCTCGGTTCGGCAATCGGTACCGGGCTTTTCTACGGTTCGGCCTCGGCCATCCAGATGGCCGGCCCGGCCGTGCTGCTGGCCTACCTGATCGGCGGCGCCGCAGTATTCATGGTCATGCGCGCCCTCGGCGAAATGGCCGTGCACAATCCGGTGTCCGGCTCCTTCGGCCACTACGCCAGCACCTACCTCGGCCCCATGGCCGGCTTCATCCTCGGCTGGACCTACGCCTTCGAGATGGTCATCGTCGCCATCGCCGACGTCACGGCCTTCGGGATCTACATGGGCTTCTGGTTCCCCGAAGTGGCACGCTGGATCTGGGTACTCGGTATCGTCTTCCTGATCGGCGGCCTGAACCTGTGCAACGTACGGGTGTTCGGCGAGATGGAGTTCTGGCTGTCGCTGCTCAAGGTCGGCGCCATCGTCGCGATGATCCTCGCAGGTCTCGGCATCATGGCCTTCGGTTTCAGCCAGGTGGGCACCGGGCAGGCTGTCGGGGTGAGCAACCTGTTCGAACATGGCGGCTTCATGCCCAATGGCGTCAGCGGCCTGATCGCTTCGTTCGCGGTGGTGATGTTCGCCTTTGGCGGCATCGAGATCATCGGCGTCACCGCAGGTGAAGCGAAAGACCCGCAACGCGTGATCCCGAAAGCGATCAACGCCGTGCCGCTGCGCATCCTGCTGTTCTACGTGCTGACCCTGTTCGTGCTGATGTGCCTGTACCCCTGGCCGCAGATCGGCAGCCAGGGTAGCCCGTTCGTGCAGATCTTCAGCAACCTGGGGATTGGCTCGGCGGCGGCGGTGCTGAACATCGTGGTGATTTCGGCAGCCATCTCTGCGATCAACAGCGACATCTTCGGCGCTGGCCGGATGATGTACGGCCTGTCCCAGCACGGCCAGGCGCCGCGTGGCTTTGGCAAGCTATCCAGGCACGGTGTGCCGTGGATGACCGTGGTGGTGATGGGCGCGGCGCTGCTGGTCGGGGTGCTGCTCAACTACCTGATCCCGGAGAACGTGTTCCTGCTGATCGCATCGATCGCTACCTTCGCCACTGTATGGGTGTGGCTGATGATCCTGGTCACCCAGGTGGCCATGCGCCGCAGCATGAGCCGCGAGGAAGTCGCCCAGCTCAAGTTCCCGGTACCCTTCTGGCCCTATGGCCCGGTCCTGGCCATTGCCTTCATGGTGTTCATCTTCGGTGTGCTCGGCTACTTCCCCGACACCCAGGCGGCATTGATCGTCGGGGTGATCTGGGTGGTGTTCCTGGTGGCCTCCTACCTGCTGTGGTGCAAACCACGCGCCGGTGGTGGCGAGCCAGTCCGGGAACCTGCCGAGCTGCAACGCTGAATTAGAAAGGAGATCCTGATGAGAACCCTCTGGCAGCACTGCCACGCCGCGACCATGACCGGTGGTCGCTACGCGGTCATCGAGGACGCGGCGATCGTCACCAGCGCCGGCCTGATCGAGTGGATCGGCACCCGCGCTGACATGCCGTCGGTCACGGCCGACCGCGTCGTCGATCTGGGCGGCGCCTGGGTCACCCCCGGGCTGATCGACTGCCACACCCATGCGGTGTTCGGCGGCAACCGCAGCGGCGAGTTCGAGCAGCGCCTGCAGGGCGTCAGCTATGCCGAGATCGCTGCCCAGGGCGGCGGTATCGCCAGCACCGTGCGGGCCACCCGCGCGGCCAGTGAGGACGAGCTGCTGGGCAGTGCCCGCCAGCGGGTTCAGGCACTGATGCGCGACGGCGTGACCACGATCGAGATCAAGTCCGGCTATGGCCTGGATCTCGAGAACGAGCGCAAGATGCTGCGCGTCGCCCGCCGCCTGGGCGATGAGTTGCCGGTGACCGTGCGCAGCACCTGCCTGGCCGCCCATGCGATGCCTCCGGAATACGCGGGCAGAGCGGACGACTACATCGACCATATCTGCGAGCAGATGCTCCCGGCGTTGGCCGCCGAGGGGCTGGTGGACGCGGTGGATGCCTTCTGCGAGCACCTGGCGTTTTCCCCGGCCCAGGTCGAGCGCCTCTTCATCAAGGCGCGCGAGCTGGGGCTGCCGGTCAAGCTGCATGCCGAGCAACTGTCGTCGCTGCATGGCTCGAGCCTGGCAGCCCGTTACCAGGCGCTGTCGGCCGATCACCTGGAGTTCATGACCGAGGAAGACGCCATGGCCATGGCTGCGGCCGGCACTGTTGCCGTGCTGTTGCCGGGGGCGTTCTACTTCCTGCGCGAAACCCAGTTGCCACCGATGGACGCCCTGCGCCGGCACGGCGTGAAGATCGCCCTGGCCAGCGACCTCAACCCTGGCACCTCGCCGGGGCTGTCGCTGCGCCTGATGCTGAACATGGGCTGCACCTGTTTCCGCATGACCCCCGAGGAAGCGCTGGCCGGCGTCACCGTGCATGCCGCCACGGCCCTGGGGCTGGGCGACAGCCATGGCTCGCTGGAAGTGGGCAAGGTGGCGGATTTCATCGCCTGGCAGATCGAACGCCCGGCCGACCTCAGCTACTGGCTTGGCGGCGACCTGCCCAAGCGCGTGGTGCGCATGGGTCACGAGATATCCAATTGAGCGAGGCGACATGGACAAGGTTTTGAGTTTCCACCAGGGCCGCCTGCCCCTGCTGATCAGCATGCCCCACGCCGGGCTTGGCCTCACCGATGCCGTGCGCGACGGTCTGGTAGACCGGGCCCGCAGCCTGCCGGACACCGATTGGCATATCCCACTCCTGTATACCTTCGCTCGTGACCTGGGCGCCAGCGTGGTCGCGGCGGAGTACTCGCGGTTCGTCATTGACCTGAATCGGCCGGATGACGACAAGCCGCTGTATGCCGGTGCCACCACCGGCCTGTACCCGGCCACGTTGTTCGATGGCGAGCCGCTGTTCAAGGACGGGCTGGAACCGACAGGCGAGCAGCGCAAACAGTACCTGAAGCAGATCTGGCGCCCTTACCACGACACCATTCGCAACGAGTTGGAGCGTCTGCATGACCACTTCGGCTACGCCCTGTTGTGGGATGCCCATTCGATCCGCTCGCTGATTCCGCACCTGTTCGACGGCAAGCTGCCGGACTTCAACCTTGGCACCTTCAACGGTGCAAGTTGCGACCCGGAGCTGGCTCAACGGCTGGAGGGCGTATGCGCTGAGGCGCAGGGCTACAGCCATGTGCTCAATGGCCGTTTCAAGGGTGGGCATATCACCCGGCATTACGGCGATCCGGCGAACAACATCCATGCAGTGCAACTGGAGCTAGCGCAGAGCACCTACATGGATGAAGTGGAGCCTTTCACCTATCGCGAGCAACTGGCACAACCCACCCAGTCGGTCTTGCGCCGCCTGTTGGAAGCCACCTTGCAATGGGGGCGTGAGCGCTACGGGCGCTAACATGCAGCAATGGCCAGCGCCGTAGCTGCGGGCGCTGGCTTGCGGCTAGTGGTGCTCGGCGCGAATGCGCTGGGTCAGCTCGGCGATCAGGTTTGCCTCTTGTCGCTCGCGCAGAGCCTCCAGCGCGCGGGTCGGCGCCTCCAGTTCATCCAGGCTGGCCTCTGGTTGGTCGTATTGCAGGTTGTTCACTGCGCTCTGGAACTTCGTTTCGATCCGCTCAAAATCGCCAGCGTAGACCTCGCGCAGGTAATCGACCCAGAACGGCGTGTAGCCGGCGAATGTCAGAAACTCCTCCCCCTCCTCAGCCTCCCATATTCGTAACGCAGCATCCGTGGCATCTGCCGAACTCACGTCGGCAGCGAACATCATTTCGTCAGCCGGGCTCAGCAGATCCAGGCGCGAGGCCAGCAGACGCCGATAAGCCAGGCGGACTTCGGCGGCATCCTGGTGCAGTGACCTGGCGCTGGCAATTTCATCGAGGCGCTCTTGGCGGAAATGGCGGCGCAGCAAACGATAGAGGCGCGACTCGCGACCCGCCCCGGTCGTATCCAGGGCGGTCTGGGCAATCATGTGCATCTGCTCGACCTGCTGGAACTGCAGCAAGATCCCGTCCGGGCAGGTGCCTTCGCGGATGGCCTCGGCAGCAATCGCATCGAACACCTCACGTTCATCTGGCTGGTTCGCTGCCATTGCCAGGACACGCCAGACACGCTCTATGATGGCTGGCCTGGTGTCGGTGTTGCGATAGGGCACGGCTGTTGTCAGCTGGGTGATCAGTTGCAGCAGGTTGTCCGCATCACCGGCCTGGCGAATTTGCTGCCACTGCGCGTCCCGTGACTGGTGCAAGCTGCCGGCACCCTCCAGCCAAGGGCTGGCATCCAGTTCTAGCATCGGCGTCCAGGGGGCAAAGCCATGGCGATGGTAGCTGCCGGTGCTGCCCGTACTACCGAGGCTGCCCAGCGAGCTGCCGAATGCGACACCTGGCTCGATGCCCATTGGCGACGCGCTGAGAATGTCGAAGGGCAAGTCCATGTCGAAGGTGAAGGTCCGGTCGTAGCGCTGTGACAGGTGCGCTGCGCGCATCGTCGCGGGGGTCAACGGGTTGCCGGTCAACAGGATGGCAGTGCTGCCGAACGTGCTTGGCGGGTTTTCGAGAATCGTCTGGGGCAGGGTAGTCAGGCGGTTTTCCCGCAGGTCCAAGGTGTATCTGGGCATCAGGTTGTCCAGCCAGGCCGGCCAGCTTTCCAGCCCCATGTTGCGCAGAGCAAGGCGATCAAGGCGTGGGGCCATGCCATTGAGGCTGCGCAATTCCGGGTTCAGCCGGTTGTCAGAGATGTCTAGTTCCCTCAAGGCGGGTATGCGTGCGATTACGCGCATCGCCTGATTGTCGATCTCCAGGCCCTGGTTTATGACGCTCAGGCGGCTGAGCGCAGGCAGTCGGGTCAGTGCCTCGGGTAGGCGCGAAAGTGGCCGGGCATGGCCGTCGAGGGTCAAATGGGTGATGTGTGTGAAACGCTCAAGCCACCGGTCAAGCTGCTCTGCCGTGCCCTGCATGCGGGTCAGTCGGACAATATCGGCGCAGCGGATGAAGAACTCCGGCAGTGAAGGTGGGAAGTGTTCAACACTGAAGTCATCAAGGTGCCAGGGGCTCAGGGAGTCGTCACGGACACGGCGTTCCCAGAAGTCGAGAGTAGATTGGGCGACTCTCGATCGAGCGTTTGCCGTTTGGCCGTCAGGCACCGACGTGGACGTGGAGGCCATGCTCCACTGGTACAGGGTGTCGCGCAGCGCTTGATACTGCTCGATGACGAGATTGTGCCCCAGGCTGAAAACGAACCGGCGACGCAGGCTTGCCTGGCTGTGGTGCATATCCAGCAACTGCGCCGGGCGTATGGCATTGCCATCGAGCAGAATACGGGTGTGCGTGCTCTCGCTTTCGGCGTTTTCCAGTAACAGCGTCGGGACACGGGTCAGGTTGTTGTGTTGCAGCGACAAGGTGCCGATTCGTTCCAGGGCCACCGCGTCAAGCCAGTCCGGCCAGTGTTCCAGTGCCATACGCTCCAGGCCCAGGTAATCCAGATACCAGTCCGGGGGGCTGAAGCGTGTGAGTGGAGCAAGGCGATTGCCGCTCAGGTCCAGATAGCTCAGTTGAGTGCGAGAGGCGAAGCGTTCGAGGTCCAGCGGGTAGAGTGTGAGGTTCTGGTTGATCAGTCTCAATTCACCAAGCTGTGGAAAACTACTGACGATCAGCGGCAAGCTGTTGGCGAACTCCGAGGTTCCAGCGAGCGCGTCAGGGTGACGGCTGATTTCCAGGGCTGACAGGTTGGGGAAGTGCCCGAAGACATTGCTCAGTTGCGCTTCGAAATCTGTCCAGGCCAAGCTGCTGTCGGGCGAGTGATCGAGGAGGATGTCATCCAGCTGCAAGCGGTTGACCCGTAAACCGATGAAGGCAGGCAACTGCCGGGGGAACTCGGCGATGAACATCCTGGAAAGCCGCAGAATACCTGGTGATTCGTCGAGTTCGGGCACGGCACTATGAATCCAGTGCTGCCACAGGGCCATTTCGATCTCTTGTCGATTGGCGATACTCGCTCCGAGAGCCAACACCTGGTTAGTGCCGGTGAAGGCCTCATCCAAACTCTGACGCAGCTCCTGGCGCTCGACACGCAATTGATCGATCCGCGCCTGTATCTGAGAGGGCGACCGGCCAGCGTTTTCCAGGGCCACCAAGACACGCTCCGAGGATAGGGAGAATTCGGGTGCCAAGCTCAAGTCGTCAAGTTGCGACAACAAGCTTCTCCTGCTCTGCGGTTCTGGAGGTTTCCCGTCATCGCTCAGGCGGTAGCCCAGCCGTCCATCGGCCAGGCGCATGGGCGAACGAAACACGGGGGGCTGCATGTTGAGCACTTTGCGCAGTTCGGCGCGCGGTAGCAGGGGGGCGTCCCGCACCCGTTCTTGCAGGGCTGACGCCGAATCGATACCCAGCGCCAATTTATGTGAGTCGGTCAGCGCGTCGAACACTGCGCCGTACAGGCTGTCGTGGGGGCGAATCTGCTCATCCGGGGTCTCGGCCGTCGGGGTCTCCAGATAGCCTGCCCAGGCACTGGTGATCGATACGGTCGAGCTGGTTTTCTTTGGGCCGATAGCGTCGATACGTTCCGGGGATACCTGGCGGTGGTGCAGCTCCACCCGCAGGTCCTCGGGCCAGCCTGGCAGCCGTTCGAGCATGCGCAGGGCCAGGCGGTCGCTGTCCCAGCTACGCGTGGAATCCAGATACAGGCCTTCGTAGGCACGGGCCAGCCGCACCTGTTGTTGATAGAGCCGAATTTCCCCAGCCAGCCGACCAGGTACCTTACCTGCAGTCAGCATGCGTCGTTCGGCGTATGAGGCATTGCGCGCCAGTTCTTCGCAAAGCCTGACAGGTAGATTCGGGTAAACCCTTCGAAGCAGCGCCGCGCGAGAGGAAAGGGGGACGATGACTGCCTGGGTGCGGTGCCTGAACTCGGCGCTGCGCGCCATGATCGAGGCCTCGGGAAGCGCCTGCTGTATGTGCTGATCGATGGCAAAACGCTCCATCGTGTCCTCCAGCAGCGCCGGTAGCCTCTGGTTGTGACACAGAATCTTGCGCAGCACGTGCTCGTCGGTGCCGCTGACACGCAGTATCTGCTCGGCGGCACATTCATCGAAGCTGGCCTGCAGGTGTCCAAGCCTGCGGAACAGACGCATGTCGGCCCAACTACGCGGTTGCTCGGTGGGAAGCAGCCACGCCCCTGCGCCGTTGTGCAGCGCTGTCGGTTGGTAGCTGTTGGTGCGGCCAGGGTGTTCGAGGCGATACCCATTGTCTGCGCGCTTGAGCGAATACACCCGGTCCTCGACCGGCAGCCAGGTTTTGCCTTCGTGGTGGATCAAACCGAATTCGTCGGGCTTGAGTCCGGCCGGCAGTACTGTGTCGTGGTGGAAGGGGGCCAGATCCGGTTTCCACAGGCGGCGTTCACCGTCAGGCGTCTCGACGGGTTGGAGCTCTTCGATGAAGGACGGTGTCTGCACCGATATTCGCTCGACCACCGGTGTGCCACTGCCACGGTGAGCCGCCGCCAGCGCCGCCATGATGGCGACGTTCTCGATCACATCCATCAGGTACTGCAGCGCTTGCTCGCGATCCCCGTCGAGCCAGCTGCCAATACCCTCGAAGGTTTCGTTGACCAGTTGCATTGCGGTCACACCGAGCATCACGGCACCTAACGGTGCTATGAACATGCCCGCGAAATTCAGGGTATTTAACGCGATAGCCTCGAAGTAGGCCATGTGCCTTCGGGCGGTCTGCTGGTCCATCGTTGCCGTCGGTACGGCGTGGAACAGTCCATCGTCGCGCAGGCGCTGCTGCCGTTGAGTGACTCGCTCGTCCATGCACGACCTGGTGAAGGGGTGTACGTGCAGGCTGATCTGGGGGTTGGGGGCGGGTAGGCGTTCCTTGTACTGGCCGCTGGCGTTCCAGGTATAGGGTTCAAGCGTGTCGGTGAGTCTGTCGAGGAAACTGCTCCGGTGCCGGTCGGGTATCAGTTGCTGGTGGCTCGCCTGGCGAAGTGCTGGCAACTGCTTGGCAAGGAAGACTTCGGCATCGGCCCTGGATGCATGGCAGGTCAGCGGCTCGGGGAGGCCTGGGAGGTAAAGCACCAGCCAGCCGTCATAGGGATACACCGGGCCGGGTGGGAAGCGCCCGGCACCCGTTGGGATGCGAGCGTCGATTCCAATCGTCATTGCGCCGGTAAGAGTGGTGTGCAACAGCGTGATGCTGCCACACAGCACAGGGCGCCCGCCATGTTCGACTTTGTCGTCGCTCGCGAGTTTCAGCAGGGTATCGTGGATGGCTTTGCCGATCTTGCCCAGTAAAAAGGCGTGGTGAACGTGCAAGCAGAATGCAGAGCTTTCGGCAGCCTTGAATACGGTCCGAACGGCTTCTGAGTCTGGCTTGTCGGCGGGGGGATCGAGCGCGTCGAGCAGCGCCTGGTACTTGCCGCCGATATCCAGCTTACGTGCCAGCGCCGCAAAGTCTTCTGCAGTGATGGGCAGCCTGACGGCCTGGGAGACGGGACTGACATCGTTCCTGTCGAGGATGGCCGACTCTTTGTTGCCAGCTTTCAAGCCCCCAGGTCGAGCTTCGAAGGCCTCGAAATTCTGCAGGGCGCTGTGCAGCAGGGATTGAGTCGCCAGCTTCAGGGCGCGGGCTGAAGTGGCGAATGGGTCGCTGGTCAGGCTGGACAGCGTCTCTCTGATGGCCGCGGCCCTGGTCAGATTCATCAGGTAGGTTGTCGAAACCTCGATCTGCTGGTCGAAGTGCTGGCGGATCGCGTTCGAAAGCAGTTCAGTGGCGTATTGCTCCAGCTGTGGCAGGCCCGCCAGAAGTGTCTTCAGGTTGGCTTCGGCTTGCAGGTGCTGGCCATAGGTTTGCGCCAGTGCCTTGGCCACCGCCGGGTTCTCCTCGCATGCGCGTTCGAGCTGTGGGTCGCGTTGGCTTGCCGCTTGGCGCAGGAGTTGCCGTTGCTCCGGCTGAGCGTCGATCAGCCAGGCGGGTAACTTGCGGCTGATCAGTTGGTGATAGAGACTAGGTTCGGAGGTTGCAGCGTTTGCCGGGTCGAGCATGAGGGCATCTCGTGTTGATTGAGTCCCCTCATGCTATTGAGCCGTGTCTGCGCCTTGCACATAAGATGATCTTGCTTAGACACATGCTCAAAGCGCAATTCAGGTTTATGATGGCCCACGGCCGAACCAAACCTCACACGGAGTGCGCGATGCAGACCCTCTACCCGCAGATCAAACCCTACGCCCGGCACGATCTGGCCGTGGAAGCGCCGCATGTGCTGTACGTCGATGAAAGCGGCTCGCCGGAAGGTCTGCCCGTGGTGTTCATCCACGGCGGCCCGGGCGCCGGTTGCGACGCCCAGAGCCGTTGCTACTTCGACCCCAACCTGTACCGCATCATCACCTTCGACCAGCGCGGCTGTGGCCGCTCCACGCCCCACGCGAGCCTGGAGAACAACACCACCTGGCATCTGGTCGAGGACCTGGAGCGCATCCGCGAGCACCTCGGCATCGACAAATGGGTGCTGTTCGGCGGCTCCTGGGGCTCCACCCTGGCCCTGGCCTATGCCCAGACCCACCCTGAGCGCGTGCATGGGCTGATCCTGCGCGGGATCTTCCTGTGCCGCCCGCAGGAAATCAGCTGGTTCTACCAGGAGGGCGCCAGCCGTCTGTTCCCGGATTACTGGCAGGACTACATCGCACCGATTCCACCGGAAGAGCGTGGCGACCTGGTCAAGGCCTTCCACAAGCGCCTGACCGGCAACGACCAGATCGCCCAGATGCACGCGGCCAAGGCCTGGTCCACCTGGGAAGGCCGTACCGCCACCCTGCGGCCAAATCCGTTGGTGGTCGACCGCTTCTCCGAACCCCAGCGCGCCCTGTCGATCGCCCGCATCGAATGCCATTACTTCACCAACAACGCGTTCCTCGAGCAGGATCAGCTGATCCGCGACATGCCGAAGATCGCCCATCTGCCGGCGGTGATCGTGCATGGCCGCTACGATGTGATCTGCCCGCTGGACAACGCCTGGGAACTGCACCAAGCCTGGCCGAACAGTGAGTTGAAGGTGATCCGCGACGCCGGCCACGCCGCCTCCGAGCCGGGTATCACCGACGCTCTGGTACGCGCGGCCGACCAGATGGCGCGACGCCTGCTCGACCTGCCCCTGGAAGAGGCATGAAAGGGCTGATCCAGCGTGTGCGTGGCGCACGGGTGGAAGTGGCGGGGGAGATCGTCGGGGCCATCGACCAAGGGCTGCTGGCGCTGGTGGCGGTCGAGCCTGGCGATTCGCCCGAGCATGCCGACAAACTGCTGCATAAACTGCTGAACTACCGAGTGTTCAGCGACGAGCAGGGCAAGATGAACCGCTCACTCAAGGATGTCGGCGGTGGCCTGTTGCTGGTTTCGCAGTTCACCTTGGCCGCCGACACCCGCAACGGCATGCGCCCGAGCTTCTCGACAGCTGCGCCACCGGCCCTTGGCGCGGCGCTTTTCGACTATCTTTTGAATAAGGCACAAGGTCAGCATCCCCAGGTGGCCAGTGGTCGCTTCGGCGCTGACATGCAGGTGCATCTGGTCAATGATGGCCCGGTAACATTTATGTTACAAATATGAGGTCAAAAAACCCTTTGTTTGGCGAAAACAAGGGGTTTTGTACGATAAATAGTTTGTTCAGCCTGATGCGTTGTAACGCGACCTGCTGGATAATCGCGCGCTGCATGAACCTGCGTTCGCAGGTTCGTTTCACTTTGACTCGAGCATTGTCAGGATCCGTTTGGGGAATCATTACGCCCTCACGGGGTCCGAACAGTGCTCGCCAACCCGGCATTTGTCGCTGGCCGTTGGTTTCATGATCTGTTTTCGGCGAGGATTGCTCGTGATTGTAAGCCCCTGTATTGCACCTAGAATCCCCGGTATCCGGCTGCGCAAGGCCCTGTTGGCCGGCGTGGCGCTGGTCGGCCTGATGAGCGCGGGCCAGCTGTGGGCATTCAATCTGGACGATGTTGCAGCCAAGGCAAAGGATCTGGCCGGTCAGAAGTTCGAGGCACCGAAGAGCAACCTGCCACCGGTGTTCCGCGACATGAAGTACGCCGACTACCAGAAGATCCGCTTCCTGCAGGAAAAGGCCGAGTGGGCCAAGGACAAGACGCCGTTCAAGCTGTCCTTCTATCACCAGGGCATGCACTTCGACACGCCGGTGACCATCAACGAGATCACCGCCAACAAGGTCAAGGAAATCAAGTACGACCCGAGCCGCTTCGAGTTCGGTGACGTGCCCCATGACGCTGATGCCACCAAGAACCTCGGCTATGCCGGCTTCCGTGTGCTCTACCCGATCAACAAGGCCGACAAGCAGGACGAGATCATGACCCTGCTTGGCGCCAGTTATTTCCGCGTGGTCGGCAAAGGCCACCGCTATGGTCTGTCGGCCCGTGGCCTGGCCATCGATACCGCACTGCCGTCGGGCGAGGAATTCCCGCGTTTCCGCGAATTCTGGATCGAGAAGCCCAAGCCGAAAGACAAGCACCTGGTGATCTACGCCCTGCTCGACTCGCCGCGCTCCACCGGTGCCTACAAGCTGACCCTGCGCCCTGGCGAGGACACCCTGGTCGACGTCAAGTCGCGCGTCTACCTGCGTGAAAACGTCAGCCGTTTGGGCATCGCCCCGCTGACCAGCATGTACCTGTTCGGCCCCAACCAGCCGTCGAAGGTCATGAACTACCGCCCGGCCCTGCATGATTCCGAAGGTCTGGCCATCCACGCCGCCAACGGCGAGTGGCTGTGGCGCCCGCTGAACAACCCGAAACACCTGGCCGTGAGCAACTTCAGCGTCGAGAACCCGCGTGGTTTCGGCCTGCTCCAGCGCCAACGCGCCTTCAGCGACTATGAAGACCTCGACGACGAGTACGAAAAGCGTCCGAGTGCCTGGATCGAGCCGAAGGGTGATTGGGGCAAGGGCACCGTCGACCTGGTCGAGATTCCGACCGCCGACGAGACCAATGACAACATCGTGGCCTTCTGGAGCCCGGAAAAACTGCCTGAGCCAGGCAAGCCGTTCGAATACGACTACCGCCTGCGCTGGACCATCAAGGAAGACCAGCTGCACTCGCAGGAGCTGGGCTGGGTCAAGCAGACCCTGCGCTCTGCCGGTGACGTCAAGCAGTCCAACCTGATCCGCCAGACCGACGGTAGTGTTGCCCTGCTGGTCGATTTCATCGGCCCGAACCTTGCGGCGTTGCCGGCGGACACCGCCGTGCGCAGCCAGGTCAGCGTCGGCGACAACGCCGAAGTGGTCGAGAACAATCTGCGTTACAACCCGGAAACCAAAGGCTGGCGCCTGACCCTGCGCCTGAAGGTGCAGGATCCGAAGAAGTCCACCGAGATGCGCGCCGCGCTGCTGCGTGACGTGCCGGTCGAGCAACCGAAGCCTGCCAAGGAAACCAAGCAGGACAAGGCCGCGGCCAAGCACGCCCACGCCAAGGCTGAGAAAGCCAAGGCCGAGCAGGCTGCCGAGCAACCCGCCGCCGACGCGGCATCCACCAACGGGGCCCCGGCCACCACCGAGAAGGTGCTGACCGAGACCTGGAGCTATCAGTTGCCTGCCGATGAGTAACTCAAGCACAAGGCCGGAATCGCTTGGCGAGTACCTGGCCCACCTCCCTCTGAGCGATGAGCAACGCGCGGAACTCGCCCGTTGCACTTCGTTCAGCGAGCTGCACCAACGCCTGGCGGCCAACCCGGCCGCCGCCACCGCCGAGGCCGTCCAGGCTTCGGTGGGTGCCCGTCTTACCGTAGGCAGCGCCGCCGAATTGGAAGAGGCCGAGATGCTCGGCGTCGATGGCAGCGGCCGCCTGTGCCTGAAGATCGCCCCACCGATCAAACGCACCAAGGTCGTGCCCGAGCCGTGGCGCACCAACGTGCTGATCCGCATGTGGCGGCGCATGACCGGTCGCACCAACGCCCCGCAGCCGCCCAAGCGCGAGCTGCCGCCGGCGCGCTGGCGCACGGTCGGCTCGATCCGCCGCTACATCCTGCTGACCTTGATGATCGGGCAGACCATTGTCGCCGGCTGGTACATGAAGGGCATCCTGCCTTACCAGGGCTGGTCGTTCGTCGACCTCGACGAAGTCATCCACCAGCCTCTGTGGGACACCGTGGTGCAGGTGTGGCCGTATGCGCTGCAGACGTCCATCCTGATCCTCTTCGGCATCCTGTTCTGCTGGGTATCGGCGGGCTTCTGGACCGCGCTGATGGGCTTCCTCGAGCTGCTCACCGGGCGTGACAAGTACAAGATTTCCGGCAGCAGCGCCGGCAACGAGCCGATTCCCGCCGAGGCGCGTACCGCGCTGGTGATGCCGATCTGCAACGAAGACGTGCCACGGGTGTTCGCAGGCCTGCGCGCCACCTTCGAGTCGGTGGCTGCCAGCGGCAACCTCGACCGCTTCGACTTCTTCGTGCTCAGCGATACCAACGACACCGATATCGCCGTGGCCGAACAACAGGCCTGGCTCGACGTGTGTCGCGAGACCAAGGGCTTCGGCCGCATCTTCTACCGTCGTCGCCGGCGCCGGGTGAAGCGCAAGAGCGGTAACCTCGACGACTTTTGCCGTCGTTGGGGCGGCGAGTACAAGTACATGGTCGTGCTCGACGCCGACAGTGTCATGAGCGGCGAGTGCCTGAGCAGCCTGGTGCGCCTGATGGAGGCCAATCCGGACGCCGGCATCATCCAGACCGGGCCAAAAGCTTCGGGCATGGATACCCTTTATGCGCGCATGCAGCAGTTCGCTACCCGCGTATACGGCCCGCTGTTCACCGCCGGCCTGCACTTCTGGCAGCTGGGGGAGTCGCACTACTGGGGCCACAACGCGATCATCCGCATGAAGCCATTCATCGAGCACTGCGCCCTGGCGCCATTGCCGGGCAAGGGCGCGTTTGCCGGTGCGATCCTTTCCCACGACTTCGTCGAAGCCGCACTGATGCGCCGGGCCGGTTGGGGCGTGTGGATCGCCTACGACCTGCCGGGCAGCTACGAAGAACTGCCGCCGAACCTGCTCGACGAGCTCAAGCGCGACCGTCGCTGGTGCCACGGCAACCTGATGAACTTCCGCCTGTTCCTGGTCAAGGGCATGCACCCGGTGCATCGCGCGGTGTTCCTCACCGGGGTGATGTCGTACCTGTCGGCGCCGTTGTGGTTCCTGTTCCTGGTGCTGTCGACCGCACTGCTGGCGACCAATACTCTGATGGAGCCGCAATACTTCATCGAACCTTTCCAGCTCTACCCGCTGTGGCCGCAGTGGCACCCGGAAAAAGCCATCGCGCTGTTCTCCACGACCATCGTGCTGCTGTTCCTGCCCAAGCTGCTCAGCGTCATCTTGATCTGGGCCAAGGGTGCCACCGAGTTTGGCGGGCGCATCAAGGTCACCTTGTCGATGCTGATGGAGATGCTGTTCTCCATGCTGCTGGCGCCGGTGCGGATGATCTTCCACACCCGCTTCGTGCTGGCCGCGTTCCTCGGCTGGGCCGCGACCTGGAACTCGCCGCAGCGTGACGATGACTCGACCCCGTGGAGCGAGGCGGTACGTCGCCATGGTCCGCAGACCCTGCTGGGCATCGCCTGGGCCGGCCTGGTGGCTTGGTTGAACCCGAGCTTCCTGTGGTGGCTGGCGCCGATCGTTGGCTCGCTGGTGCTGTCGATCCCGGTCTCGGTGATCTCCAGCCGCACCCGCCTGGGCCTGGCGGCCAAGGACGAGAAGCTGTTCCTCATCCCCGAGGAATATGCGACGCCGCAGGAACTGCTGGCCACCGACCAGTACACCCACGAGAACCGCTGGCATGCCCTGCACGACGGCTTCGTGCGGGCCGTGGTCGACCCACGCCAGAACGCCCTGGCCTGTGCCATGGCCACTGCGCGTCACGGCCAGGCGGCGCCGATCGAGGCGCTGCGTGTTGAGCGCGTGGCCAAGGCGCTGGAAGTGGGGCCACAAGGCCTGGACCTGAACACCCGCCTGGCGCTGCTCAGCGACCCGGTGGCGCTATCGCGCCTGCACGAGCAGGTATGGGCCGGGCACAACACGGCGTGGATCGATGTATGGCGCGCTTCCATCGCCAACGATCCGCACTCGCCGTTGCTGCCGCTGCATCCGGAGCACGTGGTCCAGCCAGCACTGGCATGATTGCGTCGCACCGATAATCGCGGGGCACGTCGGGCCGCCGCATCGCCGCTCCCACGCCGTATCAACGGTGCGTGGGAGCGGCGATGCGGCGGCCCGACGTGCCCCGCGATTGTTTTTCCCTCATCGATTTTTGGCCAACAAAGTCCCCGCCGGCTCTAGGTCCCGGCCTTCGCATGCGTTAGCATCCGTCCCGACATTACGCATCGGTCTATAGGACCGTGCTTACAAGAAAAATCTGCGTACTTCTTGCTAGGGGACTTGGTGATGATGAAGAAATACCTGTCGCGACTGCTGGTAGGTGCGACCGCCCTGATCGCGGTAGCCACCGCCCAGGCCGGCGCCATCGATGACGCGGTCAAGCGCGGCACCCTGCGTGTGGGCATGGACCCGACCTACATGCCGTTCGAAATGACCAACAAACGTGGCGAGATCATCGGCTTCGAAGTCGACATCCTCAAGGCCATGGCCAAGTCCATGGGCGTCAAGCTGGAGATGGTCTCCACCGCCTACGACGGCATCATCCCGGCGCTGATGACCGACAAGTTCGACTTCATCGGTAGCGGCATGACCCTGACTCAGGAGCGCAACCTGCGCCTGAACTTCAGCGAGCCCTTCATCGTCGTCGGCCAGACCCTGCTGATCCGCAAGGAGCTGGCGGGCGAGATCAAGTCATACAAGGACCTGAACAACGAGAAATATCGCCTCACCTCCAAGCTTGGCACCACCGGTGAGATGGTCGCGAAAAAGCTGATCGGCAAGGCCAAGTACCACGGCTACGACAACGAGCAGGAAGGGGTGATGGACGTGGTCAACGGCAAGGCCGACGCCTTCGTCTACGACTCGCCCTACAACGTGGTGGCGGTGGAGAAGGCCGGCGCCGGCAAACTGGTGTTCCTGGAAGAGCCCTTCACCTACGAGCCACTGGCCTTCGGGCTGAAGAAGGGCGATTACGACAGCATCAACTACATCAACAACTTCCTGCACCAGATCAAGCATGACGGGACCTACGATCGTATCCACGACAAGTGGTTCAAGAGCAAGGATTGGCTGAAGGAAATGGAATAAGGCCCGGGTCGAAAACCCGAGCGCTGACCTCGACGCGCAGGCAAGCCCTGCGCGTTCGCATTTACGGAAGTACCCCACGTGATCAAACACAAGAAAGCACAGTGGCCCTGGCACGGGCTGACCGCGCTGGTCCTGGTGGGCCTGGCGATCAGTCTGTACCTGGCCACCTCGATGATTTCCTACGAGTGGCGCTGGAACCGCGTTCCGCAATACTTCGCCTACAAGGCCGAGGAAACCCAGCGTGCCGCCAATCCTGGCACGGTCGAGGAAATCGTGGTGTCCGGCGACAACGCCCGGGTCACCCTGAAGGACGAGAGCGGCGACACCCAGGTCGTCGAAGTGGCCAAGGACAGCATGCTGCTGACCCGTGGCGACGACGTCGCCGAGGGCGATGCCATCGGCGTCACCCGTCACTGGGCCGCTGGTCCCCTGGCCTGGGGCCTTTGGACCACGCTGTGGATCTCGGTCATCTCCGGCGCCCTGGGCCTGGTGATCGGCCTGTTCGCCGGGCTTTGCCGGCTGTCGAGCAACCCCACCCTGCGTGACCTGTCCACGGTCTATGTCGAACTGGTGCGCGGCACGCCGCTGCTGGTGCAGATCTTCATCTTCTACTTCTTCATCGGCACCGTGCTCAACCTGTCCCGGGAGTTTGCCGGGGTAGCGGCGTTGGCACTGTTCACCGGCGCCTACGTCGCCGAGATCGTCCGCGCCGGGGTGCAGTCGATCGCCAAGGGCCAGAACGAGGCGGCACGCTCGCTGGGCCTGAACGGCGCCCAGTCGATGCGCCATGTGATCCTGCCCCAGGCCTTCAAGCGCGTGTTGCCACCGCTGGCCGGGCAGTTCATCAGCCTGGTCAAGGACACCTCGCTGGTGTCGGTGATCGCCATCACCGAGCTGACCAAGAGCGGTCGCGAGGCCATCACCACCTCGTTCTCGACCTTCGAGATCTGGTTCTGCGTGGCGGGCCTGTACCTGCTGATCAACCTGCCGCTGTCGCACATCGCCAGCCGGCTTGAGCGGAGGCTTGCGCAAAGTGATTGAAGTCCGTGACCTGCTGAAAGTCTTCGACACCCGCGGCCAGGTAGTGCGTGCGGTGGACAACGTCACCACCCAGGTCGCCAAGGGCGAAGTGGTGGTGGTGCTGGGCCCGTCCGGCTCGGGCAAGTCCACTTTCCTGCGTTGCCTGAACGGCCTTGAGCATTTCGACCAGGGCCATGTGTCCATCAACGGCGTGCAGCTGGACGACCCGAAGACCGACATCAACGCCTACCGCCGTGAAGTCGGCATGGTGTTCCAGCACTTCAACCTGTTCCCGCACATGACCGTGCTAGAGAACCTGTGCCTGGCGCAGAAGGTGGTACGCAAGCGCAACAAGGCCGATCGGGAAGCCAAGGCCCGGGCGTTGCTGGAAAAGGTCGGTATCGCGCAGAAGGCCAACGAGTACCCGTCGCGCCTTTCTGGCGGCCAGCAGCAGCGGGTGGCCATTGCCCGCGCCCTGGCCATGGAGCCGAAGGTGATGCTGTTCGACGAACCGACCTCAGCGCTCGACCCGGAAATGGTCGGTGAAGTGCTCGATGTGATGAAGACCCTGGCCCAAGAAGGCATGACCATGGTCTGTGTCACCCACGAAATGGGCTTCGCCCGGGAAGTAGCTGACCGTGTGTTGTTCTTCGACCATGGCAAGCTGCTGGAGGATTCGCCGCCCCAGCAGTTCTTCGCCGCGCCGAAGGACCCACGGGCCCAGGCGTTCTTGCGGCAAGTTTTGTGAGGGTTTTGAGGCCTGCGTAATTCGTGGGTGCAATATATCTGATCAAACTGTTCAGGCCTCTTGCCATATATTGGTGAGAGGCTTGGCTGTCGAAATATCTCTAGCCTCCAATTAAAGAACGCTCTCTCTTGATCTTGATCTTGCTTCTAAGTGCGCGATAGATCAGGCGACACAAATTGCGACTTCAGGAGGCCGAACGGAGGGCTTGCGCAGGGAGGTGACGGGCATGGATGCCCGTCAAGCGCCGATCAGGCCATGGATGGCCCGTCGGCGCGTCCTCCCGGAGCGAGCCCGGAGTGAGGGGACCCCGGAGCGAAGCGTAGGGGCCGGATGAACGGAGCCGAACGGTTTTGCCTCCTTTTCCCAAGAGAAAAGGAGGTCGCCGTAAAGGCGAAAAGGTGACTGTGCGTCGACATGGCGAATGAATGCGCATATAACTTTCAAAACATACGCTGTGTAAGTCAAAGTCAAAGTCAAAGTCAAAGTCAAAGTCAAATGCGATTGGTGTGGGTTTTTACAGTTGTAAGCGCATTCATTTGCTATAATGACGCATAGTCACCCTTTCGCCACCCGGCGAGTCACTTTTTGTCAAACGCGACAAAAAGTAACCAAAAAACGCTGCGCTCCATTCATCCGGCCCTCCGCTTCGCTCCGGGTTCCCTCACTCCGGCCTTGCTCCCGGGAGGACCGCGCTGAACGCCCCATCCTGGGGCGCAGCGCTTGACGGGCATCCATGCCCGTCACCTCCCTGCGCAAGACCTGCGTTCGGCCTCCTGAAGTCGCGAAGTTACGGGCGGCGCCTGGGCTGACGCAGCTGTCGCTAGTGGGCTGTGGGGGAACCTTCTGATCGCCAAAGCCAAAGCCAAAGCCAAAGCCAAAGCCAAAGCCAAAGCCAAAGCCAAAGCCAAAGCCAAAGCCAAAGCCAAAGCCAAAGCCAAAGCCAAAGCCAAAGCCCGGG
>NZ_QKZD01000006.1:291195-427324 GCF_003253945.1 Pseudomonas sp. 2848
AAGCCAAAGCCAAAGCCAAAGCCAAAGCCAAAGCCAAAGCCAAAGCCAAAGCCAAAGCCAAAGCCAAAGCCAAAGCCAAAGCCAAAGCCAAAGCCCGGGGCTGGAGATTTGAACGCACGGCCGGAAGGCCTAAAGGCTGAACCGCCCCACCATGCCCCGCAACTGCTGCCCCAAGTGCTCCAGTTCCCCGCTTGAAGCAGCGGTCTGCTCACTGGCCGCACTGGTCTGGTCCGACACATCACGTACATTGATCACGCTGCGGTTGATCTGCTCGGCAACCACGCTCTGTTGCTCGCTGGCCGTGGCGATCTGTTGGTTCATGCCCTGGATGCTCGATACCGTTTCGGTGATCTGCCCCAGCGCGGCACCCGCCTTGCGGCTGAGCTCGACACTCTGCCCGGTCAGGCTCTTGCTGTCGTCGAGCAGGCCGGTGACCTCGTCGGTACCACGGTGCAGGCTGTCGATCAGCAGCTCGATTTCCTCGGTCGACTGCTGCGTGCGTTGGGCCAGGCCGCGCACTTCGTCGGCCACCACGGCGAAGCCACGCCCTGCTTCCCCCGCCCGGGCTGCTTCGATGGCGGCGTTTAGCGCCAGGAGGTTGGTCTGCTCGGAAACCGACTTGATCACATCTAGAATCGATCCGATGCGCTGGCTTTCACCGGCCAGGTGGCCCATCGCGGTGAGGCAGCGGTCCATCTGGCTTGCCAGTTGCTCGATGCGGGCGATGGCTTCAGCCACCACCTGATCGCCCAGCTGTGCCTGATGATCGGCGGTGGTTGCCGCCAGCGAGGCTTGTTCGGCGTTCTGCGCGACTTCCTGTACCGTGGCGCTCATCTGGTTCATGGCCGTGGCCACCTGATCGGTCTCTTCGCGCTGCTGGCTGATGCGCTCGCGCGTATCCACGCTGGCGCAGGCCAGCTCTGCCGCTGCCTTGGACAACTGGCCGACGCCCTGATCGATGCCGCCGAGCAGCTCGCGCAGGCTCAAGGTCATCTCGCGCATGCTGGTCTGCAGCTGGCCCATCTCGTCACGGCGGTGCACCGTCTGTACTTGGCTGAGATCGCCACGGGCGATGCGCGCGGCCTGGGACAGCACCTGACGCAGAGGTTGAGTCACCTGTCGGGTGATCAGCCAGGCGGCCAGGATGCCGAACACCAGCGCCAACACGGCCACGCTGGTCAGCAACGAACGGTCGGCCAGGGCCTCGTTGTCGCGCTGCTCGACCTTGCGCTCGCTCAGTTCACGGCTCACGGCCTGCAGTTCGTCGCCCATTTTCTCCATGCCGTCCTGCAGTTGCTCAACCTTGAGCGCAGCCTCGCGGTATTGGCGCAGGGTGTCGCGATAGCGGTCCAATTCCACCTGTGGCCGCTGGGTCAATGTGGCGGGCAGTTCCAGTGGGGCAATGGCCCGCAGCAACTGTCCCAGGCTGACGTTCGCCGCCTGCAGCGCGGCATCGCCCATGCTGGCGAAACTGTCCTGGGGCGAGTAGGTATAGGCCGGCACTTGGCTTTGCTGGCTGGCGGACTCGATATGACGGCCCAGGGTATCCATAAGCCCGACTACGCTGCCTTGCTGGCCATCGCCGGGCAGCTTGAGCAAGGCCTGGGTCTGCAGTTCGTCGATCACGGCTTCGAGCACGCCTGCCTGCGCCTGCATCGCCGCACGCAAGCCTTCGCGGCTGTCCACGGTGCCTTGCAGGATGGCGAAGTCGGCCTTCAGGCGCTGCAGCAGCTGCAGTTTCTGGTTCAGCATCTGCCGCGACGAATCGACGCCGCTGCGTTGTTGCAGCAGGGTCAGGCGGTCGTGCAACTGCTCCAGGATGGTCGCGATGCGGGCCTTGCTGACGTCGTCGGCAAGCACCCGGTAAGTGATGCGCTCGGCACGCAGGTCTCGGGTCAAGTCGTTGAGTTGGCCGATGTCGCTGAGCTGCTCCGAGCGCTCGATGGCGCCGTCCAGGGCGCGCCAGCCGCTGAGTGTGGTGGCCAGGGTGAGCAGCAGCACCACGGTGAAGCCCAGGGCGAGCTTGAGCCCGACGCCAAGGTTGCCGAGCTGACGGTCAAGGTATCCGAACATGGCAGGTCTCCGTCCAATTGAGAAATGGCCATAGCGCTATGTTGCCGCTATGACCCTTGCTCATCGGCAGGGAGTCCGTCGGACTGGACCTGTAAATAGGGTAGGAAAAGTCCTTGCGGGCTGAAGGGCAAAGCCTACAGCCCGCAAGCTGCAGTCTAGAGCCTGAAACGCCCCACCAGACCCTGCAGGTGAGTCCCCAGGCGCGCCAGCTCGACGCTGGAGCTTGCCGTCTCCTCGCTGGCTGCGGAGGTCTGGTCGGAGATATCGCGCACGTTCATCACGCTGCGGTTGATCTCTTCGGCCACGGCGCTCTGTTGCTCGGCGGCGGTGGCGATCTGCTGGTTCATCGACTGGATCGACGACACGGTGCGGGTGATGGTGCCCAGCGAATCTCCGGCGCGGCGCGTCAGTTCCACGCTGCTGTCGGTGAGGGCGCGGCTGCTGTCCATGACACCGGCCACGCGCTCGGTGCCGTTTTGCAGGCTGGCAATCAGCTCCTCGATCTCTTCGGTGGACTGCTGGGTGCGCTGGGCCAGGCTGCGCACTTCGTCGGCGACCACGGCGAAGCCACGGCCTGCCTCGCCCGCACGGGCCGCTTCGATGGCGGCGTTGAGCGCCAGCAGGTTGGTTTGCTGAGCCACCGACTTGATCACATCGAGCACACTGCCGATCTTGTCGCTCTCGGCCTTGAGCTGGTTCATCGCTTCGCTGGAGTTGACCACTTCGCTGGCCAGGCGCTCGATCTGGCTGATCGCCTCGCCCACCACCTTGTCACCCTCGCGGGCCTGCTGGTCGGCCATCAGCGCCGCTTCCGAGGCCTGTTCGGCGTTGCGCGCCACTTCCTGGACGGTGGCGGCCATCTCGTTCATGGCGGTGGCGACCTGGTCGGTCTCGACTTTCTGGTTGTTGACCCCGGCGCTGGTCTGCTCGGTGACCGCCGACAGTTCCTCGGCAGCACTGGCGATCTGCGTCACGCCGTCGCCGATGCCGCCGATCAGCTCGCGCAGGCTCTGGGTCATGCGCTGCATGCTGGCCTGCAACTGGCCCAGCTCGTCGCGCCGGTCGGCCTTGAGGTCCTGGCGCAGGTCGCCACCGGCCACGCGTTCTGCGGCGGCGAGGGTCTGGCGCAGGGGCACGATGATCTGCCGGGTAATGGCGAACGCGGCAAGCACGCCAAGCAGCAAGGCCAGCGCCGTGGCACCGGCCAGCAGGGTCTTGGCCTGCTGGGTGCCTTGGTCGCGCACGGTGGTTTGCGAAACGGTCATTGCCTGGCTGGTGTCCAGCAGCACCTGGCCCTGTGCGGACATGCGCGTCAGCGCCTGCTCGCTGGCCGCCTGGGCGTTACCGAACTGGTTCACCGCGTCGCGGTAGGCGGCCAGCGCGCTGGCAGCATCGCCAAGGCTGGCGGCGAACTCGGCCGGGAGCCTGGCGGGCAGGGCCTTGAGCACGGTCAGGGCTTGGTCGATGGCAGTGAGCGCGGTCTGCTGGAATTCGGCCTTGCCGCTGTAGGTGTAGCCGCGTACCTGGAAGCGCGCCTGCTGCAGCAGCGCCGCGACCTGCACAGCTTCCTGGTACTGCTGGATATCCCCGCCCTGCAACAGGCGCTGCTGGACCTTGCCGATCAGGTCGGCGGCCTTGTCGGCGCTGTCGCCCAGGGTGCCGCGGCTGGCCTCGCGGTGCTGGCCGGCCTGCCTGAGCTCGGCAAAGGCTTGCTGGTATTGGCGTACGGCGTCCTGTTGCTTGTCCAGACGCTGGCGGTCGGCGGGCAGTTCGATCTGGCCGATCATGAACTGTACTTGGCGCTCAAGATTGGCCAGGGCCTTCTCCAGCTCGGCCACGGAAGCGTCATCACGGCTGCGCTCGTAGGCCAGGCGGGCGAGACGCAGGTCTTGGGTGTACTGGTGGATCACCGAGATGTTGCCGAGCTTGTCGCCACGGCTGGTGACGCTGTCGATGCCCAGCCAACCGGTGAAGGTGATGCCCAGAGTGAGCAGCAGCACCAGGCCGAAGCCGATCCCCAATTTGCGATTGACGCTTACATTTCCCAATGACTGGGCAAACCAACGGTACATAGACGACTCCCCGGCGCGTGGCAGTGCGGATTATTGTTTTGTTGCATAGGGCATCGGCGCACGGCGGGGAAACTTGATGGGAAAAAGCTGACCAGTCTGTCAGAAAATTCGCGAAAGCAACGCTGTTACAGCCGTCTCCACGCGCAGGATCCTATCCCCCAACTGCACAGGCTCCAGGCCAGCCTTGCCCAGCAGATCGACTTCATAGGGAATCCAGCCGCCCTCCGGGCCGATCGCCAGGGTTACCGGGCCTTCAACTGCCCGAGGGCAAGCGGGGTAGGGGCCAGGATGCCCGACCAGGCCGAGGGTTTCGGCGGCGATGGCGGGCAGGCGGTCTTCGACGAAGGGCTTGAAGCGCTTCTCGATGATCACCTCCGGCAGCACCGTGTCACGAGCTTGCTCCAGACCGAGAATGAGGTTTTCGCGGATGGTCTCGGGCTGGAGGAACGGCGTCTGCCAGAAACTCTTCTCGACCTTGTAGCTGTTGACCAGAATCAGCCGTGGCACGCCCAGGGTGGCGACCGTCTGGAACAGCCGGCGCAGCATCTTCGGCCGTGGCACGGCCAGCACCAGGGTCAGTGGCAGTTTGGCCGGCGGGGGCTGGTCGAAGGCCACCCGCAGTTCGGCTTCGTGGCCTTCGAGGCGGATGACCTCGGCCTTGCCCATCAGCCCGCCTATGCGCCCGACGCGCAGGCTGTCGCCCACCGCCACGCGATGGATCTCCTGCATATGGGTGAAGCGGCGATCGGCCAGGACAACACGGTCGGCCGACACGAAGTCGGCCTCTTCAAGGAGCAACAGGTTCACGGTTGGGTCGCAGGCGGCTGGTCGTTGTGGTCGTTGCCGGTTTCTTCATGGGCGTGGCTGCGCTTGCGGATCAGGCTGCCGCACAGCACGCCGACCTCGAACAGCATCCACATGGGCACGGCCAGGAGGGTCTGGGAGAAGATGTCCGGCGGGGTGAGGATCATGCCGACCACGAAGCAGCCGATGATCACGTACGGGCGGATCTTCTTCAGGTACTGCACGTCGACCACGCCAATCCACACCAGCAGCACTACCGCCACGGGGATTTCGAAGGCGACCCCGAAGGCGAAGAACAGGGTCATGACGAAGTCGAGATAGCTGGAAATGTCGGTCATCATCGACACGCCTTCGGGCGTGGCGCTGGCGAAGAAGCCGAAGATCAGCGGGAACACCAGGAAGTAGGCGAAGGCCATGCCGGCGTAGAACAGGAAGATGCTCGACACCAACAGCGGGATGGCGATGCGCTTTTCATGGCGGTACAGGCCGGGGGCAATGAAACCCCAGATCTGTTGGAGGATGAACGGGATCGCCAGGAACAGCGAGACGATCATGGTCAGCTTGAACGGCGTCAGGAACGGCGAGGCCACATCGGTGGCGATCATCGTCGCGTTGGCCGGCAAGTGCTCGCGCAGCGGCGCCGAGACCAGGGTGTAGATCTGCTGGGCGAAGGAGAACAGCCCGGCGAAGATCAGGAAAATGGCGGCGACGCAGCGCAGCAGGCGGGTGCGCAGCTCGGTCAGGTGCGAGACCAGCGGCATCGGCTGGTCGGTTTCCGGATTCTCGCTCATGGGGCTCGCGGCGGTTGTGGCGGTTCGGAGGGTGGTGCTGCGGCCGGCTGCGCGGGGGCGGCATCGGCGGCAGGTGCGGCAGGCGTTTCAGCGTTGGCCGGCGGCTGCGCGGGTGGCGCCAGGGGGTTGAGGATGCGCTTGGCCTCCTGCTCCATCTGCAGGATGTGCTCGTTGTGCAGCTGGCGGCGGATGTCATCGGCGCCGATCTCGCGCTCGACCTCCATCTTGATCGCGTTGAAGCTGCGCTTGAGGCGACCGATCCACAGCCCGGCAGTGCGCGCGGCTCCCGGCAGGCGCTCAGGGCCGAGCACCAGCAGGGCGACCAGGCCGACGAGCAGCAGCTCGCTGAAACTGATACCGAACATGGGTCAGTCTTTCCGCTGCGGCTCTTGAACCGGTTGGGCCTGGCCCTCGATGGTGTGGCCCTGGGCCTGCTGCGCGGTGTTCTGCACAGGCGGAACGGGCTGCGCCGGCGGTGGGGCCTGCTCGGCCGGCTTGGCTTCTTCTTCGTTCATGGCCTTGCGGAAGCCCTTGATCGATTCGCCCAGGTCGCTGCCGAAGTTCTTCAGTTTCTTGGTGCCGAACACCAGCACCACGACGACCAGCAGGACGATCCAGTGTTTCCAGTCAAAAATACCCATTTCGTACTCCTGAAAAATGTATGTCAGCCGGAACCGGCGCTATCGCGGGGTGAGCCCGTTCCTACAAATACGCGCGGTCAGGCCTGTGGCTGACGGGCGGCCTTCTCGTCATGGCCGGAAAGGCCGAAGCGGCGCTCCAGTTCGTCGAGCACCGCCTGCGGATGCTGGCCCAGCGCGCTGAGCATGACCAGGCTATGAAACCACAGGTCCGCGGTCTCGTAGATGACATCGCTGTAATCCTTGCTGACGGCGGCATCCTTGGCAGCGATGATGGTCTCTATGGACTCTTCGCCGAGCTTCTCGAGGATCTTGTTCAGGCCCTTGTGATGCAGGCTGGCCACGTAGCTGCTGTCGGGCGCCGCGTGCTTGCGTTCTTCCAGCACCTCGGCGAGGCGGTCTAGCGTGTCGCTCATGTCAATGCCCTGCGCTATAGATGGCGTCCGGATCCTTGAGGACCGGATCGACGATTTTCCACTGGCCGTCTTCGAACACGCGATAGAAGCAGCTTTCGCGGCCGGTATGGCAGGCGATATGGCCCAGTTGCTCGACCATCAGGATGATCACGTCGGCGTCGCAGTCCAAGCGCATTTCGTGCAGCTTCTGCACATGGCCCGACTCTTCGCCCTTGCGCCACAGCTTGCCCCGCGAGCGCGACCAATAGATGGCGCGATGCTCGGCGGCGGTCAGGGCGAGGGATTCACGGTTCATCCAGGCCATCATCAGCACGCGCCCGGTCTTGTGGTCCTGGGCGATCGCCGGTACCAGGCCATCGCTGTTCCACTTGATCTCGTCCAGCCAGTCTTTCATCGTCGACTCCAAACCGGGCCCGCTCCCGTACCGGGCCCCTGTGCGCTAGTGTGCCAGCCAGCGACGCGGCTGGCTATCGGCGCACGATCAGGTACAGGCCCGCTGCCAGCATCAACCACGCGGGCCAGGCGGCCGGGGCGCTGAGGCTGGCCGCACCGGCCGCCAGGGTGGCGCCACCACCGAGCAGCCCGGCGCCAAGCAGGCGCAGCGCCCAGTTGTCGCCGGCGCGGCGGCGCTCGGGCAGTTGCGGGTCGTGCAGGTGCGGTTGCGACAGGCGTTCGAGCAGGTCGCGGGTCATGTCGGCCAGGTGCGGCAGTTGCTCGGCCTGGCTGTAGAGGTTGCCGATTACCGCTTTCGGGCTCATGCGCTCGCGCATCCAGCGTTCGAGGAAGGGCTTGGCGGTGCTCCACAGGTCCAGGTCGGGGTAGAGCTGGCGGCCTAGGCCTTCGATATTGAGCAGGGTCTTTTGCAGCAATACCAGCTGTGGCTGGACCTCCATGTTGAAGCGTCGGGCCGTCTGGAACAGGCGCATCAGCACCTGGCCGAAGGAGATATCCTTGAGCGGCTTTTCGAAGATCGGCTCGCACACGGTGCGGATCGCCGCTTCGAACTCGTTGACCTTGGTCTGCGCCGGTACCCAGCCCGAATCGATATGCAGCTGGGCCACGCGGCGGTAGTCGCGCTTGAAGAAGGCGATCAGGTTGCGGGCCAGGTAGTCCTGGTCCTCGGCAGTGAGGCTGCCGACGATACCGCAGTCGATGGCGATGTACTGCGGGCTCCACGGCTTGACCGTGCTGACGAAGATGTTGCCGGGGTGCATGTCGGCATGGAAGAAGCTGTCGCGGAACACTTGGGTGAAGAACACCTCGACGCCGCGCTCGGCCAGCATCTTCATGTCGGTGCGCTGGTCGGCGAGCGTCGCCATGTCGGTGACCGGCACGCCATAGATACGCTCCATCACCAGCACCTTGGGCCGGCACAGGTCCCAGTAGACCTGCGGTACGTACATCAGCTCGGAGCCTTCGAAGTTGCGCCGCAACTGGCTGGCATTGGCGGCCTCGCGCAGCAGGTCGAGTTCGTCGTAGATGGTCTTTTCGTAGTCGCCGACGATTTCCACCGGGTGCAGGCGACGGGCATCGGCCGAGGCGCGCTCGGCGGCCTTGGCGATCAGGAACAGCCAGGCCAGGTCCTGGGCGATGACCGGTTTCAGGCCTGGGCGCACCACCTTGACCACCACTTCCTCACCGCTCTTCAGGCGTGCGGCGTGTACTTGGGCCACCGAAGCCGAGGCCAGCGGCTCAACGTCGAAACGGCTGAACACCTCGCCCACTTTGGCACCGAGCTGTGCTTCGATCAGCGCCACGGCGTGCTGCGGGTCGAACGGTGGCACGCGGTCCTGCAGCAGCATCAGCTCGTCGGCGATGTCGGTGGGCAGCAGGTCGCGGCGGGTGGAGAGCAACTGGCCGAACTTGATGAAGATCGGCCCCAGGTCCTGCAGCGCCAGGCGCAGGCGTGCGCCGCGGCTCAGCTCCAGGGGCTTGCGCGGCAACCAGCGCCACGGCATCAGCAGGCGCAGGCTGGCCAGCCACCAAGGCAGCAGGGGTTGTTCGAACAGCAGGTCATCGAGGCGGTAGCGGATCACGACGCGCTGGATGCGCAACAGACGGCGGACGGCGAGCAGCTTCATGCGTTATCGCTGGTATCAAGAGTGTGGGCGAGGCGGCGCAGGCGTGCCTCGAGGCGTTCGATATCGACCTTCAGCGTATCGAGTTCGCTGAATGCCGCTTCGGCTTCGCGTTTGCCGACCAGGGTACGCGATTCCTCGGCCAGGTACTCGGACAGATTCTCGCCGAAGCGGGCCAGGCCCTGGCGGGTCCAGCGCGCGCGCAGGCGCAGGTGGCCGGCGATCAGCGCGGTGGGCACCGGCCCCAGCCAACGCTGCAACTCGTGTTCCCAGTCCAGTTCCAGGTCCTGCAGGATGCCGAACAGGTCGAGCAGCACGGCGCTGTCGCCATGCAGCTCGACCTGGGGGCTGTGCAGTACCGCGGTCTTGTCTTTGGCCAGCGCCAACTGCGCCAGACGCCCGGCGGGGGCGCGCAGGGTGCAGTCGACCTCGCTTTCCCAATGGGCGGCAAGCATCAGGCCTTCCTCGTCGGGCAGCACGAACAGCTTCAGGGCCGGCTGCACGCAGTCGATCTCGATCACCTTGCCTTCCAGCGCCGCCAGGCGCGGGAGGGCGGTGCTGTCCAGGCGCAGGACACGGTTGAGCCCGTGCTCGACGCTGGCGAGCAGGCCGGCCAGGAGCATCAGGGCTTGATCCCCCGGTGCACGGCGACGATGCCGCTGGTCATGTTGTGGTAGGTGACGCGGTCGAAGCCGGCCTCGACCATCATGCTCTTGAGCGTTTCCTGGTCGGGGTGCATGCGGATCGATTCGGCCAGGTAGCGGTAGCTTTCCGAGTCGTTGGTGATGAGCTTGCCGGCCAGCGGCATGAAGGCGAACGAGTAGGCGTCGTAGGCCTTGGACATCAGCTTGTTGGTCGGCTTGGAGAACTCCAGGATCAACAGGCGGCCACCGGGCTTGAGCACGCGCAGCATGGAGCGGATGGCCGCATCCTTGTGCGTCACGTTGCGCAGGCCGAAGGCGATGGTCACGCAGTCGAAGTGGTTGTCCGGGAACGGCAGCTTTTCAGCATCGGCCTGGACGAATTCGATATTGCCGGACACGCCGCGGTCGAGCAGGCGGTCGCGGCCGACCTTGAGCATCGATTCGTTGATATCGGCCAGCACCACCTGCCCGGTCGGGCCGACCAGGCGCGAGAACTTGGCGGCCAGGTCACCGGTGCCACCGGCGATGTCCAGTACCCGGTTGCCGCTGCGCACCCCGGACAGTTCGATGGTGAAGCGCTTCCACAGACGGTGCATGCCGCCGGAGAGCACGTCGTTCATCAGGTCGTACTTGGCGGCCACCGAGTGGAACACCTCGGCGACTTTCTTCGCCTTCTGGCTCTCGGGAACGTCCTGGTAGCCGAAGTGGGTGGTGGGTTCGGCGTGGTCGCCTTTGCGCTGGTCGGTCATATCGCTTCACCAGAAAAAAATTACGGCCATTCTAGGGGCTACGGGCGGATTTGTCTTGGCGGGGTGTGTCATGCAAAGGGGGCGGGCATAATGGCGATTATGTCTTCATATCCAGGATCACCCGCATGACCCAGATCAGCGTCGAACGCAAACACACCCTCGGCCGTGAAGCCGCCCGCGCCAAGGCCGAGGCGCTGGTGGACAAGCTGACCCGCGAATACGACCTCAAGGCCAGCTGGAACGGTGATCGTGTCGATGTGAAACGCAGCGGCGCCAACGGCAGTGTGCATATCGGTGAGGACACCATCCGCGTCGAGCTCAAGCTGGGCATGATGCTGTCGATGATGAGCGGCACCATCAAGGGCGAGATCGAGCGGGCGCTGGACAAGGCGCTGGCCTGACACTGCGCGCTCCTTGCTGTTTGCGGGCGCGGGCCTTGTGGGAGCAGGTATCGTGGGAGCGGGCTTGCCCCGCGATAGCGATTGCCCGGGCTCGCGCTATCGCGGGGCAAGCCCGCTCCCACGCAAACGCAAACGCTGCATGACTCCACCTTAGGGTGAGGATTCTAATTTTTCCGCCTACCTTCACGCTCAAGCCCTACCACCCCGGGCAGTTCCTCCCTCCCTTAGAATGAGCATGAGGTGCAGAGCATGGCCAAAGTGAATCTCAAGCAAAAAGACGACGCCCAAGGCAGCACGCTGGGTGAGGTGCGCGGCTACGCCCGCAAGATCTGGCTGGCGGGCATCGGTGCCTACGCCCGTGTCGGCCAGGAAGGCTCCGACTATTTCAAGGAGCTGGTGAAAGCCGGTGAAGGCGTCGAGAAGCGTGGCAAGAAACGCCTCGACAAGGCTGTCGAAGCCGCCAATACCCAGATCGACGAAGCCACCCAGGAAGTCACCCGCGTGCCCGGTCGGGTCGAGGCGCAGCTGGACAAAATCGAACGCGCCTTCGACGCCCGTGTCGGTCGCGCCTTGAATCGCCTCGGCATTCCGTCTAAACATGACGTTGAGGCGTTGTCCATCAAGCTTGAACAGCTGCACGAGCTGCTCGAGCGCGTCGCGCACAAACCATAAGGAGAGCAGGATGGCTGGCAAGAAGAACACCGAGAAAGAAGGCAGCTCCTGGATCGGCGGAATCGAGAAGTACTCCCGCAAGATCTGGTTGGCTGGCCTGGGTATCTACTCCAAGGTCGACCAGGACGGTCCGAAGCTGTTCGATTCGCTGGTGAAGGACGGCGAGAAGGCCGAGAAGCAGGCGAAGAAAACCGCCGAAGACGTGGCCGAAAGCGCCAAGTCGTCGACCAACTCGCGAGTGTCGGGCGTGAAGGATCGTGCGCTGGGCAAGTGGAGCGAGCTGGAGGAAGCCTTCGACAAGCGCCTGAACAGCGCCATCTCGCGCCTGGGCGTGCCCAGCCGCAATGAGATCAAGGCCCTGCACCAGCAGGTCGATTCGCTGACCAAGCAGATCGAGAAACTGACCGGTGCCTCGGTCACCCCGATCTCCAAGGCCAGCGCCAGCAAGACGGCCGCCAAGCCATTGGCCAAGGCGGCCGCCAAGCCTGCGGCCAAGACCGCTGCGGCAAAACCTGCGGCGAAAACCGCAGCGGCCAAGCCTGCGGTCAAGGCAGCGGCCAAGCCTGTAGCGGCCAAGCCCGCTGCCAAACCGGCAGCCGCCAAGAAACCGGCCGTGAAGAAAGCGGCGCCGGCCAAACCTGCGGCAGCCAAGCCCGCCGCACCGGCGCCTGCCGCCACCGCAGCCCCGGCACCGAGCGCGGCGCCGGCCAGCAGCACCCCGTCGGCACCGGTAAACGCGGCCACCCAGGCCTGATACCGGGTCGCACTGGTCGCGGGTCAAGCCCGCTGCCACGAAGCCTGCACAGGGCTCGTGGCAGCGGGCTTGCCCCGTGATCGTTTCAGCCTTCCAGATACCTCATTGCCAACTGCTCCGCCGCTATGCGCGCCGGGGCCTGCAGATGCGGCGCCACCAGCATCATCACCTGGTACACCACCACGCCGACATCGCCCTCGCGGCCAAGCACGCGCTGATAATCAAGCGAGCACATCAGGGTCAGGGTGATCTGTTCCACCAACTGCCCCAGTGCCTGGGTCTCGCTGGTCACCTGGCCCTGGCCCTTGAGACTGGCCAGCAGCGCGGCCAGGGTGCGCTTGAGGGCGTTGATCAAGCTGCGCATGCCCCGCGCCAGCTTGGGCAGGCGCCCGGTCAGGTTGGACAGGTCCTGGAACAGGAAACGGTACTGGGCCATGCGTTCGACGATCAGGTGCAGGAACAGCCAGTAGTCCTCGGCATCCAGGCGTACGTCCAGCGGCGGGTCGAGCAGTGGCATCAGTTGCTCTTCGAAACGCTCGAACAGGCCGATCACCAACGGCTCCTTGCCGTGGAAGTGGTAGTACAGGTTGCCTGGGCTGATCCCCAGTTCGTTGGCGATCTCCAGGGTCGAGACGTTCGGTTCGCCCTGGCGATTGAACAGCTGCAAGGCACATTCGAGGATACGGTCGCGGGTCTTCATCCGGTCAGCGTGCCAGTACGTAGCTGCCGGGCGCGGGGCCCAGCGGTGGATAAGTGGTGCTGCCCAGGTCGTCGCGTGGCGTCCTGAGCGTGCCGGAGCGCTGCAGTATCCATTCCAGCCACAGGGGCCACCAGCTGCCGTCGCGGCGTTGGGCGTCGTGGAACCAGGCCCGCGGGTCGCTGGAGAGCTTGGGGTTTTCCAGGTAGTAGGACTTTGGGTTGCCGGGCGGGTTGATGATGCTCTGGATATGACCGCTGTTGGCCAGAATGAAGCGCCGGTCGCCGCCGAGCAGCAGGGCCGAACGGTACACCGCGTCCCAGGGGGTGATGTGGTCGTTGCTGCCGGCCACGGTGAAGCTGTCCAGCCCGACCTGCGTGAGGTCGATCGGTGTGCCGCACACCTCAAGGCCTTCGGGGAAGGTCAGCGGGTTGAGCTTGAAGAAATCCAGCAGGTCGCCGTGCAGCGCGGCCGGCAGGCGCGTGCTGTCGGCGTTCCAGTAGAGGATGTCGAAGGCCGGCGGTGTCTTGCCCATCAGGTAGTTGTTGACCCAATAGTTCCAGATCAGGTCGTTGGGGCGCATCCAGGCGAATATCCGTGCCACCTCGCCGCCGTCCAGTACGCCGCGCTGATAGGAGCGGCGCTTGGCCGCCTCGATGGTCTGTTCGTCGGCGAACAGGCTGGCGGGGCTGTCGAACTGGCTGTCGAGCAGGCTCACCAGGTAAGTGGCGCTGCGCACCTTGCGCAGCTGCTTCTTAGCTTGCAAGTGGCCCTGCAGCGCGGCCATGGTCAGGCCGCCGGCGCAGGCGCCCATGAGGTTGGGGTCGCGGTTGCCGCTGATGCTGCGGCAGGCGTTGAGCGCTTCCTCCAGGGCCTGCACATAGCTGGACAGGCCCCACTCACGGTGACGGGGGTCGGGGTTGCGCCAGCTGACCATGAACACCTGCAGGCCCTGCTTGAGCATGTACTGGACGAAGCTGTTGGTCGGGCTCAGGTCGAAAATGTAGAACTTGTTGATCTGCGGCGGTATCACCAGCAGCGGCCGGGAGTACTGTTTCTCGCTCATGGGCTTGTACTGGATCAGCTCCAGCAGCTCGTTGCGAAACACCACGGCGCCCGGGGTCGCTGCCAGGTTGCCGCCAACCTCGAAGGCCCGTTCGTCCACCTGCCGTGGCAAGCCGTCGTTGTGGCGCAGGTCGTCGAGCAGGTGGCTGACACCACGCAGCAGGCTCAGGCCGCCGGTGTTGAACAGTTCCTTGACCGCCAGCGGGTTGAGCAGCGAGTTGCTGGGGGCGAAGGCGTCGCTGACCAGGTTGAACAGGAACTGCGCCCGGGCGCGGTCGTCGTCGGCCAGGCTGCTTTCCTCGATCCACAGGCGCGTCTGCTTCTGCCAGGCAAGGTAGGCCTGCAGGCCGCGGCGGTAGAACGGGTTCTGGCTCCAGGTCGGGTCGCTGAAGCGTGCGTCACGCGGGTGGGGCTGGTAGGGGCTGTCGCCGATAAGCACGCGCCCCAGCTGGCCGCCCAGGCTCAGCAGGTGATGCGCGGTGTGCAGCGGATTGCGCAGGCCGATCCGGCCGACCTGGCGCAGGGTCGAGAACAGGTCGCGACCGCGCAGGCCGGTAATGGCGTTCTGCACGTTCATGCTCGTGGCGGGGACCGGTGTCGATCCTCTGGCCGGTTTGTCCTTCATGCCAACACTCCTTCGTCAGATCCATTTCCGCGTTGGCCTTGGTGCGGGTAAAGCTACTCCTGCAGGTTCGCATCACCTGCCTGGGAGTGCCCGCAAAGGCCCGTGCTGACGCAATAAAAAGCCTTCCTACCCCCGTGCCGCTGGCCGAGGGTGCATGACCGCGCGTTGGCGTTCTTGCTCGAGGAATTTCATGATGATCGGTGCGACGGCCTCGGCCCGGGTGATCAGGAACAGGTGGCCATCATCGATTATGTGTAGCTGGGCATTGGGAATCCGCCAGGCCAGCAGGCGCATGTTGATCAGCGGGATCAGCGGATCGTCGTCGCCGGCCAGCACCAGGGTGGGCTGGTGGATCTTGTGCAGCCAGTGGATGCTGGTCCAGCCGAGCCCGGCGAACAGTTGCCAGTAGTAGCCCAGCTTGCCGCCCGAACGCACCTTCGAGGCATGGTGCATGGCCAGGTCCGGATCCCGGCGAAAGCCGCCGCCATAGATCAGCGGCGCGATGCGGATCACATGGGAGGGCTGCACGTAGCGCCGTGGGCTGGCCATCATCCACAACACCTTGGGCTTGCCCGGTACCATCACCGCGCCGGCGGCGGTGGCGGCCAGCACCAGTTTCTTGCAGCGTTCGGGGTAGTCGTGGGCGAACTGCTGGGCCAGGGCGCCGCCCCAGGACACGCCGATGACGTTGACCTGGCCGTAGTCCAGGTAGTCGAGCATCCTTGCAGTCAACTTGGCCAGGCCGGGAAAACGGTAGGGGTGACGGGGCGTGGACGAGCCGCCCACCCCGGGCACGTCGAAGGCGATGACCTCCAAGTCCGGGTCCAGGGCCTCGATGAATGGAAACACCAGCTCGAGGTTGGCGCCGATGCCGTTGAATATCAGCAGCGGCGTCAGGTGGGGCTTGCCGGGGCGGACCGCAGTGCGGATGGACTGGTCGTCCAGCTCGACGGTCCTGAAGATGTACGGTTGCGGCATGCGCGTGACTCTGTGGTGAAAGTAGCGCCGCGCTGCGCCAGCAGGCGCACCACGGCGGTTCGGCTCAACGCTCGTGCACGTATGTTCCCGGTGCGGCCTCGCCCGCGGTATAGGCGCGGTTACCCAGCCGTGTAGGTGCCTTCTTGAGTTCGCCGGCGCGCTCACCCAGCCAGGCCTGCCAGTGCAGCCACCAGGAATCGGCATGCTTGACCGCGTTCTCCTGCCAGGCCACCGGGTCGTCCGGGCGGTCTTCGCCGGTCATGAAGCGCGCCTTGGGGTTGCCCGGGGGGTTGAGGATGCTCTGGATATGGCCGCTGTTGGACAGCACGAACTCGATCTTGCCGCCGAACAGGTGTGCCGAGCGGTAGCACGACTGCCACGGGGTAATGTGGTCGGCGGTGCCGGCAACGCTGTAGATGTCGCAGTCGACCTGCTTCAGGTCGATGGCCGTGCCGCACACTTCGAGGGCGTTGGAACGGATCAGCGGGTTGTTCTTGAACATCTCGATCAGGTCGCCGTGGAAGGCGGCCGGCAGTCGGGTGGTGTCGTTGTTCCAGAACAGAATGTCGAACACCGGTGGCTCGTTGCCGAGCAGGTAGTTGTTGACCCAGTAGTTCCAGATCAGGTCGTTGGGGCGCATCCAGGCGAACACCTTGGCCATGTCGCTGCCTTCCAGCACGCCGGACTGGTAGGAGTGGCGCTTGGCCGCTTCCAGGGTCTGCTCGTCGACGAACAATGCCACCTGGGTGTCGACAGTGGTGTCGAGCACGCTCACCAGCAGGGTCAGGGCATTGACCTTCTTCTCGCCGAGGGCGGCGTAGTGGCCCACCAGCGCCGTGCAGGTGATACCGCCGGAGCAGGCACCGAGCATGTTCAGGTCCTTGCTGCCAGTGATCGCCAGCACCGCGTCGACGGCTTCCTTGAGTGCGTCGATGTAGGTGGACAGGCCCCACTCGCGCTGGGCCTTGGTCGGGTTGCGCCAGCTGACGATGAAGGTCTGTTGCTGCGAGCGCAGGCAGAAGCGCGCCAGGCTCTTTTCCGGGCTCAGGTCGAATACGTAGAACTTGTTGATCTGCGGTGGCACCACCAGCAACGGGCGGCTGTGCACCTGCTCGGTGATGGGGCTGTACTGGATCAGCTCCAGCACATCGTTGCGGTACACCACCGCGCCTTCGCTGGTGCCCAGATTCTTGCCGACCTCGAAAGCCTCCATGTTCACCTGGCTGGGCATGCCGCCGTTGTTGACGATGTCCTTGGCCAGGTTGGACAGCCCGTCGAGCAGGCTCTTGCCGCCGGTCTCGAAGAAGCGTTTGACCGCGGCCGGGTTGGAGAGGGTGTTGGTGGGCGCCATGGCCTCGGTCACCAGGTTGATGACGAACTGCCCGCGGCTGATGTCCTGCGGCGACAGGTCACTCTCGCTGATCCAGTCGTTGAGTTCCTTGCGCCAGGCGAGGTAGGTCTGCAGGTAGCGGCGATAAAGGGGGTTCTTGCTCCACGCCGGGTCGCTGAAGCGACGGTCGTCGCCTTCCGGTTGCAGCGCCGACTTGCCCAGCAGGACGTTTTTCAGCTCCAGGCCGAAGTGCGCCACGTGCTTGGCGCTGTGCAAGGGCTGGCGCATGGCCTGGCGTAATACCGTGCGTGCCGATGTAAGTAGATCCTTGCGGCGAATGCCGATGACCGGGTTCAGCCCCAGGGTGTTTTCCGAGGCCTGCCGCTGCAACTCATCGTTGTTCTTGTTACTCATCTACGACGCTCCGTTGTCCTGAGACGAGTACCGGTGTGCTGTGACAGCCCGGTACTGCTACTCGGGTGACCAGTGATAAGGAACAGCGGTGCTGCGACCGGATGCGTGCCGATGATGAGCTGCGGGGGTTTCTGCGTGTGAAGACAACCTGCTTTCGCTCGCGACCTCTACATACCGGCCTGGCCCTGCCTGCCCGGAGGCGATGCAGGGAACTTGCCAGCTCCATTGGTTACCCGACTTTCGTGTAATGCGCAAGACAGCCAATCTTTGGCCGTCATCCAGGCATTCAAGCAGATGAGATTAGAAAATGCGCTCTAAAGCTTGCGGGGCTTGAGCTAGAGCATCAATTTCACTACCGATTCGGACGGGTCGCGGGATTTGCCGGCCTTGTGCAATTCGTCGAGGTAGTCGGCCCATAGCTGCTCCTGGCGCAGGCACAGCTGCTCGAGGTATTCCCAGGTGAACAATCCTGAGTCATGGCCGTCGTCGAAGGTCAGTTTCAGTGCGTATTGACCAGCCGGTTCCAGGCCGCTGAGGCCGACGTTGATCTTGCCGAATTGCAGGATGGGATTGCCGTGGCCCTGGACTTCGGCGGAAGGCGAGTGCACGCGCAGGAACTCGGCGGGCAGGTGGTAGACCTCGCCGGGGGCGTAGGTGAGGGTGAGGGTCTTGGAGGCTTTGTGCAGGTTGATGGCGGTGGGGAGGCGGGCCATGGGTGACTCTCTCTTTGGCTTCAAGCTGCAAGCTTCGAGTGATTCCAGGCATTGTGCAAGGGGGCCGCAACGCGGCCCCCTGCGGTCTTACAGGATGTAGCGCGACAGGTCTTCGTTCTGCGCCAGCTCACCCAGGTGGCTGTTGACGTAGGCGGCGTCGATGTGGATCGGCGTCTCGTCGTGGGCGCTGGCCAGGTCGCCGGCGCTGAACGACACCTCCTCGAGCAGGCGCTCGAGCAGGGTGTGCAGGCGGCGGGCACCGATGTTCTCGGTTTTCTCGTTGACCTGGTAGGCGATCTCGGCCAGGCGCTTGAGGCCCTCGTCGGCGAACTCGATGTTCAGGCCCTCGGTCTTGAGCAGGGCGCTGTACTGCTCGGTCAGCGAGGCGTGCGGTTCCTTGAGGATGCGCTCGAAGTCTTCCGGGGTCAGCGCCTTGAGCTCGACACGGATCGGCAGACGGCCCTGCAATTCGGGCACCAGGTCGCTCGGCTTGCTCAGATGGAACGCACCGGAGGCGATGAACAGGATGTGGTCGGTCTTGACCATGCCCAGCTTGGTATTGACGGTGCAACCTTCGATCAGCGGCAGCAGGTCGCGCTGCACGCCTTCACGGGAGACATCGGCGCCGCCGACGTTGCCACGCTTGGCAACCTTGTCGATCTCGTCGATGAACACGATACCGTGCTGCTCGACCGCTTCCAAGGCCTTGGCCTTGAGCTCTTCCTCATTGACCAGGCGGCCGGCTTCTTCGTCACGGACCATCTTCAGCGCGTCCTTGACCTTGAGCTTGCGTGCCTTGCGCTTGCCCTTGCCCATGTTGGCGAACAGGCTCTGCAGCTGGTTGGTCATCTCTTCCATGCCGGGTGGCGCGGCGATCTCGACACCCATGCTTTCGGCGACTTCGATCTCGATTTCCTTGTCATCCAGCTGGCCTTCGCGCAGGCGCTTGCGGAACAGCTGGCGAGTGTTGGAGTCGCTGCTGCTCTGCTGGGCTTCCTCGCTGAAGCTGCTGACCCGCGCCTGTGGCAGCAGGGCGTCGAGGATGCGGTCCTCGGCGGCGTCCTCGGCGCGGTGGCGCACGCGGACGATCTCCTGCTCGCGCAGCATCTTCAGCGCGGCGTCGGCCAGGTCGCGGATGATCGATTCGACATCACGGCCGACATAGCCGACCTCGGTGAACTTGGTCGCTTCGACCTTGATGAACGGTGCGTTGGCCAGCTTGGCCAGGCGGCGGGCGATTTCAGTCTTGCCCACGCCGGTGGGGCCGATCATCAGGATGTTCTTGGGGGTGACTTCGGCACGCAGCTCGGCGGGGAGCTGCATGCGCCGCCAGCGGTTGCGCAGGGCAATGGCGACGGCGCGTTTGGCGTCGTCCTGGCCGATGATGTGGCGGTTGAGTTCGTGGACGATTTCGCGTGGGGTCATGGACATGATGTGTGGGGTCCTCAAGCACAGTGATCAGTGTGGAAAAGTCCCGCTGCGAGCGGGACGCCAAAACAACTGATTCACTCGGCCAGGTCCTGCTCCTCGATGGTCAGGTTGTGGTTGGTGAACACGCAGATGTCGCCGGCGATGTTCAGGGCGGCCTCGGTGATCTCGCGGGCCGAGAGGTCGGTCTTGTTCAGCAGGGCGCGGGCCGCGGCCTGGGCATAGCCACCACCGGAACCCATGGCGATCAGCCCGTCCTCGGGTTCGACCACGTCGCCGTTGCCGGTGATGATCAGGGATGCATCCTTGTTGGCCACGGCCAGCATCGCTTCCAGGCGGCTCAGCGAGCGGTCGGTACGCCATTCCTTGGCCAGCTCGACGGCGGCACGCACCAGGTGGCCGGAGTGTTTCTGCAGCTGGGCTTCGAAGCGCTCGAACAGGGTGAAGGCATCGGCGGTGGCACCGGCAAAACCGGCGATGACCTGGCCGTTGTACAGGCGCCGCACTTTCTTGGCGTTGCCTTTCATCACGGTGTTGCCGAGGGAAACCTGGCCGTCGCCGCCCATGACGACTTTGCCGTTACGGCGGACAGAAACGATGGTAGTCAAGGGGAGAGTCTCCACGCAGCGGGGCGAAAATGCCTGATGCAGACTCATATGGGGGGAGGGGGGAAGGATTTCAACCGAGAGGGATGAATGGTTGTTTCAAGGCATTGCCTGGCAGGCCTGCTCCACACAATGACCCCGGGGGGCTTCGTGGGAGCGGGCTTGCCCCGTGATGGCGTTACTCAGGCCTCGTGGCAGACGTGCCCATCGACCAAGGTATAACGCACCGCGCCCGGCAGGCAGTGGCCGATGAACGGGCAGTTCTCGCCGCGGGAGAACCAGTGTTCGCCGGCCACGGTCGAGGCTTTCGGGTCGAACAGCACCAGGTCGGCGGCGGCGCCGACTTTCAGCTCGCCGGCTGGCAGGCGCATGGCCGTGGCCGGGCCGCTGCTAAGGCGTGCCAACAAGGTCGGCAGGTCGAGCAGGCCGTCCTCCACCAGGGTCATGGCCAGCGGCAACAGCAGTTCTACACTGCTGATGCCTGGCTCGGTGGCGCCGAACGGCGCCAGCTTGGCATCGCGCTCGTGGGGCTGGTGATGGCTGGAGATTGCCTGGATCACCCCGGATTTCACCGCCTCGCGCAGGCCGTCGCGGTCGGCGGCGGTGCGCAGCGGCGGCTGCACGTGGTACAGGCTTGAGAAGTCGCGCAGGGCCTCATCGGTGAGGATCAGTTGGTACAGCGCCACATCGGCGGTGACCGGCAGCCCCAACTGCTGGGCCTGGGCGATCAGCCGGGCGCCACGGGCGCTGGTGATCTGGGTGAAGTGAGCGCGCACGCCGCTCTGCTCGACCAGCAGCAGGTTGCGGGCCAGGGCCACGGTCTCGGCGGTTTCCGGGATGCCAGGCAGGCCGAGGAAGCTGGCCATCGGCCCCTCGTGGGCGAGGCCGCCCTGGGCCAGGTCACGGTCCTGGGAATGGAACACCACGGTCAGGTCGAAGGTGGCGGCGTATTCCAGGGCGCGAGCCAGGGTGCGGTTGTTGGGGATCTCTTTCAGGCCGTTGCCGAAGGCCACGCAGCCAGTGTCGCGCAGGGCCACCAGTTCGGCCAGTTGCTCGCCTTCCAGGCCTTTGGTCAGGGCACCGATCGGATAGACCTTGCTGTTGGCCGCTTCGCGGGCGCGGTCAAGGATCAGTTCGGCGACGGCCGAGGTGTCCAATACCGGCTTGGTCTGCGGTGGGCAGCACAGGCTGGTGACGCCACCGGCGACCGCGGCGCGGGTTTCGCTGGCGATGTTGCCTTTGCGGCTGTAGCCAGGTTCGCGCAGGGAGACGCCGAGGTCGACCAGGCCTGGGGCGGCGACCAGGCCATCGGCCTGGATCATGCGGCTGGCGCTGAAACCGGCTGGAGCGGCGCCGATGGCGGCAATGCGCCCGCCGTCGAGGTGCAGGTCGGTGACCTTGTCCAGGCCGCTGGCAGGATCGATGACCCGGGCGCCGATAATGCTGATGGTCACTGGGCGTTCTCCTGCTCGAATTGACGTTGCGCGTTCTGCCCGCTCATGGCCATGGACAGCACCGCCATGCGTACGGCGATGCCGTAGGTGACCTGGTTGAGGATCACTGAGTGCTGGCCGTCTGCCACTGCCGACTCGATCTCCACGCCGCGGTTGATCGGGCCCGGGTGCATGACGATGGCGTCGGGTTTGGCACCGGCCAGGCGCGCGGTGGTCAGGCCGAACAGGCGGTAGAACTCGCCCTCGCTGGGCAGCAGGCCGCCGGCCATTCGCTCACGCTGCAGGCGCAGCATGATCACCACGTCGACATCCTTGAGGCCTTCGGCGAGGTCCGTGTACACCTTCACGCCGTACTGCTCGATGCCGATCGGGATCAGCGTCTTCGGGCCGATCACGCGGATGTCCGGGCAGCCCAGCGCCTTGAGCGCGAGCATGTCGGAGCGGGCCACGCGCGAGTGCAGGATATCGCCGACGATGGCCACCGACAGGTTCTCGAAGCTGCCCTTGTGCCGACGGATAGTCAGCATGTCGAGCATGCCCTGGGTCGGGTGGGCGTGGCGGCCGTCACCGCCGTTGATCACCGCCACGTCCGGGCATACGTGCTCGGCGATGAAATGGGCGGCGCCGGAGTCGGAGTGGCGCACGACGAACATGTCGGCGGCCATGGCCTCCAGGTTGCGCAGGGTGTCGAACAGGGTCTCGCCCTTGCTGGTCGAGGAGGTCGACACGTTCAGGCTGATCACGTCCGCCGACAGGCGCTGGGCGGCCAGCTCGAAGGTGGTGCGGGTACGGGTGGAGTTCTCGAAGAACACGTTGCACACGGTCTTGCCGCGCAGCAGCGGGACTTTCTTCACGGCCCGGGCGCCGACTTCGAGGAACGAGTCGGCGGTGTCGAGGATCTCGGTCAGCAGTTCGCGGGGCAAACCGTCGAGCGAGAGGAAGTGGCGCAGCTGGCCCTGATCATTGAGCTGCAGCGGGCGCTTGGCGTCGAATGGCGTCATCGCGGGGGACTCTTAAAGGGCGGATGCGGGAGCGAGGTCCTGGCGCTCGAGGGCGAGCGGCGTGGGTCCGGTCAATTTTACCCGTTCATGGGCGGCCAGGGACAGGGTGGCGCCAAGCACATTCGGGCGGATCGGCAGTTCGCCGGCATCCAGGTCGAGCAGGCACACCAGCGTCACGCTGGCCGGGCGGCCGTAGTCGAACAGCTCGTTGAGGGCGGCGCGGATGGTACGCCCGCTCATCAGCACGTCGTCCACCAGCACCAGGTGCTGGCCTTCGATCTCGAAGGGCAATTCCGAGGGGCGCACCTGCGGGTGCAGGCCGTTCTGGCTGAAATCGTCACGGTAGAAGGAGACGTCCAGGGTACCCAGCGGGCTCTGGTCGCCGAGCTCGGCCTGCAGGGCCTGGGCCACCCACACACCGCCGGTACGGATGCCGATGAAGCGTGGCTCGGCGATCGTGCGGCGGGCCAGGTGGGCGCGAAGGTCGACGGCCATCTGCCGGATCAGGTCGGCGGGATTGGGTAGGCTCATTGCGTGCTCCTCGGAAGGCGGGCGCCGGCAAGCCGCCGGCGGCAAAGCGGATTTAAGTGTTGGCCTCCAGCCAGCCTTGCAGCAGCAGGGCCGCGGCGATGGCGTCGACCGGATTGTCGCGGTAGCTGCCATGACGGCCGCCACGGGCCATCTGCTCGCCCTTGGCTTCGAAGGTGGTGAGCCGTTCGTCGTGGGTGTGTACCGGCAGGTTGTAGCGGCCGTGCAGGCGACGGGCGAATTTTTCGGCGCGTTCGCTCATCTCGCTGGGCGTGCCGTCCATGTTCAGCGGCAGGCCGACGACGATGGCGTCGGGTTTCCATTCCTTGATCAGCTTCTCGACCTGGTTCCAGTCCGGCACGCCGTTCTGTGCCTTGAGCGTGCACAGTTCCCGGGCCTGGCCGGTGATCACCTGGCCGACGGCCACGCCGATCTGCCGGGTGCCGTAGTCGAAGCCAAGCAGCAAGCGCAGTTCGGCCATCAGGCGTGGCCCGCCTGGCTGGTCAGCAGGCTGAGGTTGATCCCCAGGCTGGCGGCGGCGGCTCCCAGGCGCATGTCGCTGGCCATGCCGAAGATGATCTCGGGGTCGAAGGGGCAGTTGAGCCAGGCGTTGTCGGCAAGCTCGGCCTCCAGCTGGCCGGCTTCCCAGCCCGCGTAGCCCAGGGTGATCAGGCTCTTGCGCGGACCGTCGCCGGCGGCGATGGCGAACAGCACGTCCTGGGAGGTGGACAGCGACAGGCCCTCCAGCTCGACCGTGGCCTGGTAGTTGCGGTCGTTGCTGTGGAGCACGAAGCCGCGGTCGGTCTGCACCGGGCCGCCCTGGTAGATCGGGATGTGCAGGGTGCTGGCGGGCGGCTCATCGTCCGGGCGCAACTGCTCGAGGATGTCGGCCAGGTTCAGCTCCTGCGGGCGGTTGACCACCAGGCCCATGGCGCCGTGGGCATTGTGCTCGACGATGTAGGTGAGGGTCTGGGCAAAGTTCGGATCGGCCATGTGCGGCATGGCGATCAGGAACTGGTGCTTGAGGTAGCTGGGGGCGAGGGTCTTCATGTCCGCTAGTGTGGCGCCAGGTGGCGAGGCTGACAAGGTGCTCTGCAGGTCAGTCTGGGGCCGCAACGCAGCCCGATCAGTTGCTCTGCAGCCGGTCACCCCGGGCAAAGCGCCAGGTACGGATGATTTCCAGGCGGTCGAACTCCGCCAGGTCCCCGGTGAATGGCGCGAAGGGCGCCGCCAGGCGCACGATGCGCTGGGCGGCCTGGTCCAGCACGGGCTGGCCGGAGGACTCCAGCACCAGCACCTCGTACAGCGAACCGTCGCGGTTGATCGACACCATCATCCGCAGGCTGCCGTACATCTGCTGGCGCCGGGCTTCTTCGGGGTAGTTGAGGTTGCCGATGCGCTCGACCTTCTTGCGCCACTCTTCCTTGTACCAGGCACCCTTGTCGCGCAGGGTCGAGGCGGCATTCAGGCGGTGGATGCGCGGGCGTTTGGCGTAAAGCTGCTGTTCCTGGGACAGTTCGGCCTCTAGGCTGGCGATCTGGCTGGACAGCTGCGAACTGTCGAAGTCCGGTACCTTGGCCTCGGGCTTAGGTTGCGGCTTGCTCTCCTTGGGCCTGGGCTCGGCTTTCTGCGGCTTCGGCGCCTGGGTGGCGACCACGGACTTCGCCGGTGCTGGGGGTGTTTGCGGTTTCGCCGCCGGGGGCGGGGTGATCTTGTTGATCTTGCTGTCCTGGAACGGCGCGACCTCGGTGGTCTTGGGCACCGCTTTCTTGTCCAGCGTACCGCTACCCTGCTGGTTGTCCTGGGCTTGGAAATCGGCCTTCTCGGGCGCTTTCTCGCTCTTGAAGGTGGCCAAGGTGATATCCATGGCGTGTCGGATTTCGGCCGGTTTGACCACGGTGAAACCCACGCCCAGGATCAGCGCCAGGTGCACCAGGGTGGCCAGGAACAGTGTGAAACCGAGCCGGTCCACCGGGCGGACGCGCGGTGGCAGCAGGTCGGGTGGGATGTCGGCGGGGAGCGTCATCGGGTATCCAGCAACCGCTAGGCTCTGTACGAAAAGCCTTGATACTTGTTCATGCTGCGTTGAAAACAGCCTCGGAATGCTCATGTACTCCAGTACACTGCGCTTCCTCGGCGGTTTTCGCCTTGCCTGACCTGCGTCTCAAGACTTTTCGTACAGAGCCTCGGCGGGGCAGCAGCTCAGTCGAAAAGGACCGGCATCATACCCCACTGCGCGGTGTTGCCACCTGTCTTCGGTCAGCGCGCCTGAAGCTTGCGATCAATGGCGTCCATCAATTGCCCGCCGATATTGGTGTTGAAGGCGGCGTCGATCTCGCGGATGCAGGTCGGGCTGGTGACGTTGATTTCGGTGAGGTAGTCGCCGATCACGTCCAGGCCGACGAACAGCAGGCCCTTTTCACGCAAGGTCGGGCCGACCTGGGCGGCGATCCAGCGATCGCGCTCGCTCAACGGGCGGGCTTCGCCGCGACCACCGGCGGCCAGGTTGCCGCGGGTCTCGCCGCTGGCCGGGATGCGCGCCAGGCAGTAGTCCACCGGCTCGCCGTCGATCATCAGGATGCGCTTGTCGCCGTCCTTGATCGCCGGCAGGTAGGCCTGCGCCATGATCTGCTGGGCGCCGAGCGCGGTCAGGGTCTCGAGGATCACCGACAGGTTGGGGTCGCCGACCCGGTGACGGAAGATCGAAGTGCCACCCATGCCATCCAGCGGCTTGAGAATCACATCACCATGCTCGGCGGCGAACTCGCGGATGATGTCGGGGCGGCGGCTGACCAGCGTGGGGGGCGTGCACTGCGGGAACAGCGTGGCGAACAGCTTCTCGTTGCAGTCGCGCAGGCTCTGCGGGCGGTTGACCACCAGCACGCCTTCGGCCTCGGCCTGTTCCAGCAGGTAGGTGCTGTAGACGAACTCCATGTCGAAGGGCGGGTCCTTGCGCATCAGGATCACGTCCAGCTCGGCCAGGGTGCTGTCCTGCTCCTCGCCCAGTTCGAACCAGCGGGCCGGGTCGGCGAACACCTTGAGCGGGCGCATGCGTGCGCGGGCCTTGCCCTGGCCCTGGTACAGATCGCGCTGCTCCATGTAGAACAGGCTCCAGCCGCGGGCCTGGGCGGCCAGCAGCATGGCCAGCGAGCTGTCCTTTTTGTAGGAGATGGACGCGATGGGGTCCATGACAATCCCGAGGCGAACGCTCATGGGTAGTTCCTCTTGGCGGCCCTAGGCCGCGATGGCACGAAAGAAAAGTGGCTCAGGGTGGCGCCGGGCGCGCCCACGGTCAAGGGGCGGGCGGATGGAATGGCCTTCGGGAGTGTGCTAAAAAGGCTCGATCCAGCTTCAAGCTCCAAGCCACAAGCTGCAAGAGAGCCGGGCTGCACACCCATTTGCTTTTACTTGACGCTTGTAACTTGCAGCTTGCCGCTCAGACCAGAGCAGCAAATGATGGCGAACTATATGGAACAACCCCTGAAGGTGATGGTGATCGACGATTCCCGCACGATCCGCCGCACCGCGCAGATGTTGCTCGGCGAGGCAGGCTGCGAGGTGATCACCGCCAGTGACGGCTTCGACGCCTTGGCCAAGATCGTCGACCACAAACCGCGGGTCATCTTCGTCGACGTGCTGATGCCGCGCCTCGACGGCTACCAGACCTGCGCCATCATCAAGCACAACAGCGCGTTCAAGGACACCCCGGTGATCCTGCTCTCTTCCCGCGACGGCCTGTTCGACAAGGCCCGCGGCCGGGTGGTCGGTTCCGACCAGTTCCTGACCAAACCGTTCAGCAAGGAAGAACTGCTCGATGCGATCCGTGCCTGCGTGCCCGGTTTCGCCGTGCAGGACCCACACGCACCCTGAAGCCGCCCACGCAAGGCGGCGTCTCTATTTCCTGATGGGGAAACAGCATGGCCCGAGTTCTGATTGTCGACGACTCGCCGACAGAGATGTACAGATTGACCGAATGGCTGGAGAAGCACGGCTATGGGGTGCTCAAGGCCGACAACGGCGCCGACGGCGTGGCCCTGGCCCGCCAGGAGAAGCCCGACGCGGTGCTGATGGACATTGTCATGCCCGGCATGAACGGATTCCAGGCCACCCGCCAGTTGAGCAAGGACCCGGAAACCAGCGCCATCCCGGTGATCGTGGTCACCACCAAGGACCAGGAAACCGATCGGATCTGGGCCCAGCGCCAGGGCGCCCGCGACTTCTTGACCAAACCTGTGGAAGAAGACGCGCTGATCGCCAAGCTCAAAGAAGTGCTGCAGGCTTGACCACCCGGCCCCAGGGCGCGTCGCTGACCGCCTTCGAGCTGCTGCTGGACATCGACCGGCGCTGCCGCCTGCTGGTGGCCGACCAGCCACCGCAGGACATCCGCCTGCAACAATGGAGCGGCATCGGCTTTCGTGTCGCCGGGCAGTGGTTCGTCGCGCCCATGGGTGAAGTCGCCGAAGTGTTGCGCGAACCCCGCGCTAGCCGGGTACCGGGTGTGCAGCCCTGGGTGCGCGGAGTGGCCAACCTGCGAGGGCGGCTGCTGCCGGTGATGGACCTGTGTGCGTTCTTCGGCCTGGGGCCGGCGGCGGCGGGCAAGCAACGGCGGGTGCTGGTGCTGGATCACGAAGAGCTGTTCGCCGGGCTGCTGGTGGACGAAGTGGTCGGCCTGCAGCACTTCGCCCTGAGCAGCCTCGAGCTGTCGCCGCCGCAACCGTTGATCCGCGCGGCCGCGCCCTTCGTGCAGGGCCATTTTCCCCGTGAGCGCAATTGGGCGATCTTCAGCCCGTTCGCCCTGGCCCAGGCGCCGGGCTTTCTCGATGTGGCGTTGTAGAGGACTTTCGACGTGAACAAGCCAGGACCCACCGTTGCCGCAGCCGGCGTCTCGCCCGCCGCCGTGGCCCAACGCCCGCGCAGCACCGCGCAGATCACCGTGCTGTTCGTGGTGCTGATCCTGTCGATCGTCCTGTTGTTCGCCAACTTCGCCTACCTCAACACCCAGGCCAACCACGACAAGCAGTACATCGGCCATGCCGGCGAGCTGCGCGTGCTGTCCCAGCGCATTGCCAAGAACGCCACCGAGGCGGCGGCGGGCAAGGCGCTGGCGTTCAGGCTGCTCAGCGACGCGCGCAACGACTTCGAGCGGCGCTGGAGCTACCTGCGCGAGGGGGACAAGACCACCGGCCTGCCCGCCGCGCCCGCCACGGTACGCGACGAAATGGACGCGGTGCGCCAGGACTGGGAGAACCTGCGCAAGAACACCGACACCATCCTGGCCAGCGAACAGACCGTGCTGTCGTTGCACCAGGTCGCGGCCACCCTGGCCGAGACCGTTCCGCAGTTGCAGGTCGAATACGAGAAAGTGGTGGAAATCCTGCTGCAGAGCGGTGCGCCGGCCAACCAGGTGGCCGTGGCCCAGCGCCAGTTGCTGTTGGCCGAGCGCATTCTCGGCTCGGTCAACACCGTGCTCGCCGGTGACGAGACTTCGGTGCAGGCCGCCGATGCCTTCGGCCGCGACGCCAGCCGCTTCGGCCAGGTGCTCGAGGGCATGCTCGCCGGCAACCCGGCGATCCAGGTCACCCGCGTCGAGGACGCCGATGCCCGGGCGCGGCTGGCCGAGATCGCCGAACTGTTCCAGTTCGTCTCGGGCTCGGTGGACGAAATCCTCGAGACTTCGCCCGAACTGTTCCGCGTGCGCGAGGCTGCCGGTAACATCTTCAGCCTGTCGCAGACCCTGCTCGACGAGGCCTCGCACCTGGCCAACGGCTTCGAAAACCTGGCCGGCGGGCGTACCCTCGATACTGTCGGCGGCTACGTACTCGGCCTGCTGGCACTGGCCTCGATCATCCTCATCGGCCTGGTGATGGTGCGCGCCACCCACCGCCAGCTCCGCGAGACCGCGGAAAAGAACGAGCGCAACCAGCAGGCGATCATGCGCCTGCTCGACGAGATCGAGGAACTGGCCGACGGCGACCTGACCGTGACCGTTTCGGTGACAGAGGACTTCACCGGAGCCATCGCCGACTCGATCAACTTCTCGGTCGACCAGCTGCGCGACCTGGTAGCCACCATCAACCACAGTGCCGAGCAGGTCGCCGCTGCGGTGCAGGACACCCAGAACACCGCCCGCCAACTGGCCAAGGCCTCCGAGCACCAAGCCGAGCAGATCAGCGAGGCGTCCGAGGCGGTGGGCGATATGGTCGAGTCGATCGACCGGGTCTCCGCGCATGCCTATGAATCGGCCAAGGTGGCCGAGCGTTCGGTGGCCATCGCCAACAAGGGCAACGAAGTGGTGCACAACACCATCCACGGCATGGACAACATCCGCGAGCAGATCCAGGACACCGCCAAGCGGATCAAGCGCCTGGGTGAGTCCTCCCAGGAGATCGGCGATATCGTCAGCCTGATCGACGACATTGCCGAGCAGACCAACATCCTCGCCCTCAACGCGGCCATCCAGGCATCGCTCGCCGGCGAGGCCGGCCGCGGCTTTGCCGTGGTCGCCGACGAGGTGCAGCGCCTGGCCGAGCGCTCGTCCTCGGCAACCCGGCAGATCGAGGCGTTGGTACGCACCATCCAGGCCGATACCAACGAGGCGGTGATCTCCATGGAGCAGACCACCGCCGAAGTGGTGCGCGGCGCGCGCCTGGCCCAGGACGCCGGCGTGGCCCTGGCAGAGATCGAAGGCGTGTCGCAGACGATGGCCGACCTTATTCACAGCATCTCCGATGCCGCTCAGTTGCAGACGTCGTCTGCCGGGCAGATTTCCCACACCATGGCGGTGATCCAGCAGATCACCGCGCAGACCTCCGCCGGTTCCGGCGCCACGGCCGACAGCATCCGCCACCTGGCACGCATGGCCAGCGAGATGCGCCGCTCGGTATCCGGTTTCACCCTGCCCAAGCCGGTGGAGCGGTCGTGAGCGGGGCGAGCATGGCCGGCCCGGGCAATACGGCCGGCGAGCGCCACGACACGGTGGCCCTGGCCTGGATCAAGGCCCCCATCCTCGATTGCCTGGCGCAGGCGCGCCAGGCCCTGGAGCGTTTCTCGGCGGAGCCAGGCGACCTGTCGATGCTGGCGTTCTTCGTCGACAACCTGCACCAGGTGCACGGTTGCCTGCACCTGCTCGAATTGCCGGGCGCGACGCGCCTGGCCGAGGAACTGGAGCTGCTGGGACGGGCCATGGCCGAGGGCCAGGTGAGCCCTCGCGGTGACTGCCTGGGCGCGCTGTTCCGGGGGCTTGAGCAATTGCCGCCTTACCTGGATCGACTGCGGGGAGCGCGTCACGACTTGCCGCTGGTGGTCATGCCGTTGCTCAACCAACTGCGGGTCTGCCGGGGTGCCGAGCCCCTGGCCCAGGGCAGCCTGCTGGGCGAGCTCGGGCAGCGCCTGGCGGGCGCCGCGGACCTCGCCAACCTCGACCTTTCCCTGGGGAGCTGGCGTGAGCACATGCAGGCCGGCCCTGGGCGGGACGCGCTGCGTTCGGTGGTGATGGCCCTGTGCGATGACCTGATGCGCATCAAGGACCGTCTCGACCCCTTTGTCAGTGGCGAGCATCCGCCCCGCGAGTCGTTGGAAACCTTGCTGCCACCCTTGCGCCATGTCGCAGATACCCTGGCAGTGCTGGGTTTCCAGCAGCCACGACGAGTAATCATCGACCAGGTGCTGGCGCTGCAGGCGCAGGTCGAGAAGGACGGCGCGGTGGACGAGGCGCTGTTGATGGATGTCGCCGGGGCGCTGTTGTACGTCGAGGCGACCCTCAACGGCATGGTCGGCCCGCTGGAGGAGACCTCGCCAGGCAACCTGCCTGGTTCTGACCTTGCCGAGATTCGCCAACTGGTACTCAACGAGTCGCTCAATGTGCTGCAGCAGGCCAAGGACCTGATCGGCGACTGCCTGGAGTCGGACTGGTCGCGTCAGCGCCTGCAGGCCTTGCCCGGTTTGCTGCAGCAGGTGCGCGGGGCGTTGGCGATGCTGATGCTGCCGGCCGCCGCCGAGGTATTCGGTGGGTGCGCGGGGTATGTGCAGGGCTGGTTGGTCCATGTGGAGGACGAGCCGCTGCCCGATGAGCTGGCCCACCTGGCCGATGCCCTGTGCGCCGGGGAGGCCTGGTTGCAGTGGCGTGTGGCCGATCCGCTGGCCGATGCCCAGCGTTTCATCGACATGGCCCACGCCAGCCTGACCGCCCTGGGCGTGCAATGCCCGCGCCTCGAGCGGCCCTTGGCTGGCTCCGGCATGGCGGACGGTGTCGATGACGAGTTGCGCGAGGTTTTTCTCGAAGAGGCCGGCGAACTGTTGCCTGAACTCGAGCGCCAGTGGCTGCGTTGGCGTGCCGACAACGGCCTGCGCGAGGCACTGATCGAGGTACGCCGCGCGCTGCATACGCTCAAGGGCAGCGGGCGGATGGTTCACGCAGAGGCCGTGGCAGAACTCGCCTGGGGCGCCGAGCACCTGCTCAACCGGGTGCTGGAGGGGCGCATCACACTGAGCGCCGAAGGCCTGGTGGCCTTGCAGCAAGTGTTCGTGCGCCTGCCCGACCTGCTCGCCGACTTCGCCGCCAGCCAATTGCCGCCCACTGCGGAGATAGAGCAGCTGGCCGGGCATCTGCACGCACTGGCGCTCAATGACACGCCGGCCAGCGCCAGCATCGACGGGCTCGATCCGCAGCTGCTGGAGATTTTCCGTAACGAGGCCCAGGGGCACCTGGCCGGGCTCGATGTTTTCCTGCAGGTGGCTGGTGCCCAAGGCACAGTGGTCAGCGACAGCCTGCAACGCGCCTTGCACACCCTCAAGGGCAGCGCCGCCATGGCCGGCGTGATGCCGGTGGCGGAACTGGCCACCGCGCTCGACCGCCTGGTGCGCGAGTACAAAGGTCACCACCTGCCTTTACAGCAGGCCGAGATCGAGCTGCTGGAGGCTGCGCGTGCGCTGTTCCACCTGGGGCTGGACCAGTTGGATAGCTCACCATTGGCTGCCATCCCGGGGGCTGCGGCGTTGATCGAGCAGGTCGGGCAAACGGTCGATGCCAGGCTCGCCCGGCACCAGGCCGAGCCGCACCCGTCGCGCCGGGCCAGGCGTGACCCGCAACTGACGGCCACCTTCCTGACCCTGGGCATGGATATCCTGCTTGACGCCGAGGCGCGGCTGGCCAACTGGCAGGCCGACCCCACGCAGCATCATGAGCTGCACCTGCTGCTCGAGGAAATGACCACCCTCAGCCATGGCGCGCACCAGGCTGAGCTGTGGCAGGTGGATGAAGTCTGCGAAGGGCTGCTCGACCTCTATGGCGCGGTCGAAGAGGGCAGCCTTGCGGTGACACCGCGTTTCTTTGCCATTGCCCGTCAGGCCCACGAAGCGCTGCTCGACCTGTTCGACGAAATAGCCGCCGGGCAGGATCCGACCGCCCGCCCCGATTGCCTGGCCGCCTTGCATGGCTTGCTTGACGATGCCCTCGACCCGGCGGCCCTGGGGTTGGTCGGCGCAGCTGGCGCGACAGTGCTGCCCCTACCTGGCCAGCTGCCGGACCCCGCTGTCGTCGAGCTGTTTCTCGAGGAGGCCGCGGATATTCTCGAGGGCGCCGACCAGGCACTGCGGCAATGGAAGGACGATCCCGAAAGCCTGTCACCGCTGTCTGCGTTGCAACATGATGTGCTGACCCTCAAGGGCGGTGCGCAGATGGCCGCGATTGGCGCCATCGAAGTGCTTGCCCAGGAGCTCGCGCGGCTCTACGAAGGGCTGGTGGACCGGCGGATCGGGGCAAGCCCAGGGCTGTTCGAGATGCTCGCACGCAGCCATGACGCCCTGGCCGAGATGCTGCGCAGCTTGCGCGAGGGCCAGTCACCGCTGTCGGCGGTGGCGTTGCTGGGCGAGCTGCGCGATTTCCGCCATAACGCTCCGCCACCTGGCCCGACCGAGGCGCAGGACGACACGCAGGAAAGCGAAGGCGACAAGGAACTACTGGAGGTTTTCCTCGAAGAGAGCTCCGATATCCTCGAAAGCGCGGCCCAGTCCCTGGCGCGTTGGCAGGCCGACCCGCGCAACACGGTCGAGGTGGAGAACCTGTTGCGCGACCTGCACACCCTAAAGGGTGGGGCGCGCATGGTCGAGATCGCCGCCATCGGCGACCTGGCCCATGAGCTGGAATTCCTGTACGAGCTGCTGGCGGCCGCGCGGCTGCCGTCGACGCCGGCCTTGTTCAGCCTGCTGCAGAACTGCCATGACCGCCTGGCGCACATGCTCGACGCGGCGCGCCTGGGCGAGCCGCTGCACGCGGCGACGGCGCTGATCGACTATATCCGCAACTTCTCCAGCGCCGCGCTGACCGACAGCGCCGCCGGGCAGCCCCAGGCCGAGCCCGCCCCGGCCGAAGCCCCGGCTGTCGCGCCCGAGCGGGCCGGGGACATGGTCAAGGTCGATGCCGAACTGCTTGACGACCTGGGCAACCTGGCCGGCGAGCATTCGGTGATCCGTGGGCGCATCGAGCAGCAGGTCAACGATGCGCAGTTCGCTCTCAACGAGATGGAGACCACGCTGGAGCGCATGCGCGACCAGCTGCTGCGCCTGGATATCGAGACCCAGGGGCGGATCTCGAGCCGGCACCAGTTCGAGGGTGACGCCTATGACGACTTCGACCCCCTGGAGATGGACCGTCATTCGCAGTTGCAGCAATTGTCGCGGGCGCTGTTCGAGTCCACCTCGGACCTGCTCGACCTCAAGGAGACCCTGCTGCAGCGGGCCCAGGAAGCGCACAGCCTGTTGCAGCAGCAGGCGCGGGTCAACAGCCAGTTGCAAGAGGGGCTGACCGCCACCTTGATGGTACCGTTCGAGCGCCTGGTGCCGCGTTTGCAACGGGTGGTGCGGCAGGTGGCGAGCGAACTGGGCAAACAGGTCGAACTGGTGGTCGGCAATGCCGAGGGCGAGCTGGACCGCAGTGTGCTCGAGCGCATGGTCGCGCCGCTGGAACACATGCTGCGCAATGCCGTCGACCATGGCCTGGAAGCCCGCGAGGCGCGCCTGGCGGCCGACAAGCCGGAGCAGGGCACCATCCACCTGAACTTGCTGCACGAAGGCGCCGACATCGTCATCGAGATGAGCGACGACGGTGCCGGGGTGCCGCTGGAGGCGGTGCGCAACAAGGCGATCAAACGCGGCCTGCTCGATCCGCAGGCACGCTTGAGCGACCACGAGATCCTGCAGTTCATCCTGCGCCCGGGGTTTTCCACGGCCGAGAAGATCACCCAGATCTCCGGGCGCGGCCTGGGCATGGACGTGGTCCATGAAGAGGTCAAGCAGCTGGGCGGTTCGATGAGCATCGAGTCCAGCCCCGGCAAGGGCGCGCGCTTCCTGATCCGCTTGCCGTTCACCGTGTCGGTGAACCGGGCGCTGATGGTGCACGTGGAGGATGAGCAGTACGCTATTGGGCTGAACACCATCGAGGGCATCGTGCGCGTGCCGCCATCGGAGCTCGAGGCCTGCTACCGACTCGACCCGCCACGCTACAGCTATGCCGGCCATGACTACGCGCTGCGTTACCTCGGCGAGCTGCTGCAGGAGGGTACGCAACCCAACCTGCTGGGCCAGAGCGTGCCGCTGCCGGTGCTGCTCACCCATTCCCACGAGCAATCGTTCGCGATCCAGGTCGACAGCCTGTCGCCCAGCCGCGAGATCGTGGTCAAGAGCCTGGGCCCGCAGTTCGCGGCGGTGCCAGGGCTGTCCGGTGCCACCCTGCTTGGCGACGGGCGGGTGGTGCTGATTCTCGACCTGCTCGGCCAGTTGCGCGGCCAGCAGCGACGCCTGGCGCGCCTGCCGGGCGCGGCGCAGGGGCAGCATCTGCTGACCGGCCCGGTGCCCAGGCGGCCATTGCTGGTGATGGTGGTGGACGACTCGGTGACCGTGCGCAAGGTCACCAGCCGCCTGCTCGAACGCCACGGCATGAGCGTGCTGACCGCCAAGGACGGGGTGGATGCCATGGCGCTGCTCGAGGAGCACCGCCCGGACGTGTTGCTGCTGGACATCGAGATGCCGCGCATGGACGGCTTCGAGGTAGCCACGCGCATCCGCCGCGACGAACGCCTGGCACAGTTGCCGATCATCATGATCACCTCGCGCACCGGGCAGAAGCACCGCGACCGGGCCATGGCCATCGGCGTCAACGAATACCTCGGCAAGCCTTACCAGGAGTCGGTCCTGTTGCAGAGCATCGCCCACTGGAGCCAACCCCATGCTTGAACATATCGCCGGCCAGCGCAGCAGCCTCACCGGCCTGCTGTTGCCCTTGGGCGACCGCACCCTGGTACTGCCCAACGTGGCGGTGGCCGAATTGATTGGTCATCGCGCCATCGCCTGCGAGCCAGGGGAGCCGGCCTGGCACCTGGGCTGGGTGGACTGGCGCCAGCAGCGCTTGCCGTTGATCGGTTTCGAGGCAGCCTGTGGCGGGCAGACCACCTGCGGCGAGCGGGCACGGGTAGTGGTGCTCAATGCACTGGGGGATACCGGCCTGCGCTTCCTGGCGTTGCTGCTGCAGGGTATTCCGCGCTCGTGCAAGCTCGACAGCCAGTTGAACTATGTTGACGTGCCGCTTGCCGCGCTGGAGATGGCAGCAGTGCAGGTGGGCGAGCAGGTGGCGCGAGTGCCGGACCTGGCCGGGCTGGAAAGATTGGTGCGTGACGCTGATCTGCAATCTGCAGCTGGCTAGGATGATGGTTGAGCGGGCCCTGTCGCGGGGCTCAGGAACCCTGACTGCTGCGGGAGGTCTGTGTTTGCATGTATTACGGTGAACGCTTCAACGCCTGGACCCACCTGGTCGGCGCGGTACTGGCCTGCATCGGCGCGAGCTGGCTGATCGTCGTGGCGGGCCTGCAGGGCGATCCCTGGAAGATCGTCAGTTTCTCCATCTACGGTTTCACCCTGCTGTTGCTCTACAGCATCTCCACCCTCTACCACAGCACCCGCGGGCGGGCGAAGCGGGTCATGCGCAAGCTCGACCACCTGTCGATCTACCTGTTGATTGCCGGCAGCTACACGCCGTTCTGCCTGGTCAGCCTGCGCGGCCCCTGGGGCTGGAGCCTGTTCGGGGTGGTCTGGGGGCTGGCGCTGGTCGGCATGTTGCAGGAGATCAAGCCGCGCTCCGAGGCACGGATCCTGTCGATCGTCATCTATGCGTTGATGGGCTGGATCGTGCTGGTGGCGGTGAAACCGCTGCTGCACAGCCTGGGTGCCGCGGGTTTCGCCTGGCTGGCGGCCGGCGGTGTGTTCTACACCGTCGGCATCATCTTCTTCGCTTTTGACAGCCGATTTCGCCACTGGCACGGCATCTGGCATCTGTTTGTGATTGCCGGCAGCCTGATGCACTTCGTCGCGGTGTTTTTCTACGTGCGTTAGAAATCGCCCCACAGTTGCTGTGCCACCGACAGGGCCACCACTGGGGCGGTCTCGGTGCGCAGCACGCGAGGGCCGAGGCGGGCGGCGTGGCAGCCGGCGGCCTTGGCCTGCTCGACTTCCGCTTCGCTCAGGCCGCCCTCGGGGCCGATCAGGAAGGCCAGCCTGGCCGGTTTGGCATGGCTGGTCAGTGGCTCGGCCACCGGGTGCAGCACCAGCTTGAGGTCGGCTTCGGTGCTTTTCAGCCACTCGGCCAGGGTCACGGGCGGGTGGATCACCGGCAAGGTCGAGCGCCCGCACTGCTCGCAGGCACTGACAGCCACCTGGCGCCAGTGGGCCAGGCGCTTGTCGGCGCGTTCGTCCTTCAGGCGTACTTCGCAGCGTTCGCTGACGATCGGGGTGATTTCGTTGGCCCCCAGCTCGGTGGCTTTCTGGATCGCCCAGTCCATGCGCTCGCCGCGGGACAGGCCCTGGCCGAGGTGGATATGCAAAGGCGAATCGGCCTGGCCGGGAAGTGCCTGGTCGAGGCTGACGCGCACGGTTTTCTTGCCGACTTCGAGCAGTTGGCCGAGGTATTCCTGGCCGCTGCCGTCGAACAGCTGCACGGCGTCGCCAGGGGCCATGCGCAGCACGCGGCCAATGTAGTGGGCCTGGGCTTCGGGGAGCTCGTGCTCGCCAAGGCCCAGTGGGGCGTCGATGAAGAAGCGGGAGAGTCTCATGGGCTTGCTCTGGAAAAAGGCTGACGCAGATCCTGTAGGAGCGGACGAGCCGACTCCTACAGGTTTCGGGTTGGTCTGGGGCTAGCCCGGATCGCGGAAATCCGGATGGAAGTCGGCCGGCACGGCAACGCTCACCTTGTCGCGGGTGGCGATATCGATCCCTTCGCTGGCCACCTCGGCCAGGAAGTCGATCTGTTCGGGTGTGATCACGTAAGGCGGCAGGAAATACACCACGCTGCCCAGCGGGCGCAACAGTGCGCCACGGCTCAGGGCGTGCTCGAAGACTTTCAGGCCGCGGCGCTCCTGCCAAGGGTAGGCGGCCTTGGTGGCCTTGTCCTGTACCATCTCGATGGCCAGGACCATGCCGGTCTGGCGGATCTCGGCGACGTGGGCATGGTCGGCCAGGTGCGCGGTGGCGCTGGCCATGCGCGCCGACAAGGCCTTGTTGGCCTCGATCACGTTGTCCTGCTCGAAGATGTCCAAAGTGGCCAGGGCCGCGGCGCAGGCCAGCGGATTGCCGGTGTAGCTGTGCGAGTGCAGGAAGGCGCGCAGGGTCGGGTAGTCGTCGTAGAACGCCTGGTAGACCTTGTCGGTGGTCAGGCAGGCGGCCAGCGGCAGGTAGCCGCCGGTCAGGGCCTTGGACAGGCACAGGAAGTCCGGGGTGATGCCGGCCTGCTCGCAGGCGAACATCGTGCCGGTGCGGCCGAAGCCGACGGCGATCTCATCGTGGATCAGGTGCACGTCGTAACGGTCGCAGGCCTCGCGCAGCAGCTTGAGGTACACCGGGTGATACATGCGCATGCCGCCGGCGCCCTGGATCAGCGGTTCGACGATCACCGCAGCGATGCTGGCGTGGTGTTCGGCCAGGGTCTGCTCCATGGCCGCGAACATGTTCCGCGAGTGCTCTTCCCAGCCCATGCCTTCCGGACGCAGGTAGCAGTCCGGGCTCGGCACCTTGATGGTGTCCAGCAGCAGCGCCTTGTAGGTTTCGGTGAACAGCGGCACGTCGCCCACCGACATCGCGGCGATGGTCTCGCCATGATAGCTGTTGGTCAGGGTGACGAAGCGCTTCTTCTGCGCTTTGCCGGTGTTCTGCCAGTAGTGGAAGCTCATCTTCAGCGCCACTTCGATGCACGATGAGCCATTGTCGCCATAGAACACCCGGTCCAGGCCGGCGGGGGTGATCGCTACCAGGCGTTCGGACAGCTCGATCACCGGCTGGTGGCTGAAACCGGCGAGGATCACATGTTCGAGCTGGTCGACCTGGTCCTTGATGCGCTGGTTGATGCGCGGGTTGGCATGGCCGAAAGCGTTGACCCACCATGAGCTGACGGCGTCCAGGTAGCGTTTGCCCTCGAAGTCCTCCAGCCACACGCCCTCGCCGCGCTTGATCGGGATCAGCGGCAGCTGTTCGTGGTCTTTCATCTGGGTGCAGGGGTGCCAAAGGACCTTCAGGTCGCGCTGCATCCACTGATCGTTGAGGCCCATGGGCACTTCTCCTGGCGTTACGGCTCGGTTTGACCGCGTAAGCCTAAGCAATGCCGGGGGGCAGGACAACTGCTCAATGTCGCCAGGCCGGGCGCCATTCCAGCTGGCGGATATGCACGGTGCACTGCGGCAGGGTGGACAGGGTCAGGCGGTCGAGCGGGCCGGGCACGTCGTGCCAGGAGGTGCCGTGGGTGCCGGGCCCGGGCGTGAACTCGGTGTAGTCCAGGTCGCGCAGGGTCAACCAGTAGGCGGTCGAGACGGCCGTGCCGAGCGTGGTGACATCCACCTCAAGCAGCAGGCAATCGACCGTCTGGCCGAAGATGAACTCGATATCGCACTGGCCATGGATGATCAATTCCGTGCCGATCCGCCCCTCGTCGGTCTGGTAGCGCGCGCTGTAGACAATGCCATTGGACACGATGTTCAGGCCGGTGGGCGTGCGCCAGGAGCACTCGGGTAGGGGCGCCGAAGGCGTCCACCTGGCAAAATCTTCGGTGTAGATCACTGTTCTTCCCCGGCTCGATGCTTGAGTGCCAGCCAAGGCTGCACGCCCCGGCGACCCAACGCCACTGACAAAATTACCAGTTGCCAAAGGCACTTGATGTCACTGCGGTGGCAGGGTGGGCAGAGGTGACGTATTCTTAACGCATCTCTCCCGGGGCATTGCTCCCCGTCCCATCTATCGCTTCTCTAACCGGAGTTCGCCATCATGGCTGCTGCTTGGGTGCGCCTGTGCGCGTTGGTATTGATCGGGGTGACCAGCGGCGTCGCGCTGGCCAAGGACAAGACGGCGATCGTCGTCGGTGGTGGCCTGGCGGGCCTGACCGCGGCCTACGAGCTGCAGAGCAAGGGCTGGCAGGTGACCCTGCTGGAAGCCAAGTCGGGCATGGGCGGGCGTTCGGGCCTGGCCACCAGCGAATGGGTCGGCAACAGCAAGACCCAGCCGGTGCTCAACCAGTATCTGGAGCAGTTCAAGGTCGCCACCCTGCCGGCCCCGGAGTTCGTGCGCAACCCCGGCTACCTGATCGACGGTGAATATTTCAGTGCCACCGATCTGGCGACCAAGCAGCCAGCCACTGCCGAGGCGCTCAAACGCTTCGAGAAAACCCTCGACGACCTGGCCCGTTCCATTGAAGACCCGCTCAATCCCGCGGCAAACAGCACCCTGTTCGCCCTCGACCAGATGAACGTGTCCACCTGGCTCGACAAGCTGCAACTGCCAGCCACCGCCCGTCAGCTGGTCAACCAGCAGATCCGCACCCGCTATGATGAGCCGTCGCGCCTGTCGCTGCTGTACTTCGCCCAGCAAGGCCGGGTCTACCGCAATGTCAGCGACCGTGACCTGCGCGCCGCGCGCCTGCCCGGTGGCAGCCCGGTGTTGGCCCAGGCCTTCGTCAAGCAGCTGAAGACCATCAAGACCAGCTCGCCGGTTACCGCCATCGTTCAGGACAAAGACGGTGTGACCGTCAAGGTCGGCGGCGTCGGCTACCAGGCTGACTACCTGGTCATGGCCGTACCGCTGCGTGCACTGGCCAAGATCCAGATGACCCCGGGCCTGGACGGGCAGCACCTGGCCGCCTTGAAGGGCACCAACTATGGCTGGCGCGACCAGCTGATGCTCAAGTTCAAGAATCCGGTGTGGGAAAGCCGTGCACGCATGTCCGGGGAAATCTTCAGCAACACTGGCCTTGGCATGCTGTGGATCGAGCCGGCGCTCAAGGGCGGCGCCAACGTGGTGATCAACCTGTCCGGGGATAACGCCCGCTTGCTCCAGGCTTTTGGTGACAAGCAAATGGTCGACCAGGTACTGATCCGCCTGCACGCCTTCTACCCGCAGGCACGCGGCGCCTTCACCGGTTATGAAATCCGCCGCTACAGCACCGACGCCGGCATGGGCGGTGCGTACCTGGCCTACGGCCCGGGGCAGATCAGCAAATACTGGCGCCTGTGGGAGCGCCCGGTACAACGGATCGCCTTTGCCGGCGAACACACCGATGCGCTTTACCCAGGTACCCTCGAAGGGGCCCTGCGTAGCGGCCAGCGTGCCGCGGGGCAGGTCCAGGACCTGGCGGCGGGCAAGTCCTTCGACCCGGCCAAGGCTGCGTCGGTAGCCGCCGCAGCGGCTACTGGAGCGGCCGGCGTCGCGGCCGCGAAGGACAAGGGCGGGTTCTTCTCCAACCTGTTCGGCGGCGCCTCTGACAAGGCTCCGGCCAAGCCGGGCTTCTTCTCGCGTCTGTTTGGCGGCTCTGACAAGCCAGAGGCCAAGGCCGCGCCGATCGCCAAGGCCGAGGAGGTTGCGCCTGCACCGGCAGCCGCGCCGGTTGCGCCGACACCCGTTGCTAAGGAAGAGCCAGTGAAGCCGGCGGCCACCAAGCAGGCCCCCGCCAAGCCTGCGGCCAAGCAGGCCCACAAGCCTGCAGCCAAACCGGCGCCGGTGAAGAAGGCCACCGCCAAGTCGGAACCGGCCAAGAAGCCGGTGCTCAACAGCCAGGCCAAGGCCGGCTGATCTCGGTATAGCCGCCATCGCGGAGCCCTGTGTGAGCGGGCTTGCCCCGCGATGGCGTCGGATCTTCCAAACGTCTATCGTTAATGTTTCCTTAATAGGAAGCTTTCAGAATTAATATCTGGTTTTTCGATAATCAGAAGCTGCTTTTTACGCTTTTATTCGATGCATTACGCGTTAGTCTTGTGCACAGCTTTCACGGGGAAATACGCCAACATGCAACTGCGCAATTCATCTTATCGCTATGGCCTGATCAGCATCGTCCTGCACTGGGGTGTGGCGCTGGCGGTCTTCGGGCTGTTTGGCCTGGGCTTGTGGATGGTCGGCCTTGATTACTACGACCCATGGCGCAAGTCCGGTCCGGACCTGCACAAGAGCATCGGCCTGGTGTTGCTGGCACTGATGCTGTTGCGGGTAGTCTGGCGTTTCGTCAGCCCGCCGCCACCGGCACCGGCCAACCATGGCAAGGTCACCCGGCTGGCCGCCAAGCTGGGCCATCTGGCGCTGTACCTGGGCCTGTTCGCAGTGATGATAGCGGGCTATCTGATTTCCACCGCCGACGGCGTGGGTATTCCGGTGTTCGGCTTGTTCGACGTTCCCGCGCTGGTCAGCGACCTGCCTGACCAGGCTGACCTGGCGGGGGTGATCCACCTCTGGCTGGCCTGGGGCCTGGTGATTTTTGCCGTACTGCACGCATTGGCGGCATTGAAACATCATTTCATCGACCGTGACGCGACCCTGACCCGCATGCTGGGCCGCAAAGCTTGACTCTCAACCTCAATTGCAAAGGAAGGAAGTAAGGATGTTGAAAAAGACTTTTGCCGCTCTGGCGCTCGGTACCGCCCTGATCTCCGCCGGCCAGGCCATGGCCGCCGAGTACAAGATCGACAAGGAAGGCCAGCACGCGTTCGTCGACTGGAAGATCAGCCACCTGGGCTACAGCTTCATCCACGGCACCTTCAAGGACTTCGACGGCAACTTCACCTGGGACAGTGCCAAGCCCGAGGCCAGCAAGATCAGCGTAGACCTGAAGACTGCCAGCCTGTGGTCGAACCACGCCGAGCGTGACAAGCACATCGCCAGCAAGGACTTCCTGGATGTCAAAAAATATCCGGAAGCCAAGTTCGTCTCCACCAGCGTCAAGTCGACCGGTGACAAGACTGCCGATGTGACCGGCGACCTGACCCTGCACGGCGTGACCAAGCCCGTCACCTTCAAGGCCGTGTTCAATGGCGAGGGCAAGGACCCGTGGGGCGGCGAGCGCGCTGGCTTCAACGCCACCACCACGCTGAACCTGAACGACTTCGGCATCAAGGGCCCAGGCCCGACTTCGCAGACCCTGGACCTGGATATCAGCGTCGAAGGCGTGAAGCAGAAGTAATTCGCTTCGCCAGCAACGAAAACGCCGCCCAATGGGCGGCGTTTTCGTTGGCTTTGCATGGCCTCATCGCGGGGCAGGCCCCGCGATTGCGGGCTCAGCCCTTGCGGGTCAGCAGCGCCGGGCGTTCACCGCGTGGGCGGCTTGGCAGGTCGTCCAACTGCTCGGGCGTCGGGTAGCGGTCGAGTTTGGATTCCTTGCGGATGATCACTGGCGCGCTCTGCGACTCGCGCGGGTTGCGCACGGCCGGTTCCTGGCGGGACGAATCTTCACGGCGGGCACGGCCACCGTTGTTGTCGCGTCGGGCGCCACCATTGCTACCGCCGCCGTTGCGCGGGCGCTTTTCACCGGAGCCCTGGCCCTGGCGTTGCTGGCCATTGCCACGGCCCTGGCCTTGCCCCTGGCCTTGCCCCTGGCCGCCACCACTGCGCTGGCCTTGCCCTTGGGCTTGGCCCCCGTTGCCGCCCGGGCGACGATTGCGCCCCTGGTTCTTGGCGTTCTGGTAGGGGCTTACGTAGTCGGCGCGGTTGCCAAAGTTGTCGACGTCGTCGTCGAGGAACTCTTCAGGGTCGCGATTGGGGGCGGCGACAGGCACGGCTTTCTGGCCGTTGTTCTGCTGCTGGCGTGGCTTCTGGTCACGCGGCTTGCGCTGCTGGCCCTGCTGCTGTTTCTCGCCGGACTTGTCCTTTTCCGCGGACTTCTCGGACGAAGGCTTGTTGCGGCCTTTGTCCTTGCCTTTGTCCTTGCGCCCGCCACTGCCTTCCTTGCCGCCTTCGCCGCGAGGTTGCTGGTTGCGGCCACCGCGGCCATTGTTCGGCTGGCGCTCGCGCACTTCCGGCTTCTCGGCCTCGACCTGCGATGCGTCAAAGCCCATCAGGTCGCCATCCGGAATTTTCTGGCGGGTGACGCGCTCGATGCTCTTGAGCAGCTTTTCTTCATCCGGCGCGACCATCGAAATGGCTTCACCGGAGCGACCGGCACGGCCCGTACGGCCGATGCGGTGAACGTAGTCTTCCTCGACATTGGGCAGCTCGAAGTTGACCACGTGGGGCAACTGGTCGATGTCCAGGCCGCGGGCGGCGATGTCGGTGGCGACCAGCACGCGCACGGTGTTGGCCTTGAAGTCGGCCAGCGCCTTGGTGCGGGCGTTCTGGCTCTTGTTGCCGTGGATCGCCGCGGCGGTCAGGCCGTGCTTCTCGAGGTACTCGGCCAGGCGGTTGGCGCCGTGCTTGGTGCGGGTGAACACCAGCACCTGTTCCCAGGCGCCCAGGGTGATCAGGTGCGCCAGCAGGGCGCGCTTGTGGCTGGCCGGCAGGCGGTAGACCCGCTGCTCGATACGCTCGACGGTGGTGTTCGGCGGCGTGACCTCGATGCGCTCGGGGTTGTGCAGCAGCTTGTCGGCGAGGTCGGTGATGTCCTTGGAGAAGGTCGCCGAGAACAGCAGGTTCTGGCGCTTGGCCGGCAGGCGCGCCAGCACTTTCTTGACGTCGTGGATGAAGCCCATGTCGAGCATGCGGTCGGCTTCGTCCAGCACCAGGATCTCGACACGCGAGAGGTCGACGCTGCCTTGGCCGGCCAGGTCGAGCAGGCGGCCCGGGCAGGCGACCAGGACGTCGACGCCCTTGGCCATGGCCTGGACCTGCGGGTTCATGCCGACGCCACCGAAGATGCAGGCGCTGATGAAGTTGAGGTCGCGGGCGTAGACCTTGAAGCTGTCATGCACCTGCGCTGCCAGCTCGCGGGTGGGGGTCAGCACCAGCACGCGCGGTTGGCGCGGGCCATGGCGTTGCGATTTGTCGGGGTGGCCACCCGGGAACAGGCGCTCAAGAATAGGGAGCGCGAAGCCGCCGGTTTTACCAGTACCTGTCTGGGCGGCGACCATCAGGTCGCGACCTTGCAACACGGCGGGAATGGCCCGCTGTTGCACCGGAGTGGGCTGGGTATAGCCCGCTGCCTCGATAGCGCGGACAAGAGCCTCGGAGAGACCGAGGGAAGCAAAGGACATGGGCAATCCTGTTCTCGTGGGGGCTAGGCCCGATGGGGTGTTCTGCCTGGCGCGACGGGCATCGGAGGGATGCGATCGCGTCCGGTCCAGCTGGGCGTTCACTGCGCATCCTGAATGCCGGCGGGCGGGCACCAAAGGTGCGCGGCTGCGGGTCGAGATGCCTGTTGCGAGGCCGAGCGTCCGGGCGTGAGCCGGGCGGGAAGGCCCGAGTATAACAGAGCAATCAGCGTGTGCCGCGTTCCTGCTGCTCAACGGCGAAAGGAAAATCCTGATTGCCGAGGTAGCGGGCACTGATCGCCGCATAGGCGGGCTCCTGTTTGAAGCGCCGCAACTCGTCGCTGAAGGCCTGCGCCAACGCCTCGCGGCCGGGCTTGCGGGCCAGCCCCAGGTACTGCGGGCGGCGGCTGACCACCAGGGGCAGCTCTTCGACGGCCTGCTCCAGGCCCAGCCGACGGCTCACATAGCGGCCGACTTGGCGGTCGGTCACCAGCAGGTCGATGCGCCCGAGCGCCAGCTTGCCGAAGTTGGCCTCGTGGCTGGGCGCGGGTTCGCGGCGGAACAGCGGTGACTCGGCGAAGGTGCCATCGTAGACATAGCCCGGCGAGGTGCCGATGGTCAGCCCGGCCAGGTCCTCGACGCGCTCGATCGGGTGTGGGCGTGAACGCGCTTGGTAGAGGACGAACTCGACCTCGGACATCGGTTCGTCCGGGTAGACCAGGTAGCCCTGGCGCGAGTCGACCTGGAAAATATCCATCACGGCGTCCGCCAGGCCCTGTTCGACCATGGCCAGGCAGCGCTTCCAGGGCAGGAACTGCCACTGCACCTGGACTCCGAGGCGTTTGAACACCTCGTTGGTGATCTCGTAGTCGATGCCTTTGGCCTGGCCGTTCTCCTGATAGAGGTAGGGGGCCCAGTCGTCGCTGACGATGCGCAGGCTTTCGGCATGGGCCATCGGGCTCAGGCCGGCAAGCAGCAACAGCAGGAGAGGGAGGATGAGCGTGCGCATGACGTGAGAGTACGCTGCAAGCCCGGGCAAGACCAGTGAACGCTGGCCGTGGGAGCGTACGGCGCCTAGGTGGACGAACAAGGCTCTGACCTGCGCCAAAGCCTTGTTCGCGACCATCAGCGTGGCAGCTTCAGGTTGTTCCAGATCGCCAGGCTCGGCTCGGCCTGGTTCAGGGTGTAGAAGTGCAGGCCCGGCGCGCCGCCTTGCAGCAGCTGTTCGCACATACGGGTGATCACTTCCTCGCCGAAGGCCTGGATACTGGCGGTGTCGTCGGCATAGGCCTCCAGCTGCTTGCGGATCCAGCGTGGGATCTCGGCGCCGCAGGCGTCGGAGAACCGCGCCAGCTTGCTGTAGTTGGTGATCGGCATGATGCCGGGTACCACCGGGATCTCGACGCCCAGCTTCTGCGCGCGCTCGACGAAATAAAAGTAGCTGTCGGCGTTGAAGAAATACTGGGTGATGGCGCTGTCGGCACCGGCCTTGACCTTGTGCACGAAGTTGGCCAGGTCACTCTCGAAATTACGCGCCTGCGGGTGCATCTCCGGGTAGGCGGCCACTTCCAGGTGGAAGTGGTTGCCGGTTTCCTGGCGGATGAACTCGACCAGGTCGCTGGCGTAGCGCAGTTCGCCGCTGGCCATGCCCATGCCCGACGGCAGGTCGCCACGCAGGGCGACGATGCGCTTGATGCCGGCGGCCTGGTACTCGGCCAGCAGGGCGCGCAGGTCGTCCTTGCTGTCACCCACGCAGGACAGGTGCGGGGCGGCGGGGACTTTCACCTCATTTTCCAGCTGCAGCACGGTGTTGAGCGTGCGGTCGCGGGTCGAGCCACCGGCACCATAGGTGCAGGAGAAGAAGTCCGGGTTGTAGCTGGCCAGCTGGCGGGCAACGCCCATCAGCTTTTCGTGACCGGCATCGGTCTTGGTGGGGAAGAACTCGAAACTGTAGCGGCGTTCTTGTGACATCTCTGGTTCCTTCGGCAGTGAGCCTGGGCTGCTGCCTGCAAATAAAAGCCAGGACGGTGGGGGCCGGCCTGGCTCGGACATCGGTTCGAAACGTTGCCTGCCAGTGCCGGGCAAGGATACCTGGCACTGGCAACCAGCCGCTTAGTAGCGGTAAGCGTCCGGCTTGAACGGGCCTTCGACGGTCACACCGATGTACTCGGCCTGCTGCGGGGTCAGCTGGGTGACCACGCCCCCGAAGCCGCGAACCATCTCCAGGGCCACTTCTTCGTCGAGTTTCTTGGGCAGCACTTCCACGGTCAGGCGCTCGGCCTTCTTCGCGGCAGGCAGCGCGGCGAACTTCTGCTCGAACAGGAAGATCTGCGCCAGGACCTGGTTGGCGAACGAACCGTCCATGATGCGGCTCGGGTGACCGGTGGCGTTGCCCAGGTTCACCAGGCGGCCTTCGGCCAGCAGGATCAGGTAGTCGTCGTTCTGCGGGTCGAACACGCCGGCACCGGTGCGGTGGATCTTGTGCACCTGTGGCTTGACCTCTTCCCATGCCCAGTTCTTGCGCATGAAGGCGGTGTCGATCTCGTTGTCGAAGTGGCCGATGTTGCAGACCACGGCGCGCTTTTTCAGGGCCTTGAGCATGTTGGCGTCGCAGACGTTGACGTTACCGGTGGTGGTGACGATCAGGTCGATGCGGCCGAGCAGGTCCTTGTTGATGCCGGCTTCGGTACCGGTGTTGATGCCGTCCTTGAATGGCGAGACGACTTCGAAACCGTCCATGCAGGCTTGCATGGCGCAGATCGGGTCGACTTCGGTGACCTTGACGATCATGCCTTCCTGGCGCAGGGACTGGGCCGAGCCCTTGCCCACGTCGCCGTAGCCGATCACCAGGGCCTGCTTGCCCGACAGCAGGTGGTCGGTGCCGCGCTTGATGGCGTCGTTGAGGCTGTGACGGCAGCCGTACTTGTTGTCGTTCTTGCTCTTGGTGACCGAGTCGTTGACGTTGATCGCCGGGACTTTCAGCTCGCCCTTGGCCAGCATGTCCAGCAGGCGGTGCACGCCGGTGGTGGTCTCTTCGGTCACGCCGTGGATCTTGTCCAGCATGGCCGGGTATTTCTTGTGCAGGATCTCGGTCAGGTCACCGCCGTCGTCCAGCACCATGTTGGCGTCCCATGGCTGGCCATCCTTGAGGATGGTCTGCTCGATGCACCACTCGTACTCTTGCTCGGTCTCGCCTTTCCAGGCGAACACCGGGATGCCGGCGGCAGCGATGGCGGCGGCGGCCTGGTCCTGGGTGGAGAAGATGTTGCACGACGACCAGCGCACTTCGGCACCCAGGGCGACCAGGGTCTCGATCAGCACGGCAGTCTGGATGGTCATGTGGATGCAGCCGATGATCTTCGCGCCCTTGAGCGGTTGCTCGGCTTGATACTTGCGGCGCAGGCCCATCAGCGCGGGCATTTCCGATTCGGCGATGATGACTTCCTTGCGGCCCCAGTCGGCCAGGGAGATGTCGGCGACCTTGAAGTCGGAAAAACCTGCAGGCGTGTTTACAGCGCTCATTGAGAGCCTCCATTCGTAGTGTGCGAATGGGCGCCGTTGTGCGTTGAGCGTCCGCTTGCGCGGACAACGCCCCAACCGAGCCTGACAGGCCAAGCCTGCTGCAGCGCCCCTCGGATGGGTGGCGGGATGGCCACCACTGTGGGGGGCCATGTGAAACGGCAAGATTATAGCCGCGGGCGTGTGACACACCCAAGACTTTCTGTCGATTAATCGAGACGATAGTCGATGTTCAATGGAGCGTGACCGAGCGGTCTGCCATCATTAGCGCATGTCAGCAAGCAGGTCAGGAGTACAGATGAACTTTCACACCCGCAAATGGGTAAAACCCGAAGACCTCAATCCCAACGGCACCCTGTTCGGCGGCAGCCTGCTGCGCTGGATCGACGAGGAGGCGGCGATCTACGCCATCGTCCAGCTGGGCAATCAGCGCGTGGTGACCAAGTACATTTCCGAGATCAACTTCGTCAGTGCTTCGCGTCAGGGCGATATCATCGAGCTGGGCATCACCGCCACCGAGTTTGGTCGCACCTCGATCACCCTCAAGTGTGAAGTACGCAACAAGATCACCCGCAAGGCGATTCTGACCGTCGACAAGATGGTGTTCGTCAACCTGGGCGAGGATGGCCTGCCTGCCGCCCACGGGCGCACCGAGATCAAGTACATCCAGGACCAGTTCCCGGACAGCGCGGTGGAATAGACCCGTTTGCTAAAGCGTGGGAGCGGACTTGCCCCGCGATGGCGCCGGCAGGATCAACATCGATGCCTGTGCAGACGATATCGCGGGGCTAGTCCGCCCCTATGCTGTTACTCGGGTTGTGTGCTGACCTTGCGCACCACCTTGCCGACCGTCAGGCCCTGAATCAGGATCGACGACAGCACTACGATGTAGGTGATCGACAGCAGCAGGTCACGCTCGGCGCCCTGCGGCAGCGACAGCGCCAGGGCTACCGACACGCCACCGCGCAGGCCGCCCCAGGTCAGTACGCGAATGGTGCCCTGCGGCACGCTGCGCCAGCGGCGCAACAGCACGATCGCCGGCGCCACGGTCAGCAGCCGCGAAGCCAGCACCGCCACCGCCAGCACGCCACCGGCCGCCAGGTGCAGCCAGTTGAACGGCAGCAGCAACAGCTCCAGGCCGATCAGGGCGAACAGCAAGGCATTGAGCATGTCGTCGATCAGTTCCCAGAAACCGTCCATGTAGCGGCGGGTCATGTCGTTCATCGCCAAGTTGCGCCCCAGGTTACCGATGATCAGGCCGGCCACCACCATGGCGATCGGCGCCGACACGTGCAGCTCGTAGCACATGGCCGAGCCGCCGATCACCAGCGCCAGGGTCAGCATCACTTCCACCTGGTACTGCTCGACGCTCTTGATCATGCGGTAGGTGGCGTAACCGATCAGGCCGCCGAAGGCGATGCCACCCAGGGCCTCGCGGGCGAACAGGATGGCGGTGTCGGCGACGCTCGGCGTCTCGCCCAGCTGGATGATGCCCAGCAGCACCGTGAACACCACGACCGCCGTGCCGTCGTTGAACAGCGACTCACCGACGATGGTGGTCTTCAGCGGCTTGGAGGCGTTGGCGGTACGCAGTGCGCCGAGCACGGCGATTGGGTCGGTCGGCGAGATCAGCGCGCCGAACAGCAGGCAGTAGATCAACGGCACGTTCCAGCCAAACAGGGCGAACACCCAGTGCGCCAGGTAACCGATCACCACGGTGGCGATGAGTACGCCAAGGGTGGCCAGCAGGCCGATCGGCCAGCGGTAGCTGCGCAGGTCGGCGAGGTTGACGTGCAAGGCGCCAGCGAACAGCAGGAACGACAGCATCCAGTGCATCAGCAGGTCGTTGAAGTCGATCTGGTTCATCAGGCCTTCGACGCGTTCTTCCAGGCCAGGGAAGCCGATCAGGCTCAGGCCCTGCAGCATCAGGGAGAACAGCAATGCGGTGACCATCACGCCGATGGCCGGCGGCAGGCCGATGAAGCGGTAGTTCACATAAGTGAGGAGGGTAGTGAGGCAGATAAACGCGGCAACTAATTCAAGCATCCCGAATCCTGTGAAAGTGGCTTCCAAGTCATTACCCGAATGGCTCGGGCAGTTCTTTGATGACCTGGCGCGGCGTTCGGGACACACCTTATGACCGGATTTCTCCAGTTGGTTCCTGTCAGGCGAAGGCGCGGGAGCGGGCTTGCCCTGCGATGAGGCCATAACTAGCCAGGCGCTATATAGTGGTCCCCACCAAACGACAACAAGGATTCCAAGGCGTGCTGGCAACTTCCCTCGTACTGGTCGCAGCCCTGCTCCATGCCACCTGGAATACCTTGATCAAGTTCAGCGCCGAGCGGCTGCTGGTGATCGCCAGCATGGACGTGGTGGCGCTGAGTTTCGCCATACTGGCGGTAGCCTTCGTAGATTTCCCGCCCGCCGAGATCTGGCCCTGGCTGTTGGCCTCGGCGCTGGCCGAGCAGCTGTACCGCTTTCTGCTGATCCAGGCCTATCGGGTCGGCGACCTGGGCCTGGTCTATCCGTTGATGCGTGGTCTGTCGCCATTGGTGGTGCTGGGCCTGACCCTGGCTTTTGCCGGAGAGTCGCTGAGCCAGCAGCAGATCATCGGCATCCTGCTGATCCCCTGTGGCATGGTGTGCTTGCTTTGGCAGGGCGGCGGCGGCGAGCGCCTGCCCTGGTCGATGCTGCCGGTGGTGGCACTGATAGGCCTGTGCATCGGCTGCTACACCTGGTTCGACGGTCAGGCCGTACGCCTGTGGGGCAAGCCCTGGGACTACCTGGTATGGCTGACCTTGCTCAGTGCCTGGCCGTTCCCGTTGCTGGCCATGGTGGCCCGACGAGGGCCGTTCATGCTGTTCTGGCGCACCCAATGGAAGCTGGGCCTGGCGGTCGGGTTCTGCGTATTGTTCAGCTACGCTCTGGTGCTCTGGGCCATGCACCTGGGCTCGGTGGCCGAAGCGGCAGCGTTGCGCGAGTTGAGCGTGATCCTCGTGGTGCTGTTGGGCATGCGCTACCTCAAAGAACCTTTTGGCGGGCCAAGACTCCTAGCTTGCGGGCTGGTACTGGCCGGCATGCTGGTGATGAAGCTCTGAAGCGAACCTCTATGAACAAGGAGTCCTGTAGATGACCGTAGCCCTGTGGTGCATTCTCGTCGCGCTGGTCCTGCCGCCGCTATGTGCACTGATCGCCAAACTCAGCAGCGGGTATTTCGGCCTGCGTGCCAATCACGACCCTCGTGCGTTCCTGGACAAGCTCGAAGGGCTGCCACGGCGAGCCCATGCCGCCCAGTTGAACGGCTACGAGGCGTTTCCCGCGTTTGCCGCGGCGGTGCTGGTGGCCGATATCGTCGGCAATGCCGAACAAGTGACCCAAGATGTGCTGGGGGTGATGTACATCACCAGCCGGTTGCTCTACATCATCTGCTACCTGGCGGACTGGGCAGTGTTGCGCTCGCTGGTATGGTTCGTCGGGATGGCGCTGATCGTGTCGTTCTTTGTCGTTTCGATCTGACTGCATCGCGGGGCAAGCTCGCTCCCGCAGTGGGAGCGGGCATGCCCCGCGATAGCGCCCTTCAGGGGACCTTCGGTACTTCGGGCAAAGGCTGACCCTTAGGCCACAACATCCATATCTGCCCCTGTTGTTTCATGTTGCCTGCCAGTTCACCGGCCTCAGGACCGGTGCCCCAGAACAGGTCCGCACGCACTTCACCGGTAATCGCCCCGCCGGTGTCCTGCGCCCCCACGGGGCGCACCACCGGGCTGCCGTCGGGGCGGGTGGTGGACAGCCACAGCAGGCTGCCCAGCGGGATCACCTTGCGGTCGATGGCCACGCTGTAGCCAGCGGTCAGCGGCACGTTGAGCGAGCCGCGCGGACCTTCGTTGCTATCCGGCCGGGTGCTGAAGAACACGTAGCTCGGGTTGCTGGCCAGCAACTCGGGGACCCGCTGCGGGTTGGCCTGGGCCCAGGCGTGGATGCTGCCCATGGTCACCTGTTCCTTGGGCAGCTGGCCCTGGTCCACCAGCCAGCGGCCAATCGGCCGATAGGGGTGGCCGTTCTGGTCGGCATACCCCAGCCGCAGCTGGCGGCCACCTTCCAGCTGGATGCGACCGGAACCCTGGATCTGCAGGAACTGCAAGTCCATCGGGTCGGTCAGCCAGGCCAGTACCGGCGCCTTGGCACCGTCGCGGTTGATCACTTCGGCGGTGTCATAGGGCTTGAGCACGCGGCCATCGAGGCGCCCGCGCAGGCGCTTGCCCTTGAGTTCGGGATACACACTGGCCAGATCGACCACGATCATGTCCTCGGGTACGCCGTACACCGGTACATGCGCGGCTTCGGTGCGTTCCAGGCTGCCGGGGTAGACCGGCTCGTAGTACCCGGTTATCAGGCCGTTGGCGCTGTTCTGCGCCGAGCGCAGCCCATACACCTGGAGATTCTGCTCGAGGAAGGTGCGTACCTGGTCAGCGCTCGCCGTGGCTGAACCGGCTGCCTCGCAGGTAGCGGCCCACACCGGATCGCGCTTGAGCTTCTCGCAACCGTTGCGCCAGGCATAGAAACCGGCCAGCAGGTCGTCGTCGCTGACCTGGGGCAGGTCCTTCCAGGTGGCTGGTACATAAGTGGCGATGGCATGAGGCTCGGGCTTGGCGCTTTCGCCGCCGTTGCAGCCGGCCAGGAGCGCCAGGGCGGGGAGGGCCCAGGCGAGATGGCGCAATGCAGATTTCATCGGGTGGGTCCTGTGCTGGGCGCAACATGAACATTCGCCCTTGTTTTCTGTGTGGCTATTGGTCTTTGCCCGGCAGGCGGCGATACTGGCCACCCGTTTGCCTGGCCAAAGAGACCGTGATGTTCAAGCGATTGACCGTAGTACTGCTCGCCGCCCTCGCCCTGACCGCCTGTGACGGCGTCGACCCCAACTCGCCGCTGGGCCAGCGCAAGGCGATCTTCAAGCAGATGCTCAAGACCAGTGAAGACATGGGTGGCATGCTGCGCGGGCGGTTGCCCTTCGATGACGTGAAGTTCGCCGAGGGCGCGGTGAAGCTGGATACCTTGGCCCATGAGCCGTGGCAGCACTTCCCGCAGGTGCGCGACGAGGGTGACAGCAGCGCACGGGCGGATGTCTGGGAGCGCCAGGCGCGGTTCCAGGACCTGGCCCGGCATTTGGAGGGCGTTACCGGCGACCTGGTGACGGTGACCCGCAACCCGCCGCTGGACGCAGCGCAGATGAAGGCCCCGATGGACAAGGTCGAGGCGGCGTGCAAGGCCTGTCATAGCGAGTTTCGTAATCACTGAGCCGTGGGAGGCTGTTGTGGGAGCGGGTTCGTTCCCACATCAAGGGCTGTTAAAAAGTCAGCGCTCAAGCTCGTCCACGGCTTCCTGCAGATCTTTCTTCGCCTCGGCCAGCTTGTCCTTGCGCTTGTTGATCTTTTCCGCGTCACCTTTCTTCATGGCTTTGTCCAGGTCCTTGGTGCGCTGGTTCACTTCGTGGCGGGCATCGAGCACTTTCTGCTCGCGCTCTTTGCGCAGCCCGGCTTCGGTGCAGTTGTCCACGCCACGCAGCGCCTCTTCGAGCCCGGCAGCCTGGTTGCTGTTGCCATGTTCACGGGCAATCTTCAGCTGGTTCTCGATGGCGCTGCGCTTGGCGGCGCAGCCGGTCAGGCCTGCATCCGGCTGGGCGGCTTGCGCGGCGCCGGTTGCCAGGCCAAGGGTTGCCAGCAGGAAAAGAGCGGTGAAACGTGTCATGAAAAGCCTCCTGAGCGGGGCGGAGCAGCAAAAGTTGGTGGAATCCTGCCTTGGTTTGCCGGATTTAGGAACCCTTGGTGGGTCTTTAAACGGCAAACTCGGAGTTGACCTACACTCGTCATTGTTCGGCGGAGTCGTTCGCGAGCTGGAAACCGGCGATACGATACCCGCCCAGTTGCTCGGCAACGGCTTGAACATCTTCTGTTGCAAAAAATACCTCGAGTTGTTTCGATCTTGCGCCACCGCCGCCCGGCAAGGCTTGCCATGCGTCAGCCGATCGCGTTGCGAGCGTCGACCAGTCGGCCTCCAGGGGCATCCCCTGAGGCAAGGGCGCGCCTAGCGCGTTCAACCATTGGAGGAAGGGTCGCAAGCGCGCCGCGCTAAAACTGTCATGAAGCTGTCGGGCCCTGGCATCGCCGAGACCCGGCACGGCCGCCAGGACTTGGGTATCGAGCTCCAGCCAATCCACGAGGGTGGTCACAAGGCCGACATCCACCAGTCGGCGCCAGGTGCCCGGCCCGAGCCCTGGCAGGGCCAGCCCCTGCTTGCCGCTCAACCAGGTCAATCGGGCGATGAATTGTTCTTCGCAGCCAGCACCAGCCTGCCAGCAGGTGTGGGCGTCATACTGCCCGGCAGTCGGTGAGGTGACGGGCTGTCGCACGACCGTGCGATGTACCACGTCGTCAAACCGCGGAATGGTGAGGCCTGCAAGGCTGATGGCCACCTGGTCGCCCGGGCGAATATCGAGTTTCTGCCAGCGTGCCAGGGACCCAAGGCTGACCTGCGAAACCCGACGGTCGTCCAGCTCGACAGGCGCCAGGTGCAGGATGGGGGTTACCTTGCCGGTGCGGCCAATGCGAAAGCGCACTTCGCGCACTTCGGCCAGGGCTTGGGAGAAGGGGTATTTCCAGGCTGCAATCCAGTAAGGGGCCTTGGCTTGCCAGCGTTCGGCGGGCGGGCGGCTGCCCTGGCGCAGGATCACGCCATCGGTGGCGAAGGGCAGGGCGGCGCGATACCAGTGCAGGCGCATCTCGGCGGCCTGCTCCGGGCTGGCGATGGGGATGCTGTAGCGCTGGCTGTCGGCAAAGCCCATGGCGGCCAGTAGCTCGAGGCGCTCCGCCTGGGTTTGCGGCCCGTGTGGCCAGTCCCAGACGAACAGGCCGATGCTCGCGCCGCGGGCGGTGTCCAGCTGCTTGCGTGCCATTAGCCCGGCCACGCTGCCGCGAGCGTTAAGGCTGCCTGCCTGAGCCTGCACATGGCCCTCCAGGCGTTTGTAAAGTTCCCCTTGCAGCACCAGGTCCACAGGTTGCGGCAGCTGTCGGGTGATTGCGCCGAGCGAAGGAATATGCCGGCTCCAGTCATGGCCCTGGACGCCATCGCCGCGGCTGAGCAGCCGGACCAGCCGGCCCTGCTGGTAGATCAGGGAAACCGCGACGCCATCGACCTTGGGCTGTATCCAGACATCGCGCTTGCCCGCCAGCCAGCGGCGCATCGCCTGTTCGTCGGGCAGCTTGTCGACGCCGGTGTGTGCGACCGGGTGGGGCATCGGGCCACGTGCGCCGGCCAGCGGGTCGGGCGCCGCGTCTGGCAGGTTGAAGCACCGCTGCAGTCGCAGCAGGCGCTGGCGGCTCTGGTCATAGAGTTCGTCCGCCACCAATGACTTGCCTTGACGATGGTAGTGATCGTCCCAGCGGGCCAGGGTCTCGCCCAGTCGGACCATTTCGGCATTCGCCTGTGATGGGCCCCAATCCGGACACTGGCCGGCCTGTGCGCTGGTGAAGAGAGTCGACAGGAGCATGAGTATCGGCAGTAGAGGCATGACCGGCATCCTTGCGAGGCGGTAAGGAGTCCTCAGCCTAGGTTCCAGTTGCTTGGTGCGACGTGCCGCATTGTCAGGCGATATGTCACGAAAAAGCCCTGCCGATCGCTCGGCAGGGGCTTTCTTTTACTGCTGTAGGAGGCTTACAGGCCAGCGGCGTCGCGCAGGGCGGCGGCGCGGTCGGTGCGCTCCCAGGTGAAGGTGGTGAAAGTGTCATCACCCACGGTCTTCTGCTGCGGGGTACGGCCGAAATGACCGTAGGCAGCGGTTTCCTGGTACATCGGGTGCAGCAGGTCGAGCATGGTGGTGATGGCGTACGGACGCAGGTCGAAGCACTCGCGCACCAGCTGCACGATCTTCTCGTCCGAGACCTTGCCGGTGCCGAAGGTGTTGATCGAGATGGAGGTCGGCTGGGCCACGCCGATGGCGTAGGACACCTGGATCTCGCAACGCTCGGCCAGGCCCGCGGCGACGATGTTCTTGGCCACGTAGCGGCCGGCGTAGGCGGCGGAACGGTCGACCTTGGACGGATCCTTGCCGGAGAACGCGCCACCACCGTGGCGAGCCATGCCACCGTAGGAGTCGACGATGATCTTGCGGCCGGTCAGGCCGCAGTCGCCCACCGGGCCACCGATGATGAAGTTGCCGGTCGGGTTGATGTGGTACTGGGTACCCTTGTGCAGCAACTCGGCAGGCAGGGTGTGCTTGACGATCAACTCCATCACCGCTTCCTGCAGGTCTTTCTGCGAGACCTCGGGGTTGTGCTGGGTCGACAGCACGACCGCGTCGATACCGACGACCTTGCCGTTTTCATAGCGGCAGGTGACCTGGGACTTGGCATCCGGGCGCAGCCAAGGCAGCAGCTTGGACTTGCGCGCCTCGGCCTGGCGCTCGACCAGGCGGTGCGAGAAGCAGATCGGGGCCGGCATCAGCACGTCGGTCTCGTTGCTGGCGTAGCCGAACATCAGGCCCTGGTCGCCGGCGCCCTGGTCTTCCGGGCGGGAGCGGTCGACGCCCTGGGCGATGTCCACCGACTGCTTGCCGATGATGTTCATCACGGCGCAGGTGGCGCCGTCGAAGCCGACGTCTGAGCTGTTGTAGCCGATGTCGATGATCACGTTACGCACCAGGTCTTCCAGGTCGACCCAGGCCGAAGTGGTGACTTCGCCGGCGATGATGGCGACACCGGTCTTGACCAGGGTCTCGCAGGCTACGCGGGCGTACTTGTCCTGGGCGATGATGGCGTCCAGCACCGCGTCGGAGATCTGGTCGGCGATCTTGTCCGGATGCCCTTCGGACACGGACTCGGAGGTGAAAAGGGAGTATTCGCTCATCTCGATGGGTTCCTGAAATTTACCGATGTTGTATGTCGCCAGTGGCCCGCTGGAAATGCCGGACCTGGATCTGAAAACCGTTACGCAAGCCCACGTAGAGGCTGTCCCCGGGGGCCAGCCCTGCCGCGTCGGCCCAACGGGCCAGGTCGTCCTGCTCGAAGCCAAGCCACAGGTCGCCGCAAGCTTCGCGCGCCCACCCCTGGTCATGGCTGCACAGCTCGGTGACCAGCAGGCTGCCGCCCGCCTTCACCCGTTTGGCCAGCAGGCGCAAGGCCTGGGCCGGGTCGCTGAAATGGTGCAGGACCATGTTCAGCACAACGCAGTCGGCTTCCACATCCGTTGCACCCAGTGCATCGGCCAACTGCAGGTTTACGTTATTCAGTGCATTGCGCTCGCAGACCTGGCGCGCCAGTTCGAGCATGGTCGGGCTGTTGTCCATGGCCGTGACCTGGTCGAAGCGGCGGGCCAGGTCGGGCAGGAATCCGCCGTCGCCAGGCCCCACTTCCAGGGCGCTGGCGCCGACGCCGAAGCTGAGCTTGTCGAGCAGCGCCAGCAGGCTTTCGCGGTACTGCGGCAAGCCGGCGATCAGGTCCTGCTGGGCGCGGAACTTTTCTTCTACGCGCTGGAAAAAGTCCTGGCTGGTGGCGGCGCGGCGCTGTTGCACCAGGGCGATACGCGCCTGTACGTCGACGGGCAGCGCGAGGTCGTCGGCTTCCTCGAGCAGTGCCGTATGCAGGCGGCCACCCAGGCGCTGACTGTCGGGCAGGGCACGGCGGTAGAAGATCGCATTGCCTTCGCGACGGGTCGCCACCAGGTCGGCCTGGGCCAGTACCTTGAGGTGATGGCTCATGCCCGACTGGCCGATGTCGAAGATCTGCGCCAGCTCCAGCACGCCGAACGAGTCGTTGGCCAATGCGCGCAGCACGTTCAGGCGCAGCGGGTCGCCGCCGGCCTTGCACAGGGCGGCCAGCTCGTCGCTGCGTTGCGGGGTGATGGGCGCATTGAGGTTCATGGGGCGGGAGTCTAGTCAGGGGATGCTGTCGTCGCAATAGCAATATCAAAAAGTTTTGATATTGATGGATGGGTGGTGGTTGCGCAGGCGCATTTCTCGTGAAAAGCAGGCCAAACACAGGAAAAAAGCCCGACTGCGACCATACGTCATTGCCCCAGGCCCCCCCTGTGGGCGAAAATGGTCGCCTTTTTTCGCTTCACCACCCTTTCAAGCCCCAGGAGACTCAGCGATGCCCAGCCGTCGTGAACGTGCCAACGCCATTCGTGCCCTCAGCATGGATGCCGTGCAAAAGGCCAACAGCGGCCACCCAGGTGCCCCCATGGGCATGGCGGATATCGCCGAAGTGCTTTGGCGCGACTACCTGAAGCACAACCCGAGCAACCCCAGCTTCGCCGACCGTGACCGCTTCGTGCTGTCCAACGGTCATGGTTCGATGCTCATCTATTCGCTGCTGCACCTGACCGGCTACGACGTCACCATCGACGACCTCAAGGCCTTCCGTCAGTTGCACAGCCGCACCCCGGGCCACCCGGAGTATGGCTACACCCCAGGGGTCGAGACCACCACCGGCCCCCTGGGCCAGGGCCTGGCCAACGCCGTGGGCTTCGCCCTGGCGGAAAAGGTGCTGGGCGCCCAGTTCAACCGTGAAGGCCACAACATCGTCGACCACAACACCTACGTGTTCCTCGGCGACGGCTGCATGATGGAAGGCATTTCCCATGAAGTCGCCTCGCTGGCCGGCACCCTGGGCCTGAACAAACTGATCGCCTTCTACGACGACAACGGCATTTCCATCGACGGCGAAGTGCACGGCTGGTTCACCGACAACACCCCGGCGCGCTTCGAAGCCTACAACTGGCAGGTGATCCGCAACGTCAACGGTCACGACGCCGACGAGATCAAGATGGCCATCGACACCGCTCGCAAGAGCGACCGTCCGACCCTGATCTGCTGCAAGACCATCATCGGCTTCGGCTCGCCGAACAAGCAGGGCAAGGAAGACTGCCACGGCGCACCGCTGGGCAACGACGAAATCGCCCTGGCCCGCAAGGAACTGAACTGGAACCACGGTCCGTTCGAGATCCCGGCCGACATCTATGCCGAGTGGGACGCCAAAGCCGCTGGCGCCAAGGCCGAAGCTGCCTGGAACGAGCGTTTCGACGCCTACGCCAAGGCTTATCCGGAACTGGCTGCCGAGTTCAAGCGCCGTGACGCAGGTGACCTGCCGGCCGACTTCTCCGAAAAGGCCCAGGCCTATATCAACGAAGTCGCCGCCAAGGGCGAAACCATCGCCAGCCGCAAGGCCAGCCAGAACACCCTGAACGCCTTCGGCCCTCTGCTGCCGGAGTTCCTCGGTGGTTCGGCGGACCTGGCCGGCTCCAACCTGACCCTGTGGAAAGGTTGCAAGGGTGTCGAGGCCAATGACGCCAGCGGAAACTATGTCTTCTACGGCGTGCGCGAATTCGGCATGACCGCCATCATGAACGGCGTCGCCCTGCACGGCGGCCTGGTGCCTTACGGCGCGACCTTCCTGATGTTCATGGAATACGCCCGCAACGCCGTGCGCATGTCGGCGCTGATGAAGCAGCGCGTGATCCATGTCTATACCCACGACTCCATCGGCCTGGGCGAAGACGGCCCGACCCACCAGCCGATCGAGCAACTGACCAGCCTGCGCAGCACGCCGAACCTGGACACCTGGCGCCCGGCCGATGCGGTCGAGTCCGCCGTGTCCTGGAAAGCCGCCCTGGAGCGCAAGGACGGCCCTTCGGCGCTGATCTTCTCGCGCCAGAACCTGCAACATCAGGATCGCAATGCCCAGCAGATCGCCGATATCGCCCGTGGCGGTTACGTCCTCAAGGACTGCGCCGGCGAGCCTGAGCTGATCCTGATCGCCACCGGTTCCGAAGTGGGCCTGGCCGTCCAGGCGTTCGACAAGCTGAGCGCCGAGGGTCGCAAGGTCCGCGTCGTGTCGATGCCGAGCACCAGCGTGTTCGATGCCCAGGACGCAGCCTACAAGCAGTCGGTCCTGCCACTGGAAGTCAGCGCGCGCATCGCCATCGAAGCTGCCCATGCCGACTTCTGGTACAAGTACGTCGGCCTTGAAGGCCGCGTCATCGGCATGACCACCTACGGCGAGTCGGCGCCGGCCTCCGCGTTGTTCGAGGAGTTCGGCTTCACCCTGGACAACATCCTGGGCACCGCCGAAGAGCTGCTGGAAGACTGATGCACCCGGGAGGCTCCATGCCTCCCGTCTGATCGCGGGGCAAGCCCGCTCCCACAAGGCATCCCGGTGCCTTGTGGGAGCGGGCTTGCCCCGCGATGGTCGTTCAACGCACCTGCACGTGAGTATCGAATGCCCCACCCGCGTCCCTACAAAGTTGCACTCAACGGTTACGGCCGCATCGGCCGCTGTGTCCTGCGCGCACTGTTCGAGCGAGGGGCGAAGGCCGGTTTCGAGATCGTCGCGCTGAACGACCTGGCCGACCAGGCCAGCCTGGAATACCTGACGCGCTTCGACTCCACCCACGGGCGTTTCCCCGGTGAGGTGAAAGTCGACGGCGACTGTCTGCATATCAATGGCGATTGCGTGAAAGTGCTGCGCAGCGCCACCCCCGAAGGCATCGACTGGGCCGCCCTCGATGTCGACCTGGTGCTGGAGTGCTCTGGCGCCTACAACACCCGCGCCGACGGCCAGCGCTTTCTCGATGCCGGTGCGCCGCGGGTACTGTTTTCGCAGCCGATGGCCAGTGAAGCCGACGTCGATGCCACGGTGGTCTACGGCATCAACCAGGGTTGCCTGACCGGCAACGAGCTGCTCGTATCGAACGCGTCCTGCACCACCAACTGCGGCGTGCCCCTGCTGCGGGTGCTGGACCAGGCCTTTGGCATCGAGTACGTCCAGATCACCACCATCCACTCGGCGATGAACGACCAGCCGGTGATCGACGCCTATCACCACGAAGACCTGCGCCGCACGCGCTCGGCGTTCCAGTCGGTGATCCCGGTGTCCACTGGCCTGGCGCGCGGTATCGAGCGCCTGCTACCGGAACTTGCCGGGCGAATCCAGGCCAAAGCGGTACGCGTGCCGACCGTCAACGTGTCGTGCCTGGACATCACCCTGCAGACCGCCCGCGACACCAGCGCGGCCGAGGTCAACCGGGTGTTGCGCGAGGCCGCCCTGGATGGCCCGCTCAAAGGCTTGCTGGCCTACACCGAGCTGCCCCACGCCAGCTGTGATTTCAACCATGACCCGCATTCGGCCATCGTCGATGCCAGCCAGACCCGTGTCTCAGGCCCTCGCCTGGTGAACCTGCTGGCCTGGTTCGACAACGAATGGGGGTTCGCCAACCGTATGCTCGACGTTGCCGAACACTATCTGCACGTCGTCCACCCAACCCGCAGCAAACAGCCCTGAAGGACTGCATTCATGACCGTGTTGAAGATGACCGACCTCGACCTGCAAGGTAAGCGCGTGCTGATCCGCGAAGACCTCAACGTTCCCGTGAAGGACGGCGTGGTCGCCAGCGATGCGCGTATCCTGGCAGCGCTGCCGACCATCAAGCTGGCCCTGGAGAAGGGCGCGGCGGTAATGGTCTGCTCGCACCTGGGGCGCCCGACCGAAGGCGAGTTCTCCGCCGAGAACAGCCTCAAGCCGGTTGCCGACTACCTGGGCAAGGCCCTGGGCCGCGACGTACCGCTGGTCGCCGATTACCTCGACGGCGTTCAGGTGCAGGCCGGTGACCTGGTGCTGTTCGAGAACGTGCGCTTCAACAAAGGCGAGAAGAAGAACGCCGACGAGCTGGCGCAGAAGTACGCCGCCCTGTGCGACGTATTCGTCATGGACGCCTTCGGCACCGCCCACCGCGCCGAAGGTTCCACCCATGGCGTCGCCAAGTTCGCCAAGGTCGCCGCCGCCGGCCCGCTGCTGGCCGCCGAGCTGGACGCCCTGGGCAAGGCCTTGAAAGCCCCGGCCAAGCCGATGGCCGCCATCGTTGCCGGCTCCAAGGTCTCCACCAAGCTGGACGTGCTGAACAGCCTGAGCACCGTGTGTGACCAACTGATCGTCGGTGGCGGCATTGCCAACACCTTCCTGGCCGCCGCCGGTCACCCGGTCGGCAAGTCGCTGTACGAGCCTGACCTGGTCGAGACCGCCAAGGCCATCGCCGCCAAGGTCAGCGTACCGCTGCCGGTGGACGTGGTAGTTGCCAAGGCATTCGCCGAAGACGCCGAAGCCACTGTCAAGTCGATCGCCGACGTCGCCGCCGACGACATGATCCTCGACATCGGTCCGAAGACCGCCGAGCAGTTCGCCGCGTTGCTGAAGACCTCGAAGACTATCCTGTGGAACGGTCCGGTCGGTGTGTTCGAGTTCGACCAGTTCGGCAACGGCACCAAGGTCCTGGCCAAGGCCATCGCCGACAGCGCCGCATTCTCCATCGCCGGTGGCGGTGACACCCTGGCAGCCATCGACAAATATGGCGTTGGCGCCGATATCTCCTACATTTCTACCGGTGGCGGCGCGTTCCTCGAGTTCGTAGAGGGCAAGGTCCTGCCTGCCGTGGCAATCCTGGAAGAACGGGCCAAGGCCTGATTTTGAAGGCGCCTGGCAAAGGGAGCGACCTGATGGTCAAGCAATTGCCTGTGATGATCGTGGCCGTGTTGCTGGGCGCCTGCTCCAGCAACTCGGGCAGCGAGGCCGACCCGGCGCAGCCGCCCAAGGGCGGTTGCTACCAGTCCCAGTGGCAGGCCGAGACGGCACCGGTGATCAACAAGCGCCTGGGCCCGGACGGCCTGGAAAAATACGACGACGAACACCAGCGCAAGGCGCCGGGCTGCCCTTGATCGGATGGCAGGCAACCTGGGGCGGTTTTCGTGGTCTTGGACATTGGGGCCGCATTGCGGCCCCTGGCGGAGTAATTGAATGAAAGCGCTTCTGGCCATGTTGGCCCTGGCGACCCTGGCAGGCTGTTCGTTGCTGCAACCCGCTCAACCCGCCCCGGCGGACAACTGGACCCGATGGGTCTGCGACAGCCAGGCCGAGGTGCTGTGGCGCTTCGCCGATGCACAACAGGACGCGGTCGATGTGCGCCTGGGTGGCGGCGACCAGGTCTACCGGCTCAAGGCCGAGCCGGGTGCCTCCGGCGCGCTGTACAGCGATGGCATGCTGGCCTTCCACACCAAAGGTGAAGAAGGCCTGGTGTACTGGGTGGCGACCAACGATCTGATTGGGCGGGGCTGCAAGGCACCGTGACTGGCCGGGCCGCGCAGGTGGCCCACACTACTTGAACAGCAACCGCCCCTGCGGCAGGCTTGCACGAAACAAACGACGCTTGTCGGGAGAGAGATACACAATGGCACTCATTAGCATGCGCCAGATGCTGGACCACGCCGCCGAGTTCGGCTACGGCGTTCCGGCTTTCAACGTCAACAACCTCGAGCAGATGCGCGCGATCATGGAAGCCGCCGACAAGACCGACTCTCCGGTCATCGTCCAGGCTTCCGCTGGCGCTCGCAAATATGCCGGTGCGCCGTTCCTGCGCCACCTGATCCTGGCGGCCATCGAAGAGTTCCCGCACATTCCGGTGTGCATGCACCAGGACCACGGCACCAGCCCCGACGTGTGCCAGCGCTCCATCCAGCTGGGCTTCAGCTCGGTGATGATGGACGGCTCGCTGGGTGAAGACGGCAAGACCCCGACCGACTACGAGTACAACGTCCGTGTCACCCAGCAGACCGTCGCCATGGCGCACGCCTGTGGTGTTTCGGTGGAAGGCGAGCTGGGCTGCCTGGGTTCGCTGGAAACCGGGATGGCCGGTGAAGAGGATGGTATCGGCGCCGAAGGCGTGCTGGATCACAGCCAGATGCTGACCGACCCGGAAGAAGCGGCCGACTTCGTCAAGAAGACCCAGGTGGACGCCCTGGCCATCGCCATCGGTACCAGCCACGGTGCCTACAAGTTCACCAAGCCACCGACCGGCGACGTGCTGGCGATCGACCGTATCAAGGAAATCCACAAGCGCATCCCCAACACCCACCTGGTGATGCACGGCTCGTCCTCGGTGCCGCAAGAGTGGCTGGCGATCATCAACCAGTACGGTGGCGACATCAAGGAAACCTACGGCGTGCCGGTCGAAGAGATCGTCGAAGGCATCAAGTACGGTGTCCGCAAGGTCAACATCGACACCGACCTGCGCCTGGCCTCCACTGGCGCCATGCGCCGTCTGATGGCGCAGAACCCGAGCGAGTTCGATCCGCGCAAGTTCTTCGGTGAAACCGTCAAGGCCATGCGTGACGTGTGCATCGCCCGCTACGAAGCTTTCGGCACCGCCGGCAACGCCTCGAAGATCAAGCCGATCTCCCTGGAAGGCATGTTCCAGCGCTATGCCAAAGGTGAACTGGCGGCCAAGATCAACTGATCCGGCACGTTCAACGAAATAGCCCGCAGCGATGCGGGCTTTTTTGTGCCTGCTGCCTGGTGCGGAGCGCTCAGGCCTGGGCCGCGCGTCGGTTGTCGGGCACTGATACCGTTAGTCGGCTAACATCAACTCCAGTGGCTTATAGCCATCCACCTGCATTGCGTCTTCGGAGGCCGAGACTAGAGTAACAATCGGATCCAATAACAAGTCGCAGTTGGACTTACCAAGAGAAGCAACATGGATGGCGCTTATTCTCAAACACCGGAAAGCAGTTCGGTTCTGCTGGTCGTAGACGACTACCCGGAGAACCTCATCAGCATGCGGGCCTTGCTGTCCCGCCAGGATTGGCAGGTATTGACCGCCAGTTCAGGGATGGAAGCCCTGAGCACCTTGCTCGAGCACGAGGTCGACCTGGTTCTGCTCGACGTGCAGATGCCCGAGATGGACGGTTTCGAGGTTGCCCGCCTGATGCGCGGCAGCCAACGCACGCGTTTGACCCCGATCATTTTCCTGACCGCCAACGAGCAGTCCGACGCCGCCGTGCTCAAAGGGTATGCCAGCGGCGCTGTGGACTACCTGTTCAAACCGTTCGACCCGCAGATACTCAAGCCCAAGGTCCAGGCCCTGCTGGAGCAGCAGCGCAACAGGCGCATGCTGCAACGGCTGACCCGTGAACTGGAGTCGGCGCGGGCGTTCAACGCCTCGATCCTGGAAAATGCCGCCGAGGGCATCCTGGTGGTGGACGAAACGGGTTGCATCGGCTTCGCCAACCCGGCCATCTCACGCCTGCTCGATGCGCCGGTGGACAAACTGCAAGGCGCGCACATGCTGGACCTGATCCAGCTCCCCTGTGCCAACCTGTGGCACGAGTCGGACTTCTACCAGGCCTATCTGCGGCGGCAGATCTTCCGTGTGCACGATGCCCAGCTGCGCACCCTCGGTGGCCAGCTGGTGCCGGTGGCATTGTCCTGCGCGCCGCTGCCCGCCGAACAGAAGGCCATGGTGGTGACGGTGCTGGACATGTCGGTGGTGCGCAGCCTGCACCAGCAATTGGAGTACCAGGCGGTGACCGACCCGCTGACCGGGCTGCTCAACCGTCGTGGCTTCTACCAGACCGCCGAAAGCGCGTTGCTGCGCAACGAGCGTTCGGACAAGGCCAAGGCCCTGATGTACATGGACCTGGACGGCTTCAAGCGGATCAACGACCTGCTCGGCCATGAGGCCGGCGACAAGGTCCTGCGCTGGGTGGCCGACCAGCTCAAGGAGTGCCTGGGCAGCGAGGCGCTGCTGGCGCGTATGGGCGGCGACGAGTTCACCGCGCTGTTCGACGGCCTGCCGTATCCCGAACAGGCCGGCCGCTATGCTGAAAAGCTGTTGGAGCGCATGTCGAGCTTCCAGCAGGTGGATGGGCTCGAGGTCAACCTGGGGGTGAGCATCGGCATCGCCACCTACCCCGACTGCGGCGCCAACGTGGAGGGCCTCTTGCGCGCGGCCGATGCGGCGATGTACGCGGCCAAGCAGGCCGGTCGCCAGCAGTACCGCTTCTACGACCAGGAACTCAATGGCCGCGCCCGCTCACGGCTGATGCTCGAGGACAGCGTGCGCACGGCCATCGAGCAAAATGATTTCAGCCTGGTCTACCAACCCCAGGTGGCTTTCGCCGATGGCCGGCTGCGCGGCTTCGAGGCGTTGTTGCGCTGGCAGCACCCGAGCGTCGGCGACGTGCCGCCCGGGCTGTTCATCCCGTTGCTGGAAGAAGCTCGCCTGATCAACCGCCTGGCCAGCTGGATCTATCGCAAGGGCGCCGCGCAACGCAATGCCTGGAGCGATCGCTTTGGTTCGCAGTTGGTGCTGGGCATCAGCCTGAGCCGCGCCCAGTTCACCATGCCCGGGTTGGTCGATGAACTGGCCCAGGTGATCGACAAGCATCAACTGCAACCCGCCCAATTGGAGGTGGAGGTTGCCGAAACCTCGCTGATGTACAACATCGACGCGGCGGTGAAGCAAGTGCACCGCCTGCGGGAGCTGGGCATTCGCGTGGCGCTCGACGATTTCGGCGCTGGCGACTGCTCGCTGCGCATGCTGCGCGACCTGCCTATCGACACGCTCAAGCTCGACCGCCACCTGGTCGCGCGGTTGCCGGACTCGGCGGTGGATATCGCCTTGGTGCGCAGCGTCATCGACCTGTGCGCGGCCTATGACATCACGGTAATCGCCGAGGGCGTCGAGACCCGGGCCCAGGCCGAATGGCTCAAGGGCGCCGGTTGCGCCTACGTGCAGGGGTTCCTGGTGGCCCGGCCGCTCACCGCCGACGCCGCTGGCGATTTCCCAGCGTTTTTCCCATGGGCGTCGTGATTGGCTAAACTCGCGTCTTCTCGTTCCGAACGTCTGCCATGACCGCCCTACGTTACCTGCAAGCCTACCCGCCGCACCTGCAGGAACAGGTGCGCCAGATGATCGCCAGCGATCGTCTGGGCGACTACCTGCGCCAGCGCTACCCCGAACGCCATGACGTGCAGAGCGACAAGGCCCTGTACGGCTATGCCCAGGAGATCAAGCAGCAGTACCTGCGCAGCGCGCCGCCGCTGGACAAGGTCCTGTTCGACAACCGCCTGGACCTCACCCACCGTGCATTGGGCCTGAACACGGCGGTATCGCGGGTGCAGGGCGGCAAGCTCAAGGCGAAGAAGGAGATCCGCGTCGCCTCGTTGTTCCGCGAGGCAGCGCCGCAGTTCCTGCGCATGATCGTGGTGCATGAGCTGGCTCACCTGAGGGAGCGCGATCACAACAAGGCGTTCTACCAGCTCTGTCAGCACATGGAGCCGGATTACCATCAACTTGAATTCGACCTGCGCGTCTACCTGACCTATCGGGAACTGCCGGGCAACACCTGAGGGACAAGCACCCCATGACCACGGACGTGAGCAAGACCCGCAGCAGCTTCTACCGCCGCCTTTACGTGGCCTGGCTGATCGACAGCCAGACCGCCACCAGTGTGCCGGCGTTGATTGAGGCCACCGGCATGCCCCGGCGTACCGCCCAGGACACCATCGCCGCCCTGGCCGACCTGGACATCATCTGCGAGTTCGAGCAGCAGGCCGGTGCGCGCAACCATGCCGGGCACTACCGTATCCGTGACTGGGGGGCGATCGACAAGCAGTGGATCATCCAGCACCTGCGCCAGATTCGCGATGTGCTGGGGTATCCCTGAGCTTCACCCCTCTCTCTACGCCACACCTTTCTTTCAGGATGTTCCGTATGTCTTCCAAGGCCATCGACGCTCGTTTCAGCAATTACGCCGCCATGGCCGATGGTGTCGCGACCCTGTTGTTCCCCCATGCCGAAGTGGTGGTCCACGATCTACGCAACCAGACAGTCGTGCATATCGCCAACAATATTTCCAGGCGGCAGTTGGGCGACGACTCGGCGCTGGAGGACCTGCCGGGCGAGCTCGGCGCCACGACGCCGCTGGGGCCCTACGAGAAACTCAACTGGAACGGTCAGAAAGTGCGTTCGATCAGCAGTGTCATGGTCGATGAGGCCGGGGCACCCGAGGCGCTGCTGTGCATCAACTTCAACATCTCGGTGCTGGAGCAGGCCAAGCAGGCACTTGACCTGTTCTTCCAGGCCAGCCGCTTGCTGCCTCAGCCAGATGTGCTGTTCCGTGATGACTGGCAGGAGCGCATCAACACCTTCCTGCATGCCTGGCTCAGGCAGCATGGCTTGAGCCTCGACGGGCTCAGTCGGGAGCAGAAACGCGAGTTGGTCGAGGCCCTGCACGGAGAAGGCGCCTTCCGCGGCGGCAGTACGTACGACTACGTGGCCAATATCCTCGGCATGGGCAGGGCTACGGTCTACAAGTATGTGAAACTCGCGCGGGAAGCATAGTTTCCAGGCTTGTACTTGGTGGAAAAATATTCTACGGTGGATTTTTATTCCATTGTGCGTCGGCGCCTGCCTGTCGCTTCCCGAGGAGATTCCGCCCCATGCCTATCGACGATCTGGCGCTCGAGCAGCTGTACCAATCCATTCTCCAGGCTCATCAGGCCCTGCGCCCGCTGGTACCGGTGACCCCACTGGCGCGCAGCCTGGCGCTCTCGGCCATGACTGGCTGCGACGTCCATCTCAAGTGCGAACACCTCCAGCTGACCGGATCGTTCAAGTTCCGCGGTGCCAGCAACAAGCTGCGCCTGCTGGATAAGGCGCAACGGAGCAGGGGGGTTATCGCTGCTTCCTCGGGCAATCATGGGCAAGGGCTTGCCCTGGCCGGTCAGCTGCTGAACGTGCCGGTGACAGTGTATATCAGCGCTGAGGCCTCGCCTGCCAAGATCGAGGCGATGCGTCTGCTGAGGGCGCAGGTACAGGTTCTGGAGGTCGATTCGCTGGGGGCGGAGCAACTGGCCCGCGAGGAGGCGTTGCGCCAGCACAAGCCGTTCGTCTCGCCCTACAACGACCTGGAGGTCATCGCCGGGCAGGGGACCATCGGCATGGAACTGTTCGAGCAGGCGCCGGACCTGGATGCGGTGTTCGTCGCCGTGGGCGGCGGCGGGATGGTGTCCGGGATCGCCACCGCACTGTACAAGCTGGCGCCATCGGTGGAAATCATCGGCTGCTGGCCGGCCAATGCGCCGACCTTGCAACGCTCCATCGAACAAGGCCAGGTCATCGAGATGGTCGAGTTACCCACCCTGTCCGACGGCACTGCCGGCGGCGTGGAAGCGGACACGGTCACCTTGCCCCTCTGCCATCGCCTGCTGACGCGAAGCGTGCTGGTCAGCGAGGACGAGATCAGGCAAGCCATGCGCGACGCTGCCGCCTGCGAGCACTGGATCATCGAAGGCGCCGCCGCCGTCGCGCTGGCCGGCATGAAGCAGCTGGCCGGGCAATACCGGGGCAAGAAAGTGGCGGTGGTATTGTGTGGGCGCAACATCCAGCTGGAGAAATACCTGGAGGCCCTCGCATGAAGATCCACGACCTGCAGGCGATCAAGGCCTGCCTCGACCTCGACGCGATCGAGCGGCGGCTGGTGGACGGTTTCAGGGCCTACAGTGCGGGTCAGGTGCAGGCTCCGCCGGTGCAGAACTTCCAGTTCCGCCAGGCCAATGGCGATTGCTGCATCAAGTCGGCTTATCTCGAAGGCGGCGAAACCTTCGTGGTTAAGGTCTCCAGTGGTTTCTACGACAATCCGGTCAAGGGCCTGCCCAGCAATGACGGCTTGATGCTGGTGTTGTCGGCCCGTACCGGTGAACCGCTGGCCTGGCTGGCCGACCAGGGATGGCTGACTGCCGTGCGCACCGCCCTGGCCGGGCGCATTGTCGCCCGCCTGCTGGCGCCTCGCGAGGTGGAGGCCATCGGCGTGCTTGGCACCGGACTGCAGGCCCGTCTGCAACTTGAATGCCTGATGGCGTTGACGGGCTGTCGCCAGGTGGTGGTCTGGGGGCGCAGTGAGCAAGGCTTGTCGGACTACCGTGAGCATGCCCGGGCGTTGGGCTTCAGCGTGCAGACGGTCCAGCAGCCGCAGGCTGTCGCGCAGGCGGCCAACCTGATCGTCACCACCACGCCGTCGCGTGAGCCGTTGCTCAGGCGCGAGTGGGTTCGTCCCGGAACCCATATCACGGCGGTCGGCGCGGACTGTGTCGGCAAGCAAGAGCTGGATGCGGCGCTGGTCGCCTCGATGTCGCGAATCATCGTCGACTCGCAGGCCCAGTGCGGAGCCTATGGCGAGGTTTCCCACGCGCTCAAGGCGGGGTCGCTCGAACCTTCCCGCTTGCTGGAGCTGGGCGCGGTGCTGGCTGGTCAGGAAGCGGGGCGTCAGGATCAGCACGAGGTCACCCTCGCCGACCTGACCGGTGTCGCGGTTCAGGATGCGCAGATTGCCCAGTGGGTCTTCGAACGCCTGCGCGGCTGAATGATGAAATTGTCCACAGACCGGCCAAAATAGAGGCAATTTGACAGTATTGTCGCGTGCCACAACGATCAGCCTTGTGTAGGCTGCCAGTGCAGTAGTAGTTAAGATCGCCGTTTCCGCGTGGGTTACCAATTGCGAAAGGACTTGAGCATGCGGCCACTGCTTTGCGTTCTTGGTTTACTCGGGCTGTTGTGTGCGGGGCCTGCCCTGGCCCATGGCAAGCTGCGGCTGGTGGCCGACAGCTGGCCGCCTTTTACCGACACCAGCATGCCCGGTGGCGGCCTGGCCACCAGCATCGTCACCACGGCGCTGACCCGTGCCGGCTACGCCACCGAGTTCGAGGAGGTGCCCTGGGCCAGGGCGCTGATGGGGGTGGGCGAGGGGCGCTACGATGTGTTGATCAATGCCTGGTACAACCAGGAGCGCACCCTGATCGGCCAGTTCTCCGCGACCTACCTGGTCAACCGTATCCGCCTGCTCAAGCGTGAAGGCGAGGCTTTTGCCTATGCCCGCCAGGCTGACCTGTACCCTTACACCATCGCTGTGGTGCGCGACTACGCCTATTCCCCTGAATTCGATAGCGACGAACGCCTGAACAAAGTGCTGGTGCGCAACTTTTCATCGGCGGTGCGCATGCTGGCGGCCGGGCGGGTGAACCTGGCGGTGGAGGATGAGTACGTGGCGCGCTACAACCTGCAGCGCGAGCCGCAGCAGGTGCGCGAGGGTGTGACCTTCGTCGACCCGCCGCTGGGGGAGAACAGCCTGCATATCCTGGTAAGCCTCAAGCACCCGGAGCACAAGAAAATCGTGGCGCGTTTCGAAAAAGCCATCGCCACCATGAAGGCCGACGGCAGTTACGCCCGCCTGATGCGCCAGCATGGTTTCTGAGCCCGCTCCTGGTGTGGGAGCGGGCGATCAGGCGGGTTGACCTTCCTTGATCAGATGCCCGGCCAAGGTCCGCAACGGCCCCAACTGCCGGCAGATCAGCGCCAATTGCGTCTGCACCAGGCGCTGATGCTCGTCCAGCTCCTCGGGCATCTGTTCCAGCGCGTTGGCCAGCGCCTCCTCGGCGTCGCTGTGGATCGCCACCGGCAAGCGTGCCGCCAGGCCATTGGCGATCTCGTCCAGGCTGCTGGCCAGGCTCCGCCCGGCGCCATCGATCAACTGCTCGTGGACTTCGGCCGGCAGCGCTGTATCGCGGTGAGCGCCCAGCCCCGAGAGGTAGCTCAGCAAGGTATGTGACAACACCAGGAAGCGGAAGCCGACGTCGGCCTCCTTACGGAAATGCCCCGGCTCCATGAGCATGTTGGCCAGGGTGGTCGACAGTGCCGCGTCGGCATTGTGCGCATTGCGCCGGGCCAGGCGGTAGGCCAGGTCGTCACGCTTGCCATGGGCGTATTGCTGCATGATCTGGCGCAGGTATTCGCTGGCGCAGGCGAGGGTGTTGGCCAGCACCTTGTTCAACCGCCGTCCCTGCCAGTCGGGCAGGAACAGGAACACCGCGAGGATGGCAATCAGGCTGCCGACCAGGGTATCGAACAGGCGTGGCAGGAACAGCCCGTAGCCATCGCCGATCTGGTTGAAGCAGAACAGCACCATCAGGGTGATCGCCGCCGTGGCCAGGGTGTAGCGGGTGGTGCGGTTGACGAAGAACACCACCCCTGCGACCACCGCGAACAGCGATTGGACGATCGGGTTGGGGAACAGGTCGAACAGCGCCCAGCCCACGGTCAGGCCGATGGCGGTGCCGATGATCCGTTGCACCAGTTTGCGCCGGGTCGCGCCATAGTTGGGCTGGCAGACGAACAACGTGGTGAGGATGATCCAATAGCCCTGGGTCGGGTGGATCAGGTGAACCATGCCGTAGCCCACTGACAATGCCAGCGACAGGCGCAGGGCGTGGCGGAACAGCAACGAGGTGGGAGTCAGCTGGGTGCGCAGGCGTTTCCACACATCCTTGAAGTTACGTGGCGAGCGGTCGAGCAGGCTGCTGTCGCTGGCATCGGCCAGGCTGTCCGGGTTGCTGGCGGCGCTGAGCAGGCGGTCCAGCGTGGCCAGGTTGGCGGCTAGCGCCCGCAACGAGCGAAGCAGGCTGCGCCAGGCCGGGTTGTTCTGGATGCGCAGGTGCTCCAGCGAGGCGTTGAGGTCTTCAAGCGCCTCGGGGTAGCCGCTGGCAAGCACGAACGGCTGGCGCAGGCGGATCGAGCGCGCCAGCTCCTGGCAGGACGAGCCCTGCTTGCGCAGCAGGCGCTGGCAGCGGAACATCACGTCGCTGTGGAAGAACGCCTCGGTCAGGCCGTTGTACGGATAGTGCGAGGCGCTGACCCGCTCATGGATGTCCTGGGCCAGGAAATACAGCTTGAGGTAGCGGCTGACCTTGGAGTTGGGCTGGCTGTTGCCGACCCGGTGCAGGATGATCTCCTTGGCGGCGTTGAGCGCGGCCACAACCTTGCCATTCTGCTTGGCGAGTTCCAGGCGCGTGGCCTCGACATCGAGGGTGCGGACGGGCTCGAACAGGCTGGCCTTGAGCTTGAGGTAGCTGCCCAGCTCGTAGAACAGCCTGGCCAGGCTCTGTTGCACCGGCTGGTTGGAAAACAGCGCCTGCCACAACACCGACAGCAGTCCGTACCAGGCCGCACCCGTCACCAGCAGCAACGGCTCGTGCCAGAAATCGCTGACCTCTCCGCCGCGCTGGTCGACACCGATCATGGTGTAGACCGACAGGATCAGCGTGGCCGAGGCGATTGCCCCATAGCGTTCGCCCAGGGCCCCGAGCATGGTCAGGGAGAACGCCGCCAGGGCCAGGGCGATTGCAAAGATCCAGGGGTAGGGGAACAACAGCTCGACCGACAGCGCGGCGATGGCGAAACAGCCCAGTGTCACCAGCAGGGCGCTGAGCCGGCCCTGCCAGCCATCGTCGGTCTCGGCCAGGGCGCTGGCGATGATGCCGAGGAACAGCGGGATGAGCAGGCTCATCTCGTTCTGGTACCAGCACCAGGCCATGCTGCCGGTCAGGGCGATGGTCACGCGGATGGCGTAGCTGAACTTGTCTTGGCCCCACAGGCGACGCAATGAATGGCGGAACGAGCTCGATGACATGATGGCCTGCTGGGCAGTATTCGAAAAAGAATCTCTGGGGCCTCATCGCAGGGCAAGCCCGCTCCCACCGTTCTGACGTGAGAGCGGGCTTGCCCCGCGATGGTTTCGCACCCTTCACAGCACAAACCAGCAAGAAGCGTTCCGTGCTGCTGAATGGATTCTACTCTACACGAACTGCGCCGCCGCGTTGGCCGAGGCCCAGGCCCACTGGAAGTTGAAACCGCCCAGGTGCCCGCTGACATCCAGCACTTCGCCGATGAAGTACAGCCCCGGGTTTTTCAGCGATTCCATGGTTTTCGAAGACACTTCGCGGGTATCCACGCCGCCCAAGGTCACTTCCGCGGTGCGATAGCCTTCGGTCCCCGCCGGCACTACTTGCCAGGCCGCCAATTTTTCGGCGACCTGCGCCAGCTGCGCAGGGGTGTATTGCTTCAGTGGCTTGGACTCGAACCACTGCTCGGCCAGCAAGTTGGCCAGCTTGCGAGTGAACACCTCGCCCAGCACGGTCTTCAGCTCGCTATTGGGACGCTCGGCTTGTTGGCCTTGTAGCCATTCCAAGGCGTCGCGATCAGGTAGCAGGTTGATTTCGACGGTGTCGCCGGCTTCCCAGAACGATGAGATCTGCAGGATCGCCGGCCCGCTCAGGCCACGGTGGGTAAACAGCAGGTTCTCGCGAAAGCTGGTGCCATTGCAGCTGGCGATGCAGTCCAGCGAGGTGCCGGACAGCTCGGTACACAGTGCCTTGAGCTGGGGCTCGGTGATGGTGAACGGTACCAGGCCGGCTCGGGTCGGCAGCAGTTCGTGGCCGAACTGGCGGGCGACCTGATAGCCGAGACCGCTGGCGCCGAGCGTCGGGATCGACAGGCCACCGGTGGCGATTACCAGCGACTGGCAGGCGAATGGGCCGGCGCTGGTCTGCAGGCTGTAGCCGGCCTCGGTCCTTTCGATCTTGTCGATGCTGGTGTTCATGCGCAGCTCGGCGCCGGCCTGGTCGCACTCGGTCAGGAGCATGTCGAGGATGTCGCTGGACTTGTTGTCGCAGAACAGCTGGCCGAGTTTCTTCTCGTGGTACGGCACGCCGTGCTTGCACACCAGCTCGATGAAGTCCCACTGGGTGTAGCGGGCCAATGCCGACTTGCAGAAGTGCGGGTTGTGCGAGAGGAAGTTGGCCGGCTCGGTGTACATGTTGGTGAAGTTGCAGCGCCCGCCGCCGGACATGAGGATCTTCTTGCCCGGTTTGTTGGCGTGGTCGAGCACTAGCACCCGGCGCCCGCGCTGGGCGCTGAGCAGGGCGCACATCAGGCCGGCGGCGCCGGCGCCGAGGATGATCACGTCGGTGGAGTACACAGTGTTACCTATTCAATAGCTGGGGCTGCACAGCAGCCCCAAAAAGACTTCAGACGATACGGACTTTCAGCGCGCGACCCTTGATCTTGCCGCTGTTCAGCCGCTGCATGGCCTGCTTGGCCACCGCCCGCTCCACGGCGACGAAGGCGACGAAGTCGAAAATGGCAATTTTGCCCACCTGCTTGCCCGGCAGCCCGGCGTCGCCGGTCAGCGCGCCGAGGATATCGCCCGGGCGCAGCTTGTCCTTGCGCCCGGCGGCGATGCACAGGGTGGTCATCGGTGGCAGCAGCGGCTCGCCGCCTTTGCTTTTGAGGCTGTCCAGCTGTTCCCAGCGCAGCGGCTGCTTCTGCAAGTCTTCGATGGCCTGGGCGCGATGGCCTTCGGCCGGTGCCACCAGGCTGACCGCCACGCCTTTCTCGCCGGCGCGACCGGTACGGCCAACGCGGTGCACGTGGATCTCGGCATCACGCGCCAGTTCGACGTTGATGACCATGTCCAGGCCATCGATGTCCAGGCCGCGGGCGGCCACGTCGGTGGCCACCAGCACCGAGCTGCTGCGGTTGGCGAACATCGTCAGCACCTGGTCACGGTCGCGCTGCTCCAGGTCGCCGTGCAGGGCCTGGGCAACGATGCCCTTGGCGGTGAGGTGGGCGACCACGTCCTCGCACTGCTGCTTGGTGAAGCAGAACGCCACGCAGGACTGTGGACGGTAGTGGCCGAGTACACGGGTCACGGCGTCCAGGCGCTGCTGAGCGTCGATCTCGATGAAGCGCTGTTCGATCTGGTTGTCGCTGTGCAGCGCCTCGACCTTGACCTGCTGCGGCTGGCGCATGAAGGCCTTGGCCAATTGCTCGATGCCGGCCGGGTAGGTGGCCGAGAACAGCAGGGTCTGACGGCGTGACGGGGTCTTGCCGATGATGCTGGCGATGGCGTCGAAGAAGCCCATGTCGAGCATGCGGTCGGCTTCGTCGAGCACCAGGGTGTTGAGCCCGTCGAGGACCAGTGTGCCCTTGTCCAGGTGCTGCTGGATGCGCCCCGGCGTGCCGACGATGATGTGCGCGCCGTGCTCCAGCGAGGCGATCTGCGGGCCGAGCGAAACGCCGCCGCACAGGGTGAGGATCTTGATGTTGTCCTCGGCGCGGGCCAGGCGGCGCAGTTCCTTGGCCACCTGGTCGGCCAGCTCGCGGGTTGGGCACAGCACCAGGGCCTGGCAGCCGAAGTAGCGCGGGTTGATCGGGTTGAGCAGGCCGATGCCGAAGGCGGCGGTCTTGCCGCTGCCGGTCTTGGCCTGGGCGATCAGGTCCTGGCCCTTGAGGATCACCGGCAGGCTCTGGGCCTGGATCGGGGTCATCGAGGCATAGCCCAGGGCGTCCAGGTTGGCCAGCATGGCAGCGGACAGCGGGAGGGTGGCAAAGGCGGTGGTTTCAACGGTCACGAGGCGGGCCTGCGGTGCGAAGCGAAAAATGTCGCACAGTCTACCAGCCTCGAAGCCATTCGCCCTACGACTCCACGTGCTCTTCCGGACGACGGGCGCGCCTTCCGTCTGTCGGCGCCAGTTGCAGGAAGATCGCCGCCGCCAGCATGGCCATCACGCCGATGGTGACGAAGGTCAGCTGGAACGCCCCCAGGGTGCTTTCCACGCCTTCGGCGCTGCCGGCCGCGGTGAAACCACCGAGCAGCGCGCCGGCGCAGGCCACGCCCAGGCTCAGTGACAGCTGCGCGACCACCGACAGCAGGCTGTTGCCGCTGCTGGCGCTGGCGTCGTCGAGGTCGATCAGGGTCACGGTGTTCATCGCCGTGAACTGCATTGAGTTCACCGCGCCCAGCATCGCCAGCTGCGCCAGCAGCAGCGCATACGGCGTCTGTTCGTCGACCAGCCCCAGGCTGGCCAGCAGCAGGCCCAGCAGCAGGGTGTTGCCGGTGAGCACGATGCGGTAGCCGAGGCGCTCGATCAGCGGCCGGGCCACCGACTTGGCGAGCATCGCCGCCGCCGCCAGCGGAATCATGCTCATCCCGGCCTGTGCCGGTGAATAACCCAGCGCCACTTGCAGCAGCAACGGCACCAGGAAGGGCAGGGCGCCGCTGCCCAGGCGGGCGAACAGGTTGCCGAGGATGCCGATGGCGAAAGTGCGCACGCGGAACAGTGACGGCGAGAACAGTGGCTCCGGGTCGCGTCCGGCGCGCAGCCAGTAGGCGGCCAGGCAGGCCATGCCGGCGAACAGCAACAGCATCACCCGCAGGTGCGGCAGGTGCAGTTCGCCCAGGCCTTCCATGGCGATGGTGATCAGCACCATCGCCGCGCCGAACAGCAGGAAGCCCGGCCCGTCGAAGGTGGTGCGCTCGGCGCCGCGCAGGTCGGGGATGAACCTCCACACCGCATAGCAACCCACGGCGCCCACTGGCAGGTTGAGCAGGAAGATCCAGTGCCAGCTGAGGATTTCCACCAGCCAGCCGCCCACGGTCGGGCCAAGCAGTGGCCCGAGCAGGCCGGGGATGGTGATGAAACTCATGATCCGCACCAGTTCGCTGCGCGGGTAGGCGCGCAACACCACCAGCCTTCCCACGGGCAGCATCAGTGCGCCGCCCAGGCCTTGCACCACCCGGGCGAAGATCAGGAAACCGAGGCTGTTGGCCATGGCGCACAACAGCGAGCCGAAGCTGAACAGCAGGATGGCGCTGAAGAAAATGCGCTTGGTGCCGAAACGGTCGGCAATCCAGCCTGAGGCCGGGATCAGCAAGGCCACGGTGAGCATGTAGGCGATGATCACCCCCTGCATGCGCAGCGGGTCCTCGGCAAGCGAGCGGGCCATGGCCGGCAGCGCGGTGTTGAGGATGGTGCCGTCGAGCGATTGCATGAAGAAGGCGATGGCCACCACCCAGGGGATCCAGCGGGCGGTGACGGGGTCCAGCGGGGCACGGTCGGGCATGGGTTACCTCAATGTCCTGTGTGGCCGGCGCGGGCCTCATCGCCGGCAAGCCGGCTCCCACAGGGGCAGTGCATGCCGGCCACTGTGGGAACTGGCTTGCCAGCGATGAGCCCAGTCCTGTCGATCACAATGTCAGGGTCAGGCCTTTGACCAACGCCCCGGGCAGATGACTCGACCCGGTGCTGCGCTGCCCGTAGGTGCTGGTCGACAGGATCATCTCGCGCTCCTGGGTCAGGTCCTCCAGTTGGCTGCCCAGCAGGTTGTACAGGCTGTCGTCGAAGCGCATGGTGCTCACCGGGCCCTGGATCTGCCCGTTCTCCACCCAGAAAGTGGCGAAGCGCGTCAGCCCGGTCATGCGTGCCGCCGACAGGTCCGAGTAGTTCAGGTACCAGAGGTTGCTGATGTAAAGGCCGGTGCCCAGACGTTCGAGAATCTGCTCGCCGGGCAGGTTGCCTGGCGCCAGGCTCAGCGCGCAGGGCGACTCGTAGCTGTCGGCGCCATTGGCCTGCTGGCTGAATTCGACGGCGCTGCGCGCACTCACCAGCCGCTCCAGCGCCCGCCCTTCACCGATCAGCAGCAGGTCACGGCGCGGCGAACCCTCGTCGGAGAAGGCCGGGCTCAGCGAGCCGCTGACCTGTTCGCTGAAGCTCACCAGTGGGCTCAACTGCGCGTCGCCGTTGTACAGGCGCTGCAACGGACTGTTGCCAGTGGCCAGGGCTTGTGCCGCGAAGCCTCCCCAGCACAGCATGCCGGCGATCTCGTCCATCGCCGCCGGCGCCAGGTAGGCGCGGTAGCTGCCGGGCTTGAGGGTGACGGCCGGGCGCCCTAGGTGCGCCAACTGTTCGCGAGCCTGACGCAGGCGTGCGGCAAAGGTTTCGCCGCGCCAGGCCTGCCCTGCGTAGTTGGCTTTGACGGCTTGGCCGTTGGCGTGGAACAGGCTCCAGTCAATGTTGAAACTGTTGGCCTGGTGCCAGCCAAAGGCGCCGAACGAGCTGGCGAAGCCGCGGCAGATGGGGCCGGCGGCATAGATGCCGACCAGGTCCAGATCGCCGGCTCCACGCTCGATCAAGGCCAGCACTTCGTCCAGCTCGGGCAGTGGCTGCTCCTGCAGGCTATGGCTGTGCCAGGTGCTGTCGTCGAGGTTCAGGTAGGGATCTACAGCCAGCAGCGGCAGGGTCTGGCGCAATTGCGCCAGGGCATCGTGCAGGCGCTGGCGGTCCAGTTCTGGATCGTCGCCCAGGGTGATCTGTTGCTCGGCCTGGCGTCCTTCGCGGACCAGCCGCAACTGCACGCTGGCCTGGCTGACCAGCCCGGCCTGGCGCACCTTGGCGTGGTTGAAGCGCACGAACTGCGAGTGCTCGGCGCTGTAGCCCAGGGTGAACTGCTCGCCGGGCTGCACGGCGGCGTTCAGGCTATCGAGCAAGCTTTCGAAACGTTGCTGGTAGACGGTGCTCATCAGACGTCCCCTCCGAATACGTCGATCTGGCGGAACACGCAGGCCGGCGAGGCATGGCCGACCCGCACCACCTGGTTGGGCTCGCCTTTGCCGCAGTTGGGCGTGCCGAGTACCTGGAAGGTGCTGCGGTCTCCGACCGCCGAGAGGTTGCGCCAGAAGTCGGCGGAGATGCCGCGATAGTTCGGGTTCTTCACCACGCCCTTGAGTTCGCCGTTCTCAATCAGTTGGCCCCACTCACAACCGAACTGGAACTTGTTGCGCGCATCATCGATGGACCAGGAGCGGTTGGTGCGCATCAGGATGCCGTGCTCGATGCCTGCGATCAGTTGCGCCAGCGTCTGGTCGCCCGGCTCGATGTTGAGGTTGGCCATGCGGTCTATCGGCGCGCGGTTCCAGCTGCAGGCGCGGCTGTTGGCCACGCCGTCCAGGCCCGAACGCTGTTGCGACAGGGCGCCGCCCAGCGGGCGCACCAGCAAGCCATCGCGGATAAGGAACTGCTTGCTGGCCGGGGTGCCGTCGTCGTCGAAACTGTAGCTCGCCAGTTCTTCGCCTATGGTCGGGTCGAAAGTCACGTTGAGCAGCTTCGATCCATAGTGCAGGTGGCCGAAGTCGCTGGTTTTGACGAAGCTGGTGCCGGCGTAGTTGCGCTCATCGCCGAGAATGCGGTCCAGTTCCAGCGGGTGGCCGATGGATTCGTGGATCTGCAGCATCATCTGGTCGGGCATCAGCAACAGATCGCGCTGACCGGCCGGGGTGTTCGGCGCCAGCAGCAGTTGCAGCGCCTCGTCGGCCACCCGGCGGGCCGCGCCGACCAGGCCGCAGCGCTCGACCACTTCGAAGCCGCCTTGCTGGCCGAAGTTCTCCCGGCCCAGGCTGCGGCTCTGGCTGTCCTGGCCGTCGCTGGCAGTGACGCCCAGGCCTGGGTAGATGAAGCGCTGGGCGTGACGCAGCTCGGCGCCGACGGAGTTCAGGTAGGTCTGCTCGACCACACTGAAGCCCAGGCTCGCCTGCCAGTCCACCAGACGCTCGTCCTTGGGTACGCTGGCGGACTCGGCGGCGAGCAGTTCCAGGCAGTCGGCAAGGTTGGGCAGGGATTGTTCGAAATTGGGCGAGACATGATCGTGACGCCCGCTCGGGGCGGCCTGGCCGCTCAGGTCGAGCAGGCTGCTGGCCTTGATCCGCCGGGCGAGTGCCTCGGCCTGTTCCAGCGCGCGTTGCAGGCCTGCCTGGGACAGGTCGGCGGTGGCCGCGTAGGCCTCGACGCCGTTGACCCGCACGGAGAGCATGGCGCCTTCGTCCTGGCTGAAGAAGGGCGGCTCGGCGACGTTGCGCCGCACCGACAATGACTGGTGCGATTGCTTCACATGGCGAAGCGAGAACAGTTCGGCCGTGCTGCGCAGCGCGGCAAAGCGCTGGCGCAGCAGGGTGCTGGAGTCGAACATGGGAAACCTCCGTGTGCGCGGTGGCTCCCCCTAGAACCACCCCTCTTGCATGCCCAGGCACGTGTCGTCGCGGGCCTCGAGCAAAGCGAGGTCATTATGGCAGCCCGGCACTTCCCAGGTGAGGAAATAACGCGCGGCCTGGACCTTGCCCTGATAGAAGTCGCAGTCGCTACCCTTGAGCAGGCCGACTTCGGCATGAATGGCCTGCTCCAGCCAGCGCCAGCCGATCACGCAGTGGCCGAAGGCCTTGAGGTACAGCGCTGAGTTGGCCAGGGCCCCAGCGACCTTGCCTTGGGCCAGGTCACCGAGCAGGACGAGGGTGACCGCTTGCAGGCGATTGACCAGCTGTTCCAATGGCTGGCGCAGGTTGTCCAGGTTCGGATGATGGCTGGCGCGCTCGCAGGTGCCGGCGATCAGGCGGATCAGCTGCTTGAGCCCGGCGCCGCTGTTCTGTGCCAGCTTGCGCCCGAGCAGATCGAGGGACTGGATGCCTTCGGTACCTTCGTGGATCGGGTTGAGGCGGTTGTCGCGGTAGTACTGTTCCACCGGGTACTCGCGGGTATAGCCGTGGCCGCCCAGGATCTGGATTGCCAGCTCGTTGGCCTTCAGGCAGAACGCCGAAGGCCAGGACTTGACGATCGGGGTGAGCAAGTCGAGCAACTCCTGGGCTTGCTGGCGGGTGTTTTCATCCGCCGCCGTGTGGGTGTCATCGAACAGCCGGGCCGCGTACAGGCCCAGGTCGAAAGCACCCTCCACGTAGGCCTTCTGTGCCAGCAGCATGCGCTTGACGTCGCTGTGCTCGATGATCGGCACGGCGGCGCTGTGCGGATCCTTGTTGTCCGGCAGGCGGCCCTGTGGGCGTTGGCGGGCGTACTCCAGTGAATACAGGTAGCCGGCGTAGCCGAGCATCACCGCGCCCATGCCGACGCCGATACGTGCCTCGTTCATCATCTGGAACATGCAGGCCAGGCCCTGATGCGGCTGGCCGACCAGGTAACCGACGCACTGGCCGTTGTCGCCGAAGTTGAGCGCGGTAGAAGTGGTGCCGCGCCAGCCCATCTTGTGGAACAGCCCGGCCAGCAGCACATCGTTGCGCGGACCCAGGCTGCCGTCGGGGTTGACCAGGTACTTGGGCACGATGAACAGCGAGATGCCCTTCACCCCGGCTGGCGCGTCCGGCAGCTTGGCCAGGACCATGTGCACGATGTTCTCGGACAACTCGTGGTCGCCGCCGGAGATGAAGATCTTGTTGCCTCTGAGCCGGTAGCTGCCGTCACCTGCGGGTTCGGCGCGGGTGCGGATATCGGCCAGTGACGATCCGGCATGGGGCTCGGTCAGGGCCATGGTGCCGAAGTAGCGGCCCTCGATCATCGGCTGCAGGAACAGGCGCTTTTGCTCCTCAGTGCCGAAACTCTCGATCAGGTTGGCCGCGCCCATGGTCAGGAACGGGTAGGCCGTGGTGCCAGCGTTGGCGGCCTGGAAGTGGGCAAAGCAGGCCTGTGATACCAGGCTTGGCAACTGCATGCCGCCGACTTCGAAGTCGCGGTTGGCGTTGAGGAAGCCGGCTTCGAGGAAGGCGTCCACGGCCGGTTTTACTTCCGGGATCAGCTCGGCGCGGCCGTCCACATAGCGGGGCTCGTTTTCATCGCCTTTGCGGTTGTGCGGGGCGAAGTACTTCTCGGCAATGGTACGGGCGGTGGTCAGCGCCGCGTCGAAGGTCTCGCGGCTGTGCTCGGCGAAGCGCGGACGCTGGGTCAGGGCCTCGGCGTCGAGGACTTCGTAGAGTTCGAAGGCGAGGTTGCGGCTGCTGAGGAGTTGCTCGGACATGGCGGCATTCCTGATTCGGGGTGCAGCGAGTCTAGGCGGGGTGGTGGGGCAGGGGACAGGTTAATTGGCGTGGGTGATATGGGGGCAGAAGTGGCCATCGCCCAGGTCACCTTGGGCAACCTGACCATCACCGGGATCATGGAGGAAAAGCTCCAACTGCTCTGGGCCTCGTATTACCTGAGCGCCCTGGCCAAGGCGCTGATGGACGATGCCGAACTGGGCATGGGGTGTTGACGACCCAAAAGGGCATCGCGGGGCAAGTCGCATCGGCGCACCGCCGCTCCCACGCATTTGAGTACTGCCGCAGGAGTGGGGCTGTCTTGATATCGCGTCAAGCGCCGGTTTGGGACAGCTCCTACATGGCAGCAGGACTTAACGCTGTTTTGCCGCTGCGGGAATTCCGGTTCCATATCCACCTTTCCCAGCGGCAATCAGTTCTCCAAATAGTTTCAGGGCTCGACCTTGCGAGTTGTACGCAAGTTTGTACAATGTTTGGCAGGCAGGTCGCACAGCGCCGACCTGTCATTTAGGCCTGTTGACTCTCGAGAACTGATCCAGGCTGTACCTGGAAAGGAAGGAAAAATGCATGTACTGACGTTCAGCCAGGCACGCGCCGACCTGAAGCAGACAATGGACGACGTATGCCGGGACCATGAGCCGGCAGTCATCACTCGTCAGCGTGGCGAGCCGGTCGTGATGATTTCGCTCGAGGACTACAACGGCATGCGCGAGACCATGTACCTGCTGGAGTCGTCCGCGAACGCCAAGCGTCTTCGCGCTTCCATTGCTCAGCTCCGGGCTGGTAAGGCCGTTACCCAGGAACTGGCACTCGATGAATGTGAAAGCCAAGCAACGAAACAAGACTGAGGCGCGAAGCACCACAAGCGTGGCCTTCACTGCTGAGGGGTGGGAAGACTACGGTTACTGGCGAAACAGTGATGTCGCTATCTTCCAGCGCATCAACACGATGATCTGTGAGTGCCTGCGCAGCCCTTTCAAAGGCACCGGCAAGCCAGAACCGCTCAAAGGCGACTTGTCAGGTTTCTGGTCTCGCCGTATCACTCGCGAACACCGATTGGTCTACTTCTACGAGGCGGGAACCCTGAGCATCCTGCAGTGCCGTTACCACTATGACGATTAGGCCAAGCGCCCACAAAAAAGGAGAGCCGAAGCTCTCCTTTTTTGTTCGATCTGTGTCAGCCGATGGTCATCAGGCTGGCGTTACCACCCGCTGCCGCGGTGTTCACGCTCACCGCTCGCTCGATCACCAGGCGCTCCAGGGCGATCTGGTGATCGCCGCTCGACAGCCCATGCACGCCGACGATCGCGCCGGCACGCTTGGCCACCTGCTCGCAGACGCCGCGCAGCTGGTCGGAGTGACCGTGGTGGATGACCGCGTCGAAGGCCACCTCGTCCTTGCTCCAGTCGGCCACCAGCTTGATCTTCGCTTGCAGCTCCTTCGGCAGACGAGCGCGCACGGTCTTGGCCGGTTCGCCATCCTGGAACACCGCCGAGCTACCCACGGCCAGTACCGCTGCCAGCTGGGCCAGCAGGTCGGCCTCGTTGTCGGCCAGGCACAGCACGTGTTCGCGTGGCAGCACGCTGTAGGTGTTGCGCTCGCCGGTCGGGCCTGGCAGCACGCGGGTGATGCCGCTCTGCGACTGCTCGGCGAACTGCTCGCACAGCGCGGCCAGGTCGCTCATCTGGCTGCTGGCCGCCCAGGTCTTGAGGGTTGTCAGCGGCTTGAGCTGCTGGTCGCGCAGGGTGGTGTCGGCCTGGCTACGCGCATCGTCGGCCTGGAAGTGGCGGGCGATGGCGTCGGCCGGGCGGGTCGACAGCAGGCGGTACAGGTACAGCGGGCCGCCAGCTTTCGGGCCGGTGCCCGACAGGCCTTCACCGCCGAACGGCTGCACGCCGACCACGGCACCGACGATGTTGCGGTTGACGTACATGTTGCCGGCGTTGACGTTGTCCACCACCTTGGCGATGGTCTCGTCGATGCGGGTGTGCACGCCCAGGGTCAGGCCGTAGCCGGAGGCGTTGATCTGCTCGATCAGCTGGTCCAGGTCCTTGCGGTTGTAGCGCACCACGTGCAGCACCGGGCCGAAGATCTCGCGCTTGAGCTCGTCGAAGCTTTCCAGTTCGATCAGGGTCGGCATCACGAAGGTGCCACGCTTGATCTCTTCGCCCTCGGCGATAGCCACCTGGTACACGGTGCGGCCTTTGTCGCGCATGCCCTGGATGTGCTTCTCGATGCCGGCCTTGGCTTCGGCGTCGATCACCGGGCCGATGTCCACGGACAGGCGCTCGGGGTTGCCCAGGCGGCTTTCGGCCATCGCGCCCTTGAGCATTTCGATCACGCGGTCGGCAGAGTCTTCCTGCAGGCACAGCACGCGCAGGGCCGAGCAACGCTGGCCGGCACTGTCGAAGGCCGAGGAAACCACATCGATCACCACCTGCTCGGTCAGCGCCGAGGAGTCGACGATCATGGCGTTCTGGCCGCCGGTTTCGGCGATCAGCGGGATCGGACGGCCCTGGTTGTCCAGGCGCCCGGCAATGTTGCGTTGCAGCAGGCGGGCGACTTCGGTGGAGCCGGTGAACATCACGCCCTTGACGCGCTCGTCACCGACCAGGCCGGCACCGACGGTTTCACCTTGGCCTGGCAGCAGTTGCAGCACGCCTTCGGGGATGCCGGCTTCCAGCAGCAGGCGCACGGCCTGGGCGGCGACCAGTGGGGTCTGTTCGGCCGGCTTGGCTAGTACCGGGTTGCCGGCGGCCAGCGCTGCGGCCACTTGGCCGGAGAAGATCGCCAGCGGGAAGTTCCATGGGCTGATGCACACCACCGGGCCCAGTGGGCGGCAGCTGTCGTTGCGCAGGTCGTTGCGTGCCTGCACCGCGTAGTAACGCAGGAAGTCCACGGCCTCGCGCACTTCGGCGATGGCGTTGGCGAAGGTCTTGCCGGCTTCGCGCACCAGCAGGCCCATCAGCGGCTGGATGTCGGCTTCCATCAGGTCGGCGGCGCGTTCGAGGATCGCGGCGCGTTCGGCCGGCGGAGTGGCCTGCCAGATCGGCGCGGCGTTCAGCGCGCACTGGATGGCGTTGTCGACGTCGGCGACGGTTGCTTCCTGCACGTGACCCACGACATCGCGGTGGTCGGCCGGGTTGAGCACCGGCGCTGCCGGCTGCTCGCTGGCGGCGCAGGCCAGCAGCGGGGTGGCTTTCCAGTCGTTGTGGGCGGTGGCCAGCAGGGCGCAGGACAGCGACGCCAAGCGGTGTTCGTTGGCCATGTCGATGCCGGCCGAGTTGGCCCGCTCGCTGCCGTACAGCTCACGCGGCATCGGGATGCGCGGGTGCGGCAGGCCGATACTGCCTTCCTGGGTGCCCATGCGCTCGATGCTGGCGACCGGGTCGGCGACCAGCTCCTGGATGGAGATCGAGTGGTCGGCGATGCGGTTGACGAACGAGGTGTTGGCGCCGTTTTCCAGCAGTCGGCGCACCAGGTAGGCCAGCAGGGTTTCATGGGTGCCGACCGGGGCGTACACACGGCACGGACGGTTCAGCTTGCCCTCGGAGATCTTGCCTACAACTTGTTCATACAGCGGTTCACCCATACCGTGCAGGCACTGGAACTCATACTGGCCCGGGTAGTAGTTCTGCCCGGCGATGGTGTAGATGGCCGACAAGGTGTGGGCGTTGTGGGTGGCGAACTGCGGGTAAATGGCTTCTGGCACGGCCAGCAGCTTGCGGGCGCAGGCGACGTAGGACACGTCGGTGTACACCTTGCGGGTGTAGACCGGGTAGCCTTCCAGGCCTTCGACCTGGGCGCGCTTGATTTCGCTGTCCCAGTAGGCGCCTTTTACCAAGCGGATCATCAGGCGGTGGCGGCTGCGCTTGGCCAGGTCGATGACGTAGTCAATCACGTATGGGCAGCGCTTCTGGTAGGCCTGGATAACGAAGCCGATGCCGTTCCAGCCGGCCAGCGACGGTTCGAAGCACAGGCGCTCGAGCAGGTCCAGCGACAGCTCCAGGCGGTCGGCCTCCTCGGCGTCGATGTTCAGGCCGATGTCGTATTGCTTGGCCAGCAGGGTCAGCGACAGCAGGCGCGGGTACAGCTCGCTCATCACGCGTTCGTACTGGGCGCGGCTGTAGCGCGGGTGCAGGGCCGAGAGCTTGATCGAGATGCCCGGGCCTTCATAGATGCCGCGGCCGTGCGAGGCCTTGCCGATCGAGTGGATCGCCTGCTCGTAGGAGGCCAGGTATTTCTGCGCGTCGTGCTCTGTCAGCGCGGCTTCGCCAAGCATGTCGTAGCTGTAGCGGAAGCCCTTGGACTCGAACTTGCTGGCGTTGGCCAGGGCCTCGGCGATGGTTTCGCCGGTGACGAACTGTTCGCCCATGAGGCGCATGGCCATGTCGACGCCCTTGCGGATCATCGGCTCGCCGCTCTTGCCGATGATGCGGGTGAGCGAGGAGGTCAGGCCCGATTCGTTGTGGGTGCTGACCAGCTTGCCGGTCAGCAGCAGGCCCCAGGTGGCGGCGTTGACGAACAGCGATGGGCTGTTGCCCAGGTGCGGCTGCCAGTTGCCGGTGCTGATCTTGTCGCGGATCAGCGCGTCACGGGTGCCTTTGTCGGGGATACGCAGCAAGGCTTCGGCCAGGCACATCAGTGCCACGCCCTCTTGCGAGGACAGCGAGAACTCCTGCAGCAGACCCTGGACGATACCGGCGCGGCCACCAGCGCTCTTCTGATTGCGCAGCTTGTCGGCAAGGCTTGCGGCCAGCTTGTTGGTGGCTTCGGCCTGGGCGGCCGGCAGGCGTGCCTGCTCCAGCAGCATCGGCACCACTTCCTGCTCGGGGCGACGGTAGGCGGCAGTAATCGCCGAGCGCAGCACCGACTGCGGCAGGATGCTTTCGGCAAATTCCAGGAAGCACTGGTGGGCGTGGTCGGCGGCGACTTCGCCGGCGTCATCGCCAGCGGCGGCATGACCGTTGAGGTCGTTCAGGGTGGCGCCACCCTCGAGCTTCTCGAGATAGTTGAAGATCGCTTGCTTGATCAACCAGTGCGGCGTGCGGTCGATGGACTGCGCAGCTGCTTTGAGTCGCTCACGGGTCGGGTCGTCGAGTTTGACCCCAAGGGTGGTCGTCGCCATTTCTTATCCTCGTTATTGGTCACGGATGTGGCCTAAGCTGAAGGCAAGATTAGCCTGTAGGACAATCAGGGTGCAACCGGGTGCAACCCGAAATCTTCCCGGTAAAGGTGCAACTCGTCTGAAGTCAGTTTCCCTACAGTCAAAACGGTCTTTTTTGCTGCTTTTTCGTCTTTAAAACGCTGTGTTTGCTCCGAAAAGAAGCAAAAAAGGGGCTTTATCCGAAAAAACATGGTTGGGTGCAACTTGCAAATGAAAAATGGTTGCACCTCGTTCATGTTGTTGCATAGGATGCGCCGCCTGGGTGCAACCGTCGTGCGCGGCGGTCGCAAGAGATAAAAACAACGCCAGGGCACAACTCATGGGCAATCCACTAACGATCACTTTCGTGGTCTACATTGCGGTAATGGTGCTGATCGGCTTTGCCGCCTATCGCTCCACCAAGAACCTTTCCGACTATATTCTCGGCGGCCGTAGTCTCGGCAGCGTGGTTACCGCGCTTTCCGCTGGCGCATCGGACATGAGCGGCTGGCTGTTGATGGGTCTGCCGGGCGCCATCTACTTCGCGGGCCTTTCCGAGGCCTGGATCGCCATCGGCCTGACCGTCGGCGCCTACCTGAACTGGCTGTTCGTCGCCGGCCGTCTGCGTGTGCAGACCGAGCACAACGGTGACGCCCTGACGCTGCCAGACTACTTCTCCAGTCGCTTCGAAGACCAGAGCGGCCTGCTGCGGATCATCTCCGCGATCGTGATCCTGGTGTTTTTCACCATCTACTGTGCCTCTGGCATCGTTGCCGGTGCCCGCCTGTTCGAAAGCACCTTCGGCATGTCTTACGAGACCGCGCTGTGGGCTGGCGCCGCGGCAACCATCGCCTACACCTTCATCGGTGGTTTCCTGGCAGTGAGCTGGACCGACACCGTGCAGGCGTCGCTGATGATCTTCGCGCTGATCCTCACGCCGATCATCGTGCTGATTTCCACCGGCGGCTTCGACACCACGTTCCTTGCCATCGAGGCGGTGAACCCGGCGCACTTCGACATGTTCAAGGGCGCCACCTTCATCGGTATCATCTCGCTGATGGGCTGGGGCCTGGGCTACTTCGGCCAGCCGCATATCCTGGCGCGCTTCATGGCCGCCGACTCGGTCAAGTCGATCGCCAACGCCCGTCGCATCTCCATGACCTGGATGATCCTGTGCCTGGCCGGCACCTGCGCCGTGGGCTTCTTCGGCATCGCCTACTTCTCGGCGCATCCTGACCTGGCCGGTCCGGTCACCGAAAACCACGAGCGCGTGTTCATCGAGCTGGCCAAGATCCTGTTCAACCCGTGGATCGCCGGCGTGCTGCTGTCGGCCATCCTGGCGGCGGTGATGAGCACCTTGAGCTGCCAGCTGCTGGTATGCTCCAGTGCGCTGACCGAGGACTTCTACAAATCGTTCCTGCGCAAGAACGCCTCGCAGAAGGAGCTGGTATGGGTCGGTCGCCTGATGGTGCTGGCCGTCGCGCTGATCGCCATCGCCATGGCCGCCAATCCCGAAAACCGTGTGCTCGGCCTGGTGGCCTACGCCTGGGCCGGCTTCGGCGCCGCCTTCGGCCCTGTTGTGCTGCTTTCGGTGCTGTGGAAAGGCATGACCCGTAATGGTGCGTTGGCGGGCATCGTGGTCGGTGCGCTGACCGTGATCGTCTGGAAGCAGCTGGATACCGGTCTGTACGAGATCATCCCGGGCTTCCTGTTCGCCAGCATCGCCATCTTCCTGGTGAGCAAGCTGGGCAGCCCGTCGAACAGCATGGTGTCGCGCTTTGAAACCGCTGATGCGCAGTATCACGCTGACAAGTAACGCCTGCTGAGCCGGCGTCGCCTTCATCGCCGGCAAGCCGGCTCCCACAGGGATAAACTCAAATCTGTGGGAGTCGGCTTGCCGGCGATGGGGTTAAAATCGTTCGACCGCCGTACCTGACGTCTCCCTCGCGACAAGGTAAACTTGCCGCCCCCGCAGGAGCCGCCATGAACTATCGTCACGCCTTCCACGCCGGCAACCACGCCGACGTCCTCAAGCACATCGTGCTCACCCGCCTCATCGCCCTGATGTCGCGCAAGGAGCAGCCGTTCGCCTACATCGACACCCACGCAGGGCTTGGCCTGTACGACCTGCAGGGCGATCAGGCGAGCCGTACCGGTGAGTACCTCGAAGGCGTCGCCCGCCTGTGGAATCGCGATGACCTGCCGGCCGTCACCGCCGACTATCTGGGCGTCATCAAGCGCCTGAACAAGAACGGCGAACTGCGCTACTACCCCGGCTCCCCTGAGCTGGCCCGGCGCTTGATGCGTGAACAGGACCGTGCACAGCTCAACGAAAAGCACCCTGAAGACGGCGTGCTGCTCAAAGAGAACATGAAGAAGGACCCGCGAGTCACCGTGCACCTGGGCGAGGGCTGGCATATCCCGCGGGCGCTGCTGCCGGTGCAGGAAAAACGCGCGATCATGCTGATCGACCCGCCGTTCGAGCAGGCCGACGAGCTCAAGCGCTGCACCGTGGCGATGAAGGAGGCGATCGGTCGCATGCGCCAGACCGTCGCGGCCATCTGGTACCCGATCAAGGACCAGCGTTCGCTGACCCGCTTCTACCAGGACCTCACCAGCACCGGCGCGCCCAAGCTGCTGCGCGTGGAGCTGTACGTGCATCACCAGGACAGCCCGCAGGGCCTGAACGGCTCGGGCCTGGCCATCGCCAACCCACCGTGGGGCCTGGAAGATGAACTCAAGGCGCTGCTGCCGTGGTTGGCCAAGGAACTGGCGCAGACCGCCGGCAGCTTCCGCATGGACTGGCTGATCGCCGAATAAACAGGCGTTGCAGGCAGCGTGGGAGCGGCGATGCGGCGGCCCGACTTGCCCGGCGATGGCGTCAGCAAATCCAGCGCCATCGTGGGGCAAGCGCGCTGCCACGTCCATGCATCGCGTCAGGCGATCTTTGCGTTATAATCCCGCCCTTTAGCCGCCATCCGCCTGAATGGCCGGTGGCGCACTTCATACCGATTTGAGAGGCTAACCCCTTGGCACTGACGATTCTTGGCCTGTCCGGCGCCCTTAGCCATGACCCTTCCGCGGCCCTGTACATCGACGGCAAGCTGATTGCCGCCGCCGAAGAAGAGCGCTTCGTGCGTGACAAGCATGCGAAGAACCGCATGCCCTACGAGTCGGCGAAGTTCTGCCTGGAGCAGGCCGGCATCAAGCCGTCGGACGTCGACGTGGTGGCCATTCCTTTCGCCCCGATCAGCCTGTTCGGCAAGGCCCGCTGGCACTACGCCAAGCGCTACTGGTACGCCCCGGATCGCGCCCTCGACGCGCTGCTGATGGGCAACCGGCGCTACAAGCGCTACCGCAAGAAGATCGTCTGGTGCCTGGAGCAGCTGGGCTTCGATCCGAAGAAGATCAAGATCGAACCGGTCGAGCACCACCTGGCCCACGCCTCCAGCGCCTACCATTGCTCGGGCTTCAAAGAGAAGACCGCGATCCTCGGCATCGACGGCAAGGGCGAGTACGCCACTACCTTCTTCGGCTATGGCGAAAACGGCAAGATCCACAAGATCAAGGAATTCTTCGACCCGGACTCCCTGGGTGGCCTGTATGGCGCGATCACCGAGTTCCTAGGCTTCGAGATGCTCGACGGCGAGTTCAAGGTCATGGGCATGGCGCCGTATGGCGATGCCAGCAAATATGACTTCTCGCGCCTGGCCAGCTTCGAAAACGGCGAGCTGGTAATCAATACCGAGTACGCCAACGTCATCGGCCTGCGCCGCTATAAAGAGAAGGGCAAGGGCTTCTACTTCTCGCCCAAGCTGATCGAGTGGTTGGGTCCGAAACGCGAAGGCGACATCGCCGACGAGCCGTATATCCACTACGCGGCGAGCATGCAGGCGTTGTTCGAGAAGCTCGCCCTGCAGATGATCGACCACTACCTGGGCGATACCCTGAAAGAGACCGGCAAGCTGGCCTTCGCCGGCGGCTGTGCGCTGAACGTCAAGCTGAACCAGAAGATCATCGCCCGCGATGACGTGAAAGAGCTGTTCGTCCAGCCAGCGTCCGGCGACGCCGGTACTGCGGTGGGTGCTGCTGCCTATGTGTCCCACGCCCGTGGCGTGCCGGTCGAGAAGATGGAGCACGTCTACCTCGGCCCTGCGTACTCCAACGAAGACGTGATCGCCGCCTGTGCCCGTCACCCGAGCAAACCGGTATGGCGCAAGCTTGAGAACATGCCCGAGCAGATTGCCAAGATCATGGTCGACGGCAACCCGGTGGCCTGGTTCCAGGGTCGCATGGAGTTCGGCCCGCGCGCCCTGGGTGGTCGTTCGATCATCGGCTGCCCGAGCGTGCCGGGCGTGGCCGACCGCATCAACCACCAGATCAAGTTCCGCGAGCGCTGGAGGCCTTTCTGCCCGTCGATGCTCGACACTGTAGCGCCGCAGATGATCAAGATCGATCATCCGGCCCCGTTCATGACCTTCACCTTCGAAGTGGCAGAAGAGTGGAAGACCCGTGTGCCGGAAGTGGTCCACGAGGACGGTACCTCGCGTGCCCAGGTGCTCAAGCGCGAGTACAACCCGCGCTACTACGACATGATGAAGGCGCTGGAAGACCTGACCGGCAACGGCGTGTCGCTGAACACTTCGCTCAACCGTCGAGGCGAACCGATGATCTGCTCGCCGACCGATGCCCTGAACATGTTCTTTGGGTCTGACCTGCAGTACCTGATCATGGAAGACATCCTGGTGGTCAAGGAAGGCGCCGCGCCGTATGACCAGCCGCTCTGAACCGCGGATCCTGCAGTTCTGCCATGGCTATGACGGGCCGTTCCTCGACTGTGCCCGTCAATATGCCAGCCTGTTCCAGGGCAGCGGCTACAAGGTCACCACCGTGTTCCTCACCGGGGCAGCTGACGCGCAGGTCGCGGCTGGCTGCGCCTCGGACGAGGTACTGTTCCTGGAGTTCAGTTCCAAGGCCGTGCGTGGCCTGAAGCTTGGCGCCATCGCCGCGCTGCGCAAGATCGCCGCGCAGCGCAATTTTGCGTTTTGCATCGCCCACCGCTTCAAGCCAATCTATGTCGCGCTGCTGGGCACCGGCCTGCCGGTGATCGGCGTGCACCACGCGTTTGGAGACTACCAGCGCAAGGGACGCCGACTGTTTGCCAACCTGTTCCGCAAGCGCCTGAGCCTGCTCGGTGTCTCGGATGCGGTGCGCGACGACATGCGCCGCTGCCTGGGGCGGTGGCCGGCCGAACGTATCCAGACCCTGTACAACCGCATTGATGTCGAGGCACTGCAGGCCAGCCTGGTGCCGCGTGACGAGGCGCGTCATGCCTTGGGCCTGGATGAACAGGCCTGGGTGGTCGGCAATGTCGGCCGCCTGCACCCGGACAAGGACCAGGCCACGCTGTTGCGCGGCTTCGCAGAGGCCTTGCCTGGTCTGCCGGCTGGCGCGCGGCTGGTGATCCTGGGCAAGGGTCGCCTCGAGGCCAAGCTCAAGGCGCTGGCCAGTGAGCTGGGCATCGCTGGGCAGGTGGAATTCCTCGGCCAGGTGCCGGACGCTCGCCGTTATTTCCGCGCCTTCGATGTATTTGCGCTGAGCTCCGACCATGAGCCGTTCGGCATGGTCCTGCTCGAGGCCATGGTGGCGGGCGTGCCGCTGCTGGCCACCGCCTGTGGCGGCGCCCGGGAAGTGGTCGAGGGCGTGGGCGTGCTGTTCCCGCTGGGCGATGCCGCGCAGCTGGCCCAGGGCCTGAAGCATATGGCCGGGCTGGACGCCGGACAGCGTGAGACCTGTGCTTTGCACATGCTGCAGCGCCTGCAGCAGCGTTTCAGCGACCAGGCGGTGCGCGATGCCTTCTGGCAGTTGCCGCAGGTACGTGCGCTGGTCGCGGAGGCTTGATGCTCAACTTTATCCAAGGCTGGCGCGAACGCGGTTGGCAAGTCATCGACGCGGCCGCCTATGGCGACGCCTGGCAGCTATATGGCGGCAGTGTGGCGACCCATCCTCTGGTGATCGAGCAACTGGCCGACCTGGCCCAGATCCCGGTGCGCTATCTGGGTTTTTCACAGGATGGCGAGCTCAAGGCCGCGTTGCCGGTATGGGGACGCCACTTGGCGCTGTCCAAGGACGTGCTCAAGCGTCATGGCAAGAAAGGCCTGTTCGACCTGGGCAACGCCGAGATCATCCTGCCGGCCGCCGATGACTGCGCCGCGCCGCTGCGCCATGCCGGGCGTTACCTGTCTGAACTGAACCAGGGCCGTTTCAGCGGTCTCAAGGCGCAGCCAGAGCAGTTGGCCATGTCTCGCCCGCACGAGGACCTGTCGAAGAAGTTCCGCTATAACCAGCGCCGTGAGCTGCGCCTGCTGGAAGAGGCCGGCGGCCAGGTGCGACCGATCGGCGATTTCACTGCAGCCGAGATCGCGGCGATGTACTGTGACTTGTTCCAGCGTCGCTGGGGCTTCCCGGCTACCGGTGCGGCCCGCATGGCCGAAGTGGTCGAGCGCCTGCGCGAACTGTTGATTGGCTCCGTACTGTTCCTGGAGGGGGCGCCGATCGCGATCCAGCTGGTGTATCGCGTCGAGGCGCCACAATGGATCAGCGTCGAATATGTAAACGGCGGTGTCGATCCCGAGACCAAGGCCTTCAGCCCTGGTAGCGTACTGAGCTTCCTCAATACCCAGGCTGCCTGGGAGGATGCCAATGCCCGCGGCAAGGCGCTGCGGTTCTCCTTCGGCCGGGCCGACCGAGAGTACAAGGATCGTTGGTGCAATCCCGTCAACGTCTTCCAGGTCTGAACATGAGCGCCAACAAGCAGCAACTGCTCAAACGCCATCGCAAGCGCAAGCGGGTGATCCTGCTGGTACTGCTTGTCGCGCTGTTGCTCACGGCGGTGTGGGCATGGTGGTTGCCGCCTGTCCTCGCGGTGTTGTTGTGGGTGGCCCATGAGGCCTGGTTCTCCGACCACCTGTTCTACGTGCCCGGCAGCGACTACCAGTACGATTTGCAGGCCAGCGAGCGACATGCGCTGCACAGCCATGGCGGGGTGCTTGCATTGCCGAATGGTTGCCAGCTGGACGGCAGCGAGACCCTGTTGCTGCGGGTGAATCTGCGCGCCGGTTGGTTGGGGCGCCTGCTCGACCCGGCGGTACGCATCGAAGGTGGCGTCGACGATTGCCAGGCCTTCGAGCGTGGTGTCCGGGGTGTTCGCTACCTGAACCTGGGTGGCCAGGCGGAGGCGCTGGGCGGCGGGCGGCTGCGCCTGAGGGGCCGGCACTGCCGCGTGGCGCCGGAGATGGAATTGCTGGTTTTCCGTCACGCCGACTACCTGGCCGGCTCGCTGATGGTCATCGCACCCCATGCCGACGATGCCGAGCTTGCGGCATTCGCCGCGTATGCCCAGGCAAAAAGCAGCTGGATCGTGACCCTGACCGCAGGCGAGATCGAGAACGCGTATTACCGCGAAACCTTCGGCCTTGGCCTGGTAGAGGCGGCCCGGCTCAAGGGCGAGTTGCGCAGTTGGGACAGCATCGCCGTACCCCGCTGGGCCGGGGTGCCTTCCCGGCAGTGTGTGCAGTTGGGCTATTTCTGCATGCAACTGCCGGCCATGCAGGCCGAGCCCGAGACACCTGTCGCATCGCGCGAGGCCGACCTGATCGACACCCGGCCATTCCGCCGTTTCAACGAAGTCGCGCTGCGCAGCGATGCCGATGGCCGGCCGACCTGGAACAACCTGGTCCAGGACCTGCGCGAGCTCATCGAGCATGCGCGCCCGGCAACCATCGTGATGCCGCACCCGACACTCGATCCCCACCCGGACCACGTGTGCGCCCATGACGCCCTGCAGCAAGCGTTGCAAGGGGCGATTTGGCAGCCGCAAACCTTGCTGTTGTACGCCAATCACCTGCACGACAATGACCGCTGGCCGATGGGCAATGCCGGTACCGGGGTACCTTTGCCACCGTTCTTCGATGCGGGCCTGCCCATGCGCCCCTGGGTGCTGGGGGTTGGCGAGCAGCAGCAGAGGCAAAAGGCCATCGCTTTGGGTATGATGCACGACCTGCAGCCTGCGGCTCCATTCAAACGCAGGGTTCGTCGCTTCCTGCAGCGCTGCCTGGCCGCCCGGCGCTGGCCGGCATTCGGTGACAATGAATTCTTCCGCAAGGCCGTACGGCGCCACGAACTGCTGTGGGTCGGTACAGTGATCGACAAGAGAGAGCCACGGTGAAAGTCCTGTTCCTGGTCCAGAAAGAGCAACGCGCCATCCTGGACCGTCTTTACGAAGGCATCGCGGCCGACTGCGAGTGCGACATCCGTTGGCTCACTGGCGACGAGCAGGCCGATCTGCGCAGCTACTTCCATCGGCATGTGCAAGTCGATCAGTACGACCGCATCCTGTTCTTCCTGCGGTTCAAGAAAGAAATCCGCCAGGCGCGTTTCATCCGCACCATCCCGAACCTGGTGATCCTCGAGCACGACGCCTATCAGAACTACATCCCGTGCAAGTACACCGGCAAGTTCAGCGAGTACTACCGCCAGTTGCCGTGGGCGCGGGTCATCACTTCAGGTGCGGTGGTTACCCGTCGCTTGCGTGATGAAGGCTTCGATGCGGTATTCGTACCCAAGGGCTACGACCAGGCGCTGCTGCGCAACGAAAACCGCGAGCGCGACATCGAACTGGCGTTCGTCGGCAGCCTGCGCAGTGTCGCCTACTCGGGTCGCAAGCAGATGCTCGAGTCGATTGCGGCGGTGGAGAACCTGCTGATCACCCGCACCAAGTCGGGTGAGGAATACAGCCAGACCCTTAGCCGCATCCGCTTTTTCGTCAGTGCCGACGTCGGCATGGGCGAGTACATGATCAAGAACTTCGAAGCCATGGCCTGTGGTTGCGTCCTGTTCGCCTATGACCAGGGCGAGGAGGAGAACCAGGCACTGGGTTTCGTCGACATGCACAACATCGTGCTCTATCGCGACCTTGAACAACTACGCGAGAAGCTCGCCCAACTGCGTGGCGACCTGGCCTTGGCCGAGCGTATCTCACGCAACGGCCAGCAACTTGCCGAGCAGCGCTATACCTTCCACGCGCTCGGGCAGGCGATCACCGAGGCTATGCGCGCACCGCTGCGTCCGGCCGCGAAGCCCGGCCTGCTGGCGCGTGTGCTGCTGGCCATCGGCCTGTCGCGTTAGGCCCCATACACATCGAGGAAGCCATGATCTTCAGTGAAAACAGCGAGATCACACTGGTGGTGACCAGCTGTGGTCGATTCGAACTGCTCAAGCGCACGCTCGAAAGTTTCGACCTCTACAACACGGCGCCTATCCGTGAAGTCTTCATCACCGAAGACTCCGGCGACGAGGCAGTGCGCGGCTGCATCCCCGAACATTGGCGTGAGCACACCACCTTCATCGTCAACAACCCCAAACTTGGGCAGTTGCGCTCGGTGGATGCCGCCTATTCACAGGTCAAGTCGTTCTGGGTATTCCACTGCGAGGACGACTGGGCCTTCTATCGTCCGGGTTTCGTCGAGGAGTCCCAGGCGCTGCTGGAGGCCGACCCGCAAGCGCTACAGGTCTGGCTGCGCAGCTTCAACCATGACCTGCAGGTGCACAGCCCCTATGTGTTCCTCGAGGCGCGTCAGGTGCTGAAGGGTATTGCCTTCCACAAGCTGGGTTCGCACAAGGCGGAATGGCAGGGCTTCTCGTTCAACCCGGGCCTGCGCAGGCTTGCCGACTACCAGGCGCATGCGCCGTACGCCGCGCATTCGGGCGAGAAGAGCCTGTCGCGGCTCTACGCCGAGCGTGACCGCTACGCGCTGATCCTGGAAAACGACGCGGTGCTGCACACAGGGTTCGGCGAGCATGTGGAAATGCCGGAAGAAAAAATCAAGAAGGTACGACGCAAGCGCATGGATCGCCTCCGCTTGTTGGGTGTGCTGGTCATCGGACTATTGCTTGGATGGGTGTTGAAGGATGTTTGAAGGGATTGACCGAGACAACAGCAGGAGTCGTCGCTATTTCACTGCGGCGTTGATCGCTTTCCTGGCCAGCTTCGTGCTGATGGACTCGTCGAAATGGACGAACAACATTTTCTACGCGTTCATCGCGTTGCCTGGCCTGGTGTTCCTGGTCAAGGAGCGTGGTGCGGGGCTGTTCAGCGACAAGCTTGGCCTGGCGTGGCTGGTGTTCCTGCTGTGGTTCCTGGTGCCGGCGGCGATTGCCGGTGAGGGGCAGTTCTACAAGCATATCGTCTATGTGACATTGTTTGTCTTCGTCGTGGCCGCGTTGGTGAATCATGATTTCATGCGTTCCTGGGTATTTGCCCGGGCGCTGTTCTGGATCATCTGCCTGTATATCTTCGCCTATGCGCTTTACGCCTATGCGACGGGGTTGTATGCCTTGGGGCAGCGTGTCGATCTGCTGCCGGCGCGAATGGAAAATGTCATCTACGTCAGTATCTGGCTGCTGTGTGCCTTGGCGCTGGCCATGCCGCATTGGTTGCGCAGGCAGCTTTGGGTCGAAGCGTTCGCCGCAGTGGCACTTTCACTGGTGGCGGTGAGCTTCGTGCTGCAGACCCGCACGGCAATGCTTGGTGCTGCGTTCCTGTTCGCTGCCTGGGCAGTTTGGGCGCTGTGGCGCTTTCCCCGAATCGCTGGTCCATGGCTGCTGGGGTTCGCGGTGCTAGGGGCTGTGGTGCTCTGGCTGATCAAGGATGCCAGCTGGGTTCATTCGGTCATCGCCCGTGGTGACTCCTTCCGCGGTGAGCTGTTCCGCGTCATGGTCGGCGAGTGGCAGAACTGTGGCTGGGCCCTGGGCTGCGGGGTGGAGTTCCATACCGACAAGCTGCTTGCCGGTACCATGCCGATCCAGCACCCGCACAATATCTTCGTTGCCTTGGGGCTTTACACCGGTGGTGTTTCGCTGCTGCTGTTCCTGGTCATCGTGGCGATGACTCTGGTCCAGGCCGTGCGCCTGCGCGACCCGTGGGGCATGTACCTGGCCTGTGCCCTGGTGATGCTCAACTTCGATGGCAGCAAGCTGATCGGCAACCCCGACGAGCTATGGCCGCTGGTCCTGCTGCCGGCAGCCATGGTGCTTGGCCGTGGGTTGCAGCAGCGACGTTTGCGCTGATGATGACGATGGCCGCCTCCGGGCGGCCATCTTCGTTCAGGCCAGTGCGCTGGCCAGGTCCTGGCGACGACAGACCTGCTGGCTGGCCAGGTAGGCCTCGATGAACAGGTTGTCGCGGTCACCCAGCAACCATTCCCGATCTTGCCGATACCGCAGCATGTGGCGGAAGTTGCGCTGACGTTGTGATCGGCGAAGTGGCTTGCGGTACATGCGCAGGTCGGCGACATCGATCAACCCCAGCTTGCCTTCGGGCGTCAGTACCACGTTGCCCAGATGCGCGGAGCGGAAGTACACGCCTGACTCGTGCAGCGTCGCGATGAACTGCCCAAGCTGGTCGCGTAGTTCGGGATGCTCGCCGGGTTGCTCCAGTAGTTGACGCAGCGTATGCCCTGGGAGCGGGTCGTAATGCACGGCATCGCGGGCGATCTCGGCAATCCGGTACACCGCCTTGACCTGTGGGCAGGGGATGCCGCGCGCGGCCAGGGCCTTGCAGTTGTCGGCGAAGCGTCGGGCATAGGGATACCAGGCCGCCGAGCTGATCAGGCGCTTGCGCCGGAACAGCTTGAGCATCGTGCCGTCGCGCAGGCGCAGGACCTTGTCGCCAGTGCCGTCGGCCTCGAGGACATGAGCGCCCTCGCGCAGGGCAAGGTAGCGGGCGTGGTCAAGTGCGTGCATCTAGCCTCCAGGGCCATGGGTTCGGGACAGCCGCCTATCTTACCTGCAGCGGGCGGTGCGAGACACCGCGTGTGTTATAATCCCGACTCTTTTTGACCCGACGGATTCTCATGACAGTTCCCGAATCGTCTTCGCCTGCGAGCCTGAAGATCTACCTGCGCCTGCTGGGCTACGTCAAACCTTATATCGGCATCTTCCTGCTGAGCATCGTCGGTTTCGTGATCTTCGCCTCGACCCAACCGATGCTGGCCGGGATCCTCAAGTATTTCGTCGACGGCCTGAGCAATCCCCAGGCGGTGTTGTTCCCGAGCGTGCCTTACCTGCGCGACCTGCAGTTGCTGCAGGCGGTGCCGCTGCTGATCATCCTGATCGCCGCCTGGCAGGGCCTGGGCTCGTTCCTGGGCAACTACTACCTGTCCAAGGTGTCGTTGTGCCTGGTTCACGACCTGCGCGTCGAGTTGTTCAACAAGCTGCTGGTGCTGCCCAACCGCTATTTTGACAACCACAACTCCGGGCACCTGATTTCGCGCATCACCTTCAACGTGACCATGGTTACCGGCGCGGCCACCGATGCCATCAAGGTGGTGATCCGTGAAGGCCTGACAGTGGTGTTCCTGTTCGCCTACCTGCTGTGGATGAACTGGAAACTGACCTTGGTGATGGTGGCGATCCTGCCGCTGATCGCGGTGATGGTGAGTACCGCCAGCAAGAAATTCCGCAAGCAGAGCAAGAAGATCCAGGTAGCCATGGGCGATGTCACCCATGTGGCCTCCGAGACCATCCAGGGTTATCGCGTGGTGCGCAGCTTCGGTGGCGAAAGCTACGAAGAGCGTCGCTTCAACGCTGCCAGCCAGAGCAACACCGACAAGCAGCTGCGCATGACCAAGACCGGTGCGCTGTACACGCCGTTGCTGCAACTGGTGATCTACACCGCCATGGCCACGCTGATGTTCCTGGTGCTGTTCCTGCGCGGCGAGGCGTCGGCCGGTGATCTGGTGGCCTATATCACGGCGGCTGGGTTACTGCCCAAGCCGATTCGCCAGCTCTCGGAAGTCAGCTCGACCATCCAGAAGGGCCTTGCCGGTGCCGAAAGCATCTTCGAGCAGTTGGACGAGAAGCCGGAGGTCGATGCCGGCACCGTCGAGAAGGAACGGGTAGACGGGCGCCTCGAAGTACGGAACCTCAGCTTCACCTACCCCGGCACCGAGCGTCAGGTGCTCAGCGACATCAGCTTCACCGCCGAGCCTGGGCAGATGATCGCCCTGGTCGGGCGGTCCGGCAGCGGCAAGTCGACGCTGGCGGCGCTGATCCCGCGGTTCTACCACCACACAGAAGGGCAGATCCTGCTCGACGGCGTGGAAATCGAACAGTACCGCCTGCGCAACCTGCGTCGCCATGTGTCCCAGGTGACACAGCACGTCACCCTGTTCAACGACACGGTGGCCAACAACATCGCCTACGGTGACCTGGCCGGCGCCCCGCGGGCGGATATCGAGGCCGCCGCCGCCGATGCCTACGCCAAGGAGTTCGTCGACCAGTTGCCCAAGGGCTTCGATACCGAAGTCGGCGAGAACGGTGTGCTGCTCTCCGGTGGCCAGCGCCAGCGTCTGGCGATCGCGAGGGCGCTGCTGAAGAACGCGCCACTGCTGATCCTCGACGAGGCGACCTCGGCCCTCGATACCGAGTCCGAGCGCCACATCCAGGCGGCGCTGGATCACGTGATGGAAGGTCGCACCACCCTCGTGATCGCCCACCGCCTGTCGACCATCGAGAAGGCCGACCTGATCCTGGTAATGGATCAAGGCCGTCTGGTGGAGCGTGGCACCCACGCCGAACTGCTCCAGGCCAATGGCCATTATGCCCGCCTGCACGCCATGGGCCTGGACGAAGCGGAAAAGGCCGACATCACCTGATTGGCCGTATGGCGGGGCCCGCGCGGCCCCGCCAGTCAATCGATACAGCATTGCCGCCGTTGGCCGTAAAGCCCTGCGCAACCCTGTGCTAATATCCTGCCCCTGTTCACTTTTCCAATGATGGGTTGCCCATGAAGTTGTCCATGCCGCGTTTCGATCAAGCCCCGGTACTGGTGGTCGGCGATGTCATGCTCGACCGCTACTGGCATGGCGGTACTTCGCGTATCTCGCCTGAAGCGCCGGTGCCGGTGGTCAAGGTCGATCAGATCGAGGACCGTCCCGGCGGCGCCGCCAACGTGGCCTTGAACATCGCCGCCCTCGGCGCCCCAGCCGCGCTGGTTGGCGTCACCGGCCAGGACGAAGCTGCCGACAGCCTGGCCAACAGCCTGCAGGCGGCGGGCGTGCGCTCGATCTTCCAGCGCATCGCCCATCAGCCGACCATCGTCAAGCTGCGGGTCATGAGCCGCCACCAGCAGTTGCTGCGCATCGATTTCGAAGAACCCTTCGCCACCGATCCGCTGTCGCTGGGGGCGGAAGTGGATGCCTTGCTCGAAGGGGTCAAGGTGCTGGTGCTGTCCGACTACGGCAAGGGCGCGCTGAAGAATCACCAGTCGTTGATCCAGGCTGCCCGCAGCAAGGGCATCCCGGTGCTGGCCGACCCCAAGGGCAAGGATTTCTCGATCTACCGCGGCGCCAGCCTGATCACCCCGAACCTCAGCGAGTTCGAGACCATCGTCGGCCGTTGCGCCGACGAAGCCGAGCTGGTGGCCAAGGGCCTGAAGCTGCTCGAGGAGCTGGACCTGGGCGCGCTGCTGGTGACCCGTGGCGAGCACGGCATGACCTTGCTGCGCATCGGCCACCCGGCGCTGCACCTGCCGGCCCGAGCCCGTGAGGTGTTCGATGTCACCGGTGCCGGCGATACGGTGATTTCGACGCTTGCCGCCGCCATTGCCGCCGGCGAAGACCTGCCTCATGCGGTCGCCTTGGCTAACCTGGCTGCCGGCATCGTCGTCGGCAAGCTGGGTACCGCCGCTATCAGCGCACCCGAACTGCGCCGGGCGATCCAGCGTGAGGAAGGCTCCGAGCGCGGTGTGCTGGGGTTGGAGCAGTTGCTGCTGGCGATCGATGATGCCCGTGCGCACAACGAGAGCATCGTCTTCACCAATGGCTGCTTCGATATCCTGCACGCAGGCCATGTAACTTACCTGGAGCAAGCCCGTGCCCAGGGGGACCGTCTGATCGTCGCCATCAACGACGATGCTTCGGTCAGCCGCCTGAAAGGGCCGGGCCGTCCGATCAACAGCGTCGATCGGCGCATGGCCGTGCTGGCCGGGCTCGGTGCGGTGGACTGGGTCATCAGCTTCCCTGAGGACACCCCCGAGAACCTGCTGCGCCAGGTCAAGCCGGATGTGCTGGTCAAGGGCGGCGACTACGGTATCGACCAGGTGGTCGGCGCCGATATCGTCAAGGCCTACGGCGGCACGGTGAAGGTCTTGGGGCTGGTGGAAAACAGCTCGACCACGGCGATCGTCGAGAAGATCCGCAAGCACTGAGTCAGTTGCAATCGCGGGGCAAGTCGCATCGGCGCACCGCCGCTCCGACTTGCCCCGCGTTCATTTGTGCAGCGTGTCCCGCGCTCGCTCCAGCAATGCCCGGGCCTTGTCACTGAAGCGCTCCAGGTGCGAAGCCGGTTCGCGCTTGTGTTCGGCCAGGCCTTGTTGCTTCAACCAATCCTTCCAGCGTACCCGCTCCTCCCGAACCACCCAGCCTACCTGTGGTGCAAAGCTTTCAGCCAGCCATAGGCCGCGTGTGCTCGCCGGCAGCAGTTGATCCTTCTTCAGGGTATAGAGCTCTGCCATCGGTTGGCCGTCCTTCAACGGCATCAGGTAAAGGTCTGGTCTTTTGCGGTCGAGCCGTGCCACCAGTTGGTCGCCCTCGAGCCGTTCATCGACATGGAACAGGCTCAGTGACTTGGCCTCCTTGGGCACTTGCAGACGCAGGTCGTAGATCAGCTGCAACGACGCGGTGGGCAGGTGTACGTAGGCCCGTGGCCGCTCCAGCAGGGTCAGCCGGGCGCAATGCACCGGGCGGGCGGCACCGGACTCAGGCGAGAGCACGAACGGCAGCGCCTCGCGATAGTGCAGGGCGGCGGCATAGGGCGCCGGCAGCCAGGTATCGTTGAAGCGCCCGCCAAGCCAGCCTTCAGGGGTTTCCAGCAGGCACTCCTCGGCCACTTCCTGGATCGCCGTGTGCAGCGGCAGGTTCAGCTCGTGGGCCGGGACATAGCCTGAAATCAGCTTGAGCACCACATCGCCACGGTCCTGTCGGCGTTGGCGCACCAGCACCCAGTAGTCGCGGCCTTGCCAGTTCAGGGTGAGGCGCACCGACACGCCGAGGTTGGCCAGCTCCGCCACGAAGCGTTCGGGGTCGGCGACCTGGATGGCCTTGCGCCGCTGCAGGGTCTGGGCGAAATTCAGCGGCATGCCGATGCTCTGGTAAGTCAGGCCGTCGGGCGTGGCTTCGACGTGCAGCGGCAGGGTCTTGAAGTTGCTCGGATTCTTGCGGATCAGCGTACGCGGCACGAGGCTCCTCCTTGCGTTGGGCCCCCGCCCGGGCGGCTCAGGGCCGGCCCAGGATGCGGGCGACGGTGGCCACGTTGTGGGCCAGGTGAACCGGGTTGATGGTGCCGACGATGGCACTGCACACGCCGGGGTGGGCGAACAGCAACTCGAAACTGGCCTGCACCGGGTCGACCCCCGGCGCCAGGCAGATATGGCCGCTGGCCAGGGCCTTCTTTACCAGGATGGCCTTGCCGTGTTCGGCAGCGTAGTCGAGCACGGGCCGCTCCGCCTGCTCGTTGAGATTGTAGGTGACCATGGCGCAATCACCTTGTTCCAAGGCCTTCAGGCCACCTGCGGGGGTCTTGCCGGAGAAGCCGTAGCCAAGGATCTTGCCTTCGCGCTTGAGCGCGGCGAGGGTTTCGTACACCCCCTCCTGCTCGAGGATCGCCAGGTCGTTGCCATCGGAGTGCACCAGCACCAGTTCGATACGGTCGGTTTCCAGGCGCTTGAGGCTGCGCTCGACCGAGCGACGGGTATGGGCGGCGCTGAAATCGAAATGCGACTGGCCATCCTCGAACTCTTCACCGACCTTGCTGACGATGACCCATTGCTCGCGTTGGCCGCGCAGCAACGGGCCGAGGCGCTCCTCGCTGCGGCCATAGGCCGGGGCGGTGTCGATCAGGTTGATGCCCAGCTCGCGGGCTTGCGCGAGCAAGAGGCGCGCGGCCTGGTCATCGGGAATGGTGAAACCATTGGGGTATTTGACGCCTTGGTCGCGGCCCAGCTTGACCGTGCCCAGGCCCAGTGGCGATACCCGCAGGCCGGTGCTGCCCAAGGGACGGTGGTGATCGTGCAGGGTCGGCAGGCTCATGGCAGCAGTTGCTCCCAGGCTGGCAGCGCCAGCGGAGGGCGCGGCAGGTCGGCAAGGTCAGGCTGGCTCGCTGGGCTGATGCCGTCGCGCTCGAAGCTGGCCAGCACGCGATCGGCGAAGTCCGGCGCCAGGGCCAGCTTGGTCGGCCAGCCGACCAGCAGGCGCTGCTGGTCGGCAAGGAAGGCGTTGTCCGGGCGTACCAGGCCCGATTGTGCGGGCTCGGCACGATCGACGCGCAGGGTGGCCCAGCGCACCAGGCTTTGATCGACCCAAGGCAGCAGGCTGGCGACTTCCTTCTGCGCCGCGGCGATCTGCGCCTCAGGCTCGCGAGCAACCCCGTCGGCCTCGGCGATATCGCCACCCAGGTACCACACCCATTGGCCATCGGCGGCCGGGTGGGTGGTCACGGTGATGCGCGGCTTGGGGCCACCGCCCAGGCAGTGGGCATACAAGGGCTTGAGGTTGGGTCCCTTGGCCAGGACCATGTGCAGCGGTCGGCGTTGCATGGCCGGCTGCTCCAGCCCCAGGGCGTGCAGCAGGTCTGCGGTGCCACCGCCGGCACTAAGGACGATGCGCTGGGCGCGGATCTCGCGGCCATCGACCACCAGGCCGGCGAGCTCTTCGCCGTCGCGCAGCGGTTCGATTCGCTCGCCGGCCAGCAGGCTGTCACCCGCCAGTTGCGCGAGGTTGGCCAGCAGGCTGGGCACGTCGATGACCAGTTCGGCCAGGCGGTAGACCTTACCCTTGAAGGCGCGGTCCTGCAGGGCCGGCGGCAGTTGCTCGCCCTTGACCTGGTCGACCCGGCCGCGCACGGCCTTGCTGGCGAAGAAACTGGTGAGGTTGCCGGCCAGGGTGCCGGGGGACCAGAGGTAATGGGCCTCGGACAGCAGGCGGGTGCCGCTCAGGTCCAGTTCGCCGTTGCCGGCCAGCGCTTCGCGCCAGCGTCGCGGCATGTCGGCGATGGCCTCGGAGGCGCCGGTCAGTGCCCCGTGCAGGGCGTACTTGGTGCCGCCGTGGATGATGCCCTGCGACTTGATGGTCTGCTCGCCACCCAGGCTGGCGCGCTCCACCAGCACCGTCGAGTAGCCCAGGCGGCGCAGCCGGGCATTGAGCCAGAGGCCTGCGACCCCGGCGCCGACGATCAGCACGTCAGTGGTAATGGCGGATGGCATGCGGGCACCTCGAAAACTGGGACAGGTGCGCAGTATACAGTTCACATGGGAACAGTGTTCCTCGTGGATCAATGCCCCGCGGTATTGGAGAACACCTGGATCACCACCACCCCGCCGACGATCATGGCCATGCCCAGCATCGCCGGCACATCCAGTTTCTGCCCGTAGATCACCAGCGCCGCGATGCTGATCAGCACGATGCCCAGTCCCGACCAGATCGCATAGGCGATGCCCACCGGAATGCTGCGCACCACCAGGGTCAGCATCCAGAACGCCACGCCATAGCCGCAGACCATCAGCAGCAGCGGCAGCGGCGTGTTCAGCCCCTTGACCGCTTTCATGGAGGCGGTGGCGATGACTTCGGCGCAGATGGCGATGGCGAGATAGGTGTAGGCGTTCATGGTGCGGGTTCTCCGTTGCTGGATGGGCATTCTAGGGAATTCCTGGATGCGGTAAAGTCATTACCTATCTGCTTTGGAGATAGGATAGGGATGACTGAACACTGGAGCCTTGAACAACTTCGCTTGTTCGTGCGGACCGCCGAACTCCGTTCGTTTTCCGCCGTGGCCCGAGAGCAGCACAAGGCCCAGTCGGCGATCAGCAGCGCCATCGCCTTGCTCGAGGCGGACCTGGGCGTGACCCTTTTCGAGCGCAGCAGCGGCCGGCAGCCGCGCCTGACCGAAAGCGGCGCCGCGCTGCTGGAGGACGCCCGCGAGCTGTTGCGCCAATGCGAGCGTCTGGATGGCCGGGCGTTGGCCTTGATGCGCGGACAGGAGGCGTTGCTGCGGGTGGCCCAGGACGAGGCCATGCCCTACCAGCCGGTGATCGACAGCCTCGACGAGCTGGCGGTGCGCTACCCCTTCCTGGAGGTGCAACTGGCCAGCGGCGCCCAGGGCGATGTGGCGCGCAAGCTGGTGGAGCGGCGCGCCGACCTGGGGTTGTTCTTTCACCATGAAAGCATTCCCGCCTCGCTGGAGAGACGGTCCTTGGGCAGCGTCGAGATGGTCACGGTGTGCGCCATCGACCACCCGCTGGCACACTTGGCCAAGGTCAGCCGCCAACAACTGGCCCGCCATCGCCAGTTGCTGATCACCCCGCAGCAGAGCGGCTACCCCGGCGGCGAGGCGATCAGCCCGCAGATCTGGCGTGCCGACAGCTTCTATGCCATGGCCGAATTGCTGATGCGCGGCCTGGGCTGGGCCTGGCTGCCGCGCCATGTGGTGCAGTACCCCACTTACCAGGCGCAGATGGTCGAGCTGGACAGCGAATGGCGCCCGCCGGCGCTGGTGGCGGAACTGGCCTGGCGCCGCGACGAGCCCCTGGGCCCTGCGGCGCAGTGGCTGGCAGAGCGCTTCGCCGTGCACCTGCGGGCCATTGGCTGACAGGCCTTTTCATCCAGTTCCTAGTAAACTCCGCCGCCATGAACAGAACCCTCTATACCCTGCTTTTCCATCTGGGCCTGCCGCTGGTCGCGCTGCGCCTGTTCCTGCGCGGGCGCAAGGCGCCGGCCTACCGTGCGCGTATTGCCGAGCGCTTCGCTTGTGGCTTGCCACCCATGCGTCAGGGTGGCATCTGGGTGCATGCGGTCTCGGTGGGTGAGAGCATCGCTGCCGCGCCGATGGTGCGGGCCCTGCTCAAGCAGTACCCGGACCTACCGGTCACGCTCACCTGCATGACCCCGACCGGCTCAGAGCGCATCCGCGCGATGTTCGAGGGCGAGCCACGGGTGCAGCACTGCTACCTGCCTTACGACCTGCCGTGGGCGGCCGGGCGGTTCCTCGACCATGTGCGCCCGCGCCTGGGCATCATCATGGAAACCGAGCTGTGGCCGAACCACATCCACCAGTGCGCCAGGCGCGGCATTCCGGTGGCGCTGGCCAATGCGCGGCTGTCCGAACGCTCGGCCCGAGGCTATGCGCGCTTTGCCGGCCTGACCCGGCCGATGCTCGAGGAGATGAGCCTGATCGCGGTACAGACCGAAACCGAGGCCGAGCGTTTCCGCTTGCTCGGTGCGCGCCAGGCGTGCGTGCAGGTGACCGGCTCGATCAAGTTCGACCTGAAGGTCGACGACCAGTTGATGCCTCGCGCCCGGCAGTTGCGCGAGCAGTGGAGGGCCAGCCAGCGCCCGGTATGGATCGCCGCCAGTACCCACGATGGCGAGGATGGGTTGATCCTCGAAGCACACCGGCAACTGCTGAGCGTGCACAGCGATGCGCTGTTGGTCCTGGTGCCGCGGCATCCCGAGCGTTTTGCGGCGGTACATGAACTGTGCGCCGGCCAGTTCTCCACGGTGCGTCGTTCGACAGGCGATGCCGTGACGGCGCAGTCCCAGGTGCTGCTGGGTGACACCATGGGTGAATTGCTGTTCCTGTACGCCCTGGCCGATATCGCCTTCGTCGGAGGCAGCCTGGTCCCCACGGGTGGGCACAACCCGTTGGAACCGGCGGCGCTGGCGCTGCCAGTGCTCATGGGGCCGCATGTGTTCAACTTCCTCGAGATCAGCGCGATGCTGCGCGAGGCGGGGGCGTTGCAGCAGGTGGACGATGCCGAGGGCCTGGCCGCGGCTGTGCGCCGCTTGGTCGAGCTGCCGCAGGATGCCCGGCGCATGGGCGAGGCGGGCAGGGCGGTGATGCAGGCCAACCAGGGGGCGTTGCAGCGGTTGCTCGATGGGCTGGCGCGGCTTCTGAGCTGATGATGAGCCTGTAGGCGCGGTTGTTGTGGGAGCGGGGGTTGCCCCCACGAAGCCCGCCCTACAGGTAGTCTGTTGCCTTCAAGGCCGGCGTTCGAAGTTCTTCGCCGCCGCCGCCGCCAGGTCCGGTGGCAGGAAATCCTTGTCCGGGTTGTAGTCGGCCTTCAGGTACCGTCCCAGGTCCTGCAGGTCTTGCGGGCTCAGGGTGCCGGCCGCCTGCTTGAGGCGCAGGTTGTCGAGGATGTAGTCGTAGCGGCTGTTGTTGTAGTCGCGCACCGAGGTGTACAGCTGGCGTTGCGCATCGAGCACGTCGACGATGTTGCGGGTGCCGACCTGGTAGCCGATCTCGGTGGCCTCCAGTGCGCTCTGGTTGGAAATGATCGACTGCTTGCGCGCCTGTACCTGTTCCACGTCGGTGTTCACCGCACGGTGCAGATTACGCGTGTTCTCCACCACCTGGCGGCGCAGGCTTTCGCGCTGCTGCTCGCTCTGGGTCAGGCGCGCATAGGCCTCGCGCACCTGGGAGCTGGTCAACCCGCCGCTGTAGATCGGAATGTTCAGTTGCAGGCCGACGCTGGTCTGCTCCACGTCACCGCCGTAGCGCACGCCGTTCTGCGAAGGGTTGGTGAACCCGAGGTTGTCGTTGTCGCCCTTCTGGTACTTGGCCACGGCATCCAGGGTTGGCGCATGCCCAGCCTTGCGCTGGCGCACGGTCTCCTCGGCGGCCGCCACGGCATGGTTGGTGGCCTGCAGGTTGAGGTTCTGCCGCCCGGCGGTCTCGACCCAGGCCTTGGCGTCATTGGGCGTCGGCACTTGCACCGGCAGGGTGTGGACCACGCCCTGGATCGCACTGTATTGGCGGTTGGTCAGGGTGATCAGGGCCTCGAAGGCATCCTGCACCTGGCGCTCGGCGATGATCCGGTTGGCCCGCGCCGTGTCGTAGCTGGCCTGGGACTGGAGCACGTCGGTCTTGTCCGAAAGGCCGACATCGAAGCGTTCGTTGGACTGGTCGAGCTGGCGCTTGAAGGCCGCTTCTTCGGCCTTGGTCGAGGCCAGGTTGTCCTGGGCACGGAGCACCGCGAAGTAGTTCTCGGCGCTTTGCAGGATCAGGTTCTGCTCGGTGGCCGACAGTTCCAGCGCGGCCTGCTCGTTGACCGCTTCGGCAGCCTGCAGCTGGAACCAGCGGTCGGCGCGGAAGATCGGCTGCGCCAGGGTGGCGCTCCAGGCATTGCCGCTGCGGTTGGAGGTGATCGACGGCTCGTCGAGCTTAGTGCGGGTATTCATCATCTCGGCGCCGGCCGAAAGGTTGGGCAGCAAACCGGCGCGGGCCTGGGGCACCACTTCGCGGCGGGCGCCGTAGTCGGCGCGGGCGGCTGCCAGGTCGGCGTTATTGTCCACCGCTTCCTGGTAGACGCTGACCAGGTCGGTCTTCACCGTCGTGGGCGTATCCACTGCCCAGGCCACTCCGTTGGACGCACAAGACACGGCAATCGCCAGTGAGAGTTTGCGCAGCATAGGGCAATCCTTGATCAAGATGTATTTACTGTACTGTCTGGTATCGAGCACGCCAGTGTAGTGCCGTGCGTCGCCATCAACAATCCGCCAGGTGTGCCATTTATCACGCCAGGGATTTACCCGCTTGGCTTTGCCGACCACTCCAGTCTAGACTGCGCAGGTTCTTGTCGGGGTGCCTTGATGCAAAGGCTGAGATCGCAAAGTTGCGGATCCCGTTGAACCTGATCAGGTTAGCGCCTGCGTAGGGAACAAGATTGCTCTCATGTCCCGGGAGCCTCTTGTGCCAGGTCCGGGATCGCCACAGCTGCTTGCAGCCCACGGCACCCCTTGTCCGGCACTGCACTCGTCGACACGGGTGCGTCCGCGCCTTTCAGGTTCACCCCGACATTCCGCCCGCTAGGAAGCTGTCTGGAGAGCCTGTGATGAGCAAACAAGAAAAAACGATCAGTCTGAGCGAGTCGGCCCAAGTCGACCAACAGTCCGTGCAACCGCTGCCCAACTCGCGCAAGGTCTATGTCGAAGGTTCGCGCCCCGACATCCGCGTGCCCATGCGCGAGATCAGCCTGCACGACACCCCCACCGACTTCGGCGGCGAAAAGAACGCCCCGGTGCTGGTGTATGACACCTCCGGCCCGTACACCGACCCCAATGTCATCATCGACGTGCGCAAGGGCCTGGGCGATGTGCGCTCGGCGTGGATCGACGCCCGTGGCGACACCGAGCGCCTGGGTGGCCTGAGCTCGAACTTCGGCCAGCAGCGCCTGAACGACGCCGAGCTGGCCAAGCTGCGCTTCGCCCACGTGCGTAACCCGCGCCGGGCCAAGGCCGGCGCCAACGTCACGCAGATGCACTACGCGCGCCAGGGCATCATCACCGCCGAGATGGAATACGTTGCCATCCGCGAGAACATGAAGCTGCAGGAAGCCCGCGCCGCCGGCCTGTTGAGCCAGCAGCACGCCGGCCACAGCTTCGGTGCCAGTATCCCGAAAGAGATCACCCCCGAGTTCGTGCGCGAAGAGATCGCCCGCGGTCGCGCGATCATCCCGGCCAACATCAACCACACCGAGCTGGAGCCGATGATCATCGGCCGCAACTTCCTGGTGAAGATCAACGGCAACATCGGCAACAGCGCCCTGGGTTCCTCCATCGAGGAAGAAGTGGCCAAGCTGACCTGGGGCATCCGCTGGGGTTCGGACACGGTCATGGACCTGTCCACCGGCAAGCACATCCATGAAACCCGCGAGTGGATCATACGCAACTCGCCGGTGCCGATCGGTACCGTGCCGATCTACCAGGCCCTGGAAAAGGTCAATGGCGTTGCCGAGGACCTGACCTGGGAGCTGTTCCGTGACACCCTGATCGAACAGGCCGAGCAGGGCGTGGACTACTTCACCATCCACGCCGGCGTCTTGCTGCGCTATGTGCCGCTGACCGCCAAGCGTGTCACCGGCATCGTCAGCCGTGGCGGCTCGATCATGGCCAAGTGGTGCCTGGCGCACCACAAGGAAAACTTCCTGTACACGCACTTCGACGAGATCTGCGAAATCATGAAGGCCTACGACGTCAGCTTCTCGCTGGGCGACGGCCTGCGCCCGGGCTCGATCGCCGACGCCAACGACGCCGCGCAGTTCGGTGAGCTGGAAACCCTCGGCGAGCTGACCAAGATCGCCTGGAAGCACGACGTGCAGTGCATGATCGAAGGCCCTGGCCACGTGCCGATGCAGCTGATCAAGGAGAACATGGACAAGCAGCTCGAATGCTGCGACGAGGCGCCGTTCTACACCCTCGGCCCGCTGACCACCGACATCGCCCCTGGCTACGACCACATCACCTCAGGGATAGGCGCGGCGATGATCGGCTGGTTCGGTTGCGCCATGCTCTGCTATGTCACGCCCAAGGAGCACCTGGGCCTGCCGAACAAGGATGACGTCAAGACCGGCATCATCACCTACAAGATCGCCGCGCATGCCGCGGACCTTGCCAAGGGCCACCCGGGCGCGCAGATCCGTGACAACGCACTGTCCAAGGCGCGCTTCGAGTTCCGCTGGGAGGACCAGTTCAACCTCGGCCTGGACCCGGACACCGCCCGTGCGTTCCACGACGAGACGCTGCCCAAGGAATCGGCCAAGGTCGCCCACTTCTGCTCGATGTGCGGGCCGAAGTTCTGCTCGATGAAGATCACCCAGGAAGTGCGTGAGTACGCGGCCAAGATCGAGACCGTCGACGTGACAGTCGAACAGGGCATGCGCGAGCAGGCCGAGCGGTTCCGCCAGGAAGGCAGCCAGTTGTACCAGAAAGTTTGACGCGTTAGCTGTAACGCAGCGTGGGAGCGGGCTTGCCCCGCGATGGCAATGTTGGATTCAACGACGCCATCGCGGGGCAAGCCCGCTCCCACGTTTCGGCTCAACATCTTCAGGCAACCGGATAACAATCATGACCACTCCCAGCCACTTCTCTCCCGACCACCCGGTCCCCTCCCACCATCGCCAGTTTGGCGCCCGCGACCTGTTTTCGCTGTGGTTTTCCCTCGGCATCGGCCTGATGGTCCTGCAGGTCGGCAGCCTGTTGGCGCCGGGCCTGGGGCTGGCGGGCTCGATCCTGGCGATCACTCTGGGCACGGCGGTAGGGGTATTGCTGCTGGCCGCGGTGGGGGTGATCGGTAGTGATACCGGCCTGTCGGCCATGGCGACCCTGCGCCTCACGCTTGGTAGCCATGGCGCGCGCCTGCCGGCCTTGCTCAACCTGCTGCAACTGGTGGGCTGGGGTTCGTTCGAGATCATCGTCATGCGTGATGCCGCCAGCTTGCTGGGCGCACGCGCGTTCGGCGAGGGCAGCGGCTGGAGCAGCCCGCTGCTGTGGACCTTGTGCTTTGGCGCCCTGGCCACTCTGCTGGCGGTCAGCGGGCCGCTGGCGTTCGTGCGCAAGGTCTTGCGCAAATGGGGGATCTGGCTGCTGCTGGGCGCCTGCGCCTGGTTGACCTGGAACCTGTTCGCCAAGGCCGACCTGGCCGATTTGTGGCGCCGGCCTGGGGACGGTTCGCTGTCCCTGGCACTGGGTTTCGACATCGTGATCGCCATGCCGCTGTCGTGGCTGCCGCTGATCGCCGACTATTCACGCTTTGGCCTGCGCGCCAGCCGGGTGTTCGGCGGTACCGCGCTGGGCTTCTTCATTGGCAATGCCTGGCTGATGAGCCTGGGCGTGGCCTACACCTTGGCGTTCGCGCCCAGCGGTGAGGTGAATGCCCTGCTGTTGGCACTCGCCGGCGCCGGGCTGGGCATTCCGTTGCTGCTGATCCTGCTGGACGAGACGGAAAACGCCTTTGCCGATATCCACTCGGCGGCGGTGTCCACCGGCCTGCTGCTGAAAATGAAGGTCGAGCACCTGGCCCTGGCCATCGGCGTGCTGTGCACGCTGATCGCCTTGCTGGCGCCGCTGGCCCAATACCAGAACTTCCTGTTGCTGATCGGCTCGGTGTTCGCGCCGCTGTTCGGCGTGGTGCTGGTGGATCACTTCGTGATTCGCCGCCGCCGCTTGCCGGCGTTGGTCGAGGGCTTGCACTGGCAGGCGCTACTGGCCTGGGGCGTGGGGGTGGCGGCCTATCACCTGATGGCCAGCCAGGCGCCTGAGCTGGGGGCGACCCTGCCGGCACTGTTGCTGGCAGGGGTACTGCATTTGCTGCTATCGCTCAGCCGCGTCCGGGAAACAGCTCGGGCTTGATCACGCCATTGAGGCGCGGGTAGGGGATCTTCAGCTCAACGTGGCCCATGGAGTAGGGCGCGATGGAGTAGACCTCGTACTTGATCACCACCGCGCCGTAGGTCAGGGCGATGTGCGGGGATTGCTTGAACGGCCAGGTCTTGACGAACTCGGGGTCCTTGTCCATGCCGGTGCTGATCAGCCAGGCGCGGTGGGACTCCTCGGCGGTCTTCCAGAAGGTCGCCTCCTGGCCGGGCACCAGCATGTCGTCCAGGGTCAGTACCTTGTCCAGCTTGCGTGAATAGTTGATGAAGCCGCGCCCAGGCATGCCGTGGGCACCGCCGCTGTCCAGGTAGCTGGACAGCTCGACGATCACCAGCCCGTCATGCTGCTCGCGTACCTTGGCTTGCAGGTAGCTGCTGTTGCGCTTGTCGGCGCGGGCCAGGTACTGCTGCTCGTAGGCTTGCAGCGAGGCCGGCGGGGTGCCGCGCTGGTTGTCCTCGGTCAACATCAGCAGGCGCTTCTCGACGATGCCGTCGAGCTTGGGCAGGGCCGGGAAGTGCACGACGTCGATGTTGACCAGCGGGCAGTCGCTTTCGCTGCAGCCGGGTTTTACGTGCTCCCAGGCCTCGCGCTTGACCTCGAGCGGGGCCCGGTAATTGGGCGTGAACAGGCTCTGGCAGGCGCCGAGCGCCAGTGCCAGGACGGCCACGGAAGTCAGTTTGACAAGCGTCATGTTGCCTCTTTCACAACGGTGATGATCGGCCTTGGACCGCCTGCGCGGCCTTCAGTTCGCCACTAAGCTAACAGAGAGTGACACGCCTGTCCCGGCTGCCCGAACGGTCGACGGAAAGGGATGAAACCGGGCCGTGCGCAGAGTAGGATTGCGCGATGCGGTAAACGAGGCATGAGGAGTTTGCATGACGGACACGCACAATACAGTGCCTACCCAAGTCGAGATCGCTCGGCGGGAGCCGCTGTTCAAGGGCTTTTACAAGCTCGACAAGCTTCACCTGCGCCACGAACTGTTCGCCGGGGGCATGAGCCGCGAGTTCACCCGTGAACTGTTCGTGCGCCATGACGCGGTCTGCGTGCTGCCCTACGATCCTCAGCGCGACGAAGTGGTGCTGATCGAGCAGTTTCGCGTTGGTGCCATGGGCAAGGTCGCCAACCCCTGGCTGATCGAGATGGTCGCCGGGCTGATCGACAAGGACGAGCAACCCGAACAGGTCGCCCATCGCGAAGCGGAGGAAGAAGCAGGCCTGACCTTCTCGGCGCTGTGGCCGATGACCAAGTACTTCCCGTCACCGGGCGGCAGCGACGAGTACGTCCACCTGTTCCTGGGCCGTTGCGTCAGCGAGGGTGCCGGTGGCCTGCATGGCCTGGAAGAGGAAAGCGAAGACATTCGCGTGCGCGTCTGGGCGTTCGAGGACGCCCTGCAGGCGGTGCGCGACGGGCGTATCTGCAACGCCGCCGCGATCATCGGGTTGCAATGGCTGGCGCTGAACCGTGACGAAGTACGAGGTATGTGGAAGTGAACCTGCTGCGCGAGCGCTATCGAGTCGACCTGGTCGGGCTGCAGTCGGCCTGCGAGGCCAACTATGCCCGCCTGATGCGCCTGTTGCCCGACATGCGCACCACGCAGAGCTCGCGGCGCATCGGCATGACCCAGGGCGACCAGATGCTCGGCGTGCTGGTGCTTGAAGTGCTATTGGCCTGCCCCTACACCACCACGCTCAAGGTGCGCCAGGAGCACAGCCTGCCCTGGCTGCCGGTGCCAGAGCTGGAAGTGCAGGTCTACCATGACGCGCGCATGGCCGAGGTGGTCAGTGCCGAGCATGCGCGTCGCCTGCGCAGCATCTACCCCTATCCCAACACGGCTATGCACCAGCCGGACGAGAAGGCCCAGCTCAATCTGTTCCTCGGTGAATGGCTGAGCCACTGCCTGGCCTGTGGCCACGAACTGGCAGCCGTGCGCTGAAATGTGATGCGCGTCGGTTTCGAGTATTTGCTCGAAAGCGATCCGCCGCCATAATCCGTGCTGAATCCGTTCGAGGAGACGGCCGTTGCCGCAACCACTTTCACCCCCGTCACCTGTCCATGTGGTGCAACTGACCGATGCCCATCTGTTTGCCGACCCGGCGGGCACCTTGTTGGGCCTCAATACCCGCGCAAGCCTCGGACACGTGATTGGCCAGGTTCGCCGCGAACAGCCGCGCATCGACCTGCTGCTGTGCACGGGCGATCTTTCCCAGGATGCCAGCGTCGAATCCTACGCGGCCTTTCGCGAGCTGACGTCGACGCTCGGCGCGCCAGCGCGCTGGCTGCCGGGTAACCATGACGAGGCGCGGGTCATGGCCGAGGTGGCGCCGGAACTGGTGCAGGCAGTGACCGATATCGGCGCCTGGCGCATCGTCATGCTCGACTCGGCAGTGGTCGGTGCCACCTTCGGTCTGTTGGCCGATGACCAGCTGGTCGTGCTGGACCAGGCGCTGAACGGTGCGGGCGAGCGCCATTGCCTGGTGTGCTGCCATCACCAACCGGTGGATATCGGTTGTGCCTGGATCGCGCCGATCGGGCTGCATAATGCCGATGAGCTGTTGCGGCGTCTGCGCAGTTATCCACAGGTGAAGGCGCTGATGTGGGGGCATATCCACCAGGAATGGGACGAAGTGCGTGACGGCATTCGTTTACTTGCCACACCGTCGACCTGCATCCAGTTCGCGCCGCGCAGCGAGGATTTCAAGGTGAGCGAGGAACAGCCGGGTTACCGCTGGCTTCGTCTGCATGCCGACGGGCGGTTGGAGACCGGGGTGGTGCGGGCGCGGGATTTCGTGGTGACGCTGGATTTCGACAGCCCCGGCTATTGAGAGGCCGCTGTGCGGCCCTTGGGAGCTGGCCTGCCAGCGAAAGGGGCGCAGAGCGCCCCCGGTCATTTGAAGAATTTGTTGCGAAAATCCCCACGCTGCGCCAATGCCCCTCGAACACGCTACACTGCGCGTCTTTGCGTCCGGGGGCAGCATGTCGGGTTCCATCCTCTATATCCATGGCTTCAACAGCTCGCCGCTGTCGACCAAGGCACGCCAGCTCGAAGCGGTGATGCAGCAGCTCGGCTTGGCCGAGCAACTCCGGGTCCCGGCCCTGCACCACCATCCACGCCAGGCCATCGCCCAACTGGAGACGGCGATCGCCGAGCTCGGCGCGCCCTTGCTGGTCGGCAGCTCACTCGGCGGCTACTATGCCACCCACCTGTCCGAGCGACACGGGCTCAAGGCGCTGTTGATCAACCCGGCAGTGGCCCCCCACAAGCTGTTCGACGGCTACCTCGGCACCCAGCGCAACCTCTATACCGACGAAGCCTGGGAGCTCACCCACGACCACGTGGACGCCCTGGCCGAGCTGGAAGTGCCGGCGCCGCAGGATGCCGCCCGCTATCAAGTGTGGTTGCAGACCGCCGATGAAACCCTGGACTATCGCCAGGCCGAGCGCTACTACCGCGCCTGCGCCCTGCGTATCCAGGCCGGTGGCGACCACAGTTACCAGGGCTTCGCCGAACAGTTGCCGGCCCTGCTGGCGTTCGCCGGCATTGCCCGCGGGCAGTACGCGGCGCTGGACTTTTCTGTATTTTGACTTTTGCATTCACCAGACTGACGACGAGAACCCATGGCCAATCCCAGCGCTAGCGCCTATAACGCAGACGCCATCGAAGTCCTCTCGGGCCTTGACCCGGTCCGCAAGCGGCCGGGCATGTACACCGACACCAGCCGGCCCAACCACCTGGCCCAGGAAGTCATCGACAACAGCGTCGACGAAGCCCTGGCTGGCCACGCCCGGTCGGTGCAGGTCGTTCTGCACGCCGATCACTCGCTGGAAGTCAGCGACGATGGCCGCGGCATGCCGGTGGACATCCACCCCGAAGAGGGCGTTTCCGGTGTCGAGCTGATCCTTACCAAGCTGCACGCCGGCGGCAAGTTCTCCAACAAGAACTACCAGTTCTCCGGCGGCCTGCACGGCGTCGGCATCTCGGTGGTCAACGCCCTGTCGAGCCAGGTACGCGTGCGCGTCAAGCGCGACGGCAACGAGTACCAGATGACCTTCGCCGACGGCTTCAAGGCCAGCGAGCTGGAGGTGGTCGGCACCGTCGGCAAGCGCAACACCGGCACCAGCGTGTACTTCAGCCCCGATCCGAAGTATTTCGATTCGCCGAAGTTCTCCATCAGCCGCCTCAAGCACGTGCTCAAGGCCAAGGCCGTATTGTGCCCGGGGCTGTCCATCAGCTTCGAGGACAAGGGCACCGGCGAGAAGGTCGAGTGGCACTACGAGGACGGTCTGCGCTCCTACCTGGTCGATTCGGTCAGCGAGTTCCAGCGCCTGCCAGACGAGCCGTTCTGCGGCAGCCTGGCGGGTAACAAGGAGGCCGTGGACTGGGCCCTGTTGTGGCTGCCGGAAGGTGGCGACAGCATCCAGGAAAGCTACGTCAACCTGATCCCCACCGCCCAGGGCGGCACCCACGTCAACGGCCTGCGCCAGGGCCTGCTGGACGCCATGCGCGAGTTCTGCGAGTTCCGCAACCTGCTGCCGCGCGGGGTCAAGCTGGCTCCCGAGGACGTCTGGGAGCGCATCAGCTTCGTGCTGTCGATGAAGATGCAGGAGCCGCAGTTCTCCGGCCAGACCAAGGAGCGCCTGTCGTCCCGCGAGGCGGCCGCTTTCGTCTCTGGCGTGGTCAAGGACGCCTTCAGCCTGTGGCTCAATGCCCACCCCGAACTGGGCATGCAACTGGCGGAACTGGCCATCAGCAATGCTGGCCGGCGCCTGAAGGCGAGCAAGAAGGTCGAGCGCAAGCGCATCACCCAGGGGCCGGCGTTGCCCGGCAAGCTGGCTGATTGTGCCGGCCAGGACCCGATGCGCGCCGAGCTGTTCCTGGTCGAGGGTGACTCGGCAGGGGGCTCGGCCAAGCAGGCGCGGGACAAGGAGTTCCAGGCCATCCTGCCGCTGCGCGGCAAGATCCTCAACACCTGGGAGGTCGATGGCGGTGAAGTCCTGGCCAGCCAGGAAGTGCACAACATCGCCGTGGCCATCGGCGTAGACCCGGGCGCAGCCGACCTTTCGCAGCTGCGCTACGGCAAGGTCTGCATCCTCGCCGACGCCGACTCCGACGGCCTGCACATCGCCACACTGCTGTGCGCGCTGTTCGTCCAGCATTTCCGCCCGCTGGTCGAGGCCGGGCATGTCTACGTGGCCATGCCGCCGCTGTACCGCATCGACCTGGGCAAGGAGATCTACTACGCCCTGGACGAAGCCGAGCGCGACGGCATTCTCGACCGCCTGGTCGCCGAGAAAAAGCGCGGCAAGCCGCAGGTCACCCGATTCAAGGGCCTGGGCGAGATGAACCCGCCGCAACTGCGCGAAACCACCATGGACCCGAACACCCGGCGCCTGGTCCAGCTCACCCTGGACGATGTACAGGGCACCACCGAGATCATGGACATGCTGTTGGCCAAGAAGCGTGCGGGCGATCGCAAGAGCTGGCTGGAGACCAAAGGCAACCTGGCCGAGGTCCTGGTTTGATTCGTCCGTTGCTCCTGGCCTGCCTGGCGTTATTCGCCCTGCAGGCCCAGGCCGGCGACTGGCCGCAGCTCAAGCTCAGCGCCGAGCATGGGGTCGATGGCATGCGCGGCGGCAACCTGTCGGGCCTGGCTTGGTGCCGTGGGGCGCTGTGGGCGGTGTCCGACCGCGATGACGACCGTATCTACCGCCTGGACCAGGATGAGGCGACCTGGCAGGCCCTGCCGCAGACTTTCACCCCGCCCCCCGCGCCCGATACCGGCCTGCCCTGGGGGCTCAAGTCGCGCAACTGGGCGGCGTCCTACATCCGCGGCGGCGAGCTGGATTTCGAGGGCATCACCTGCGATCAGGCCGGCAACCTCTACATCGTCAGCGAGGCCCACGCCGCCGTGCTGCAGTTGCCCGTGGACGGTGAGCCGGACTGGCTGAAAATCGACCAGGCCATGGTGCGCCAAGCGCGGGCCAGCGGCATGTTGCTGCATTTCAACGCACTGTTCGAGGGGCTGGCGATCAACCCGGCGGGCGATCGCCTGTGGCTGGCCGCCGAGCGCGAGCGCCGTGGCCTGCTCGCGGTGCAGCGCCAGCAATCGGTGTGGACCTGCGGGCGCGGCTGCGTACTGCTCAGCGAGGCGGGTGTCGAGATGCAGCCGCCGCAATTCCCCGAGGCACGCCCGGTATCACGTGACTTTGCCGACCTGGCCTGGTTCGAAGGCAAGCTGTTCACCCTCGAGCGCAATGCCTACCGCATTTGCCGACGGGATGCCGACACGGGCGCCGTGGAGCGCTGCTGGTCGTTCGCCGCCGAGGCCCTGATGGAGTCGCGGCGCTACTCGCAGCCTTACGGCCTGGCTGAGGCGCTGGTGATCTACAAGGGCGGTGCCTGGATCGGCGTGGACAACAATGACCGCCCGCGGGTGGATGGTGAAACACGGCCGATCGTCTGGCGCTTTGACGCGCCGCAGGGCGGCTGGAGCGCCAAGCCATGAGCCAGCCACCGGGCAAGCGCGCGGGCAGGGTGTTGATGATTGTCGCCTGGGCGGCGGCGATGTTCCTCGCCACGCGTTTTTTCGGCCAGTGGGAAGAACGTCAGCAGAATCCCAACAGCGTGGTGCAGAGCGAGCAGGGCGATGGCTTCGTCGAGGTGCGCCTGCTGAGCAACGGCCAGGGCCATTTCGTCGCCGATGGCGCGATCAATGGGCGACCGGTGCATTTCATGCTCGACACCGGCGCCACCGACGTGGCGGTCCCCGAGGCACTGGCCCGCGACCTGGAGCTGGCGCGTGGCGCCGCGGTGCAGTTGAGCACCGCCAATGGCCGAACCCAAGGCTACCGCACGCGGCTCGACAGCCTGCAACTGGGCGATATCCACCTGCGCGATGTGCGCGCGCTGGTGGTGCCCGGCCTGGATGGCCAGGGCGTGCTGCTGGGCATGAGTGCCCTGAAACAACTTGAATTTACCCAGCGCGGCGGCACCATGCTGTTGCGCCAGAACCTGAAATGACGAGGCCCGCATGAGCGACTCACTCGAACTCAGTCTCGACGGCGTCGAACGCCGTTCCCTGGCTGACTTCACCGAACAGGCCTACCTCAACTACTCCATGTACGTGATCATGGACCGCGCCCTGCCGCACATCGGCGACGGCCTCAAGCCGGTCCAGCGACGCATCGTCTATGCCATGAGCGAGTTGGGGCTCGATGCCGACTCCAAGCACAAGAAATCGGCGCGTACCGTCGGTGACGTGCTTGGCAAGTTCCACCCCCACGGCGACTCGGCGTGCTACGAGGCCATGGTGCTGATGGCCCAGCCGTTCAGCTACCGCTACACCCTGGTCGACGGCCAGGGCAACTGGGGTGCGCCGGACGATCCGAAGTCGTTCGCCGCCATGCGTTATACCGAGGCGCGGCTGTCGCGCTATTCCGAAGTGCTGCTCGGCGAGCTGGGTCAGGGCACCGTGGATTGGGTACCGAACTTCGACGGCACCCTGCAGGAGCCGGCCGTGCTGCCCGCGCGCCTGCCGAACATCCTGCTCAACGGCACCACCGGCATCGCCGTGGGCATGGCCACCGACGTGCCGCCGCACAACCTGCGCGAAGTGGCCAGCGCCTGCGTGCGACTGCTCGACGAGCCCAAGGCCACTATCGAGCAGCTTTGCGAGCATATCCAGGGCCCGGACTACCCGACTGAAGCCGAGATCGTCACCCCGCGCGCCGACATCCAGAAGATCTACGAGAGCGGCAAAGGCTCGATCCGCATGCGCGCGGTGTACCGCATCGAGGATGGCGACATCGTCGTTACCGCGCTGCCGCACCAGGTTTCCGGGGCCAAGGTGCTCGAGCAGATCGCCGCGCAGATGCAGGCCAAGAAGCTGCCGATGGTCGCCGACCTGCGCGACGAGTCGGATCACGAGAACCCGTGCCGCATCGTGATCATCCCGCGCTCGAACCGCGTGGATGCCGCCGAACTCATGCAGCACCTGTTCGCCACCACCGATCTGGAAAGCACCTACCGGGTCAACGTCAACATCATTGGCCTCGACGGTCGCCCGCAGCTGAAGAACCTGCGGGCGTTGCTGCTGGAGTGGCTGGAGTACCGCATCGGTACCGTGCGGCGTCGCCTACAGCATCGCCTGGACAAGGTCGAGAAGCGCTTGCACCTGTTGGAAGGCTTGCTCACCGCGTTCCTCAACCTGGATGAAGTGATCCACATCATCCGCACCGAGGAGCATCCCAAGCAGGCCCTGATCGCCCGCTTCGACCTGACCGAGATCCAGGCCGACTACATCCTCGAGACCCGCCTGCGTCAACTGGCGCGTCTGGAAGAGATGAAGATCCGCGGCGAGCAGGACGAGCTGCTCAAGGAACAGAAGCAACTGCAAGCGCTGCTGGGCAGCGACACCAAGCTGCGCAAGCTGGTGCGCAGCGAGCTGATCAAGGACGCCGAGACCTACGGCGACGACCGCCGCTCGCCGATCGTCGAGCGGGCCGAGGCCAAGGCCCTGTCGGAAAACGAACTGATGCCGACCGAGCCGGTTACCGTGGTGCTTTCGGAGAAGGGCTGGGTGCGTTGTGCCAAGGGCCACGATATCGATGCCACGGGCCTTTCGTACAAGGCTGGCGACGGCTTCAAGGCCGCCGCCGCCGGACGTTCCAATCAGTTTGCCGTGCTCATCGACTCCACCGGTCGCAGCTACTCGCTGGCCGCCCATAGTCTGCCGTCGGCCCGTGGCCAGGGCGAGCCCTTGACCGGCCGCCTGACCCCGCCACCGGGCGCCACCTTCGAATGCGTGCTGCTGCCGGAAGACGATGCCTTGTACGTCGTGGCCTCCGACGCCGGCTACGGCTTCGTGGTCAAGGGCGAGGACCTGCAGGCCAAGAACAAGGCCGGCAAGGGCCTGCTCAGCCTGCCCAACGGCGCCAAGGTGATGACCCCGCGCCCGGTGACCGATCGTGAGCAGGACTGGCTCGCCGCGGTGACCACCGAGGGCCGTCTGCTGGTGTTCAAGGTGGCCGACCTGCCGCAGCTGGGTAAAGGCAAGGGCAACAAAATCATCGGCGTGCCGGGTGACCGGGTGGCCAGCCGCGAGGAATACGTGACCGATCTTGCGGTGATCAGCGAGGGCTCCACCCTTGTATTGCAAGCTGGCAAGCGTACCCTTTCGCTCAAGCCCGATGATCTCGAGCACTACAAAGGCGAGCGGGGGCGCCGTGGTAGCAAATTGCCACGTGGTTTCCAGCGCGTCGACGGGCTGCTGGTAGAAACCCCCGCGTGAATGGATGGGCCGTCTGTTGCGGCGTTTTCAACGCCGCTTCGGGCGGAAATGCTGGAGTCGAGCGGCTATTTCGCGGATGATAGGGCCCTCGTTGGCGCCGGCGTGGCCGAGTGCCCGGATGAATCTACATGAGTATCACTGCGGTCAGTCTGGTGACGACCGCCTGGATGGGATGAATGAAATTTCTGCGCCTTCCATTTGCGCTGCTGATGACTGGCCTGCTGGGCCTGAGCGGGTGCAGCATGCACCAGCCGGTTGCCCTGTATCAGCTCGACAGCGGTGATCCCGGCCAGCCGACCCAGGCTGCGGGCATGGCGGTGGTGCTTGGCCCGGTATCGGTGGCCGACTACCTGCAACGTGAAACCTTTTTGCAGCGTCAGACCGATGGCAGCCTGACTGCGGCGACCGACGGTCGCTGGGCTGGCAGCCTTTCGTCGGATATCGACCAGTTGCTGGTACGCCAGCTGGCCTGGCGCCTGGACAGCCAACGCGTGGTGCTGGCGCCGGCAAGTGCCGGCTTCACGCCGGACGTGCAGGTGTTGCTGTCAATCACCCGCCTGGACTCGGGCAAGAACCAGCCGGCGATCCTCGATGCGCAGTGGCGCGTGCTGGATCGCCGTGGCCAGGTGCGTGACAACCGTATCGTCCACCTCGAGCAGCCCCATGCGGGTAGTGAGTCGGCGCAGGTGCAAGCCCAGGGGCAGCTGCTGCAGAAACTGGTCGAACAGCTGAGCACCACGGTCAAGCCGCTGGCCAACCAGCCGGCCATCGCCGAGGAAGCGCCACGCAAGCCGGCCGCGCCGGTGCAGGTGAAGAAAGAGCCGGAGAAACCAAAGATTCCGATGGCTTCACCGATTCGTACCGATATGGAAGTGTTCCGCTTCTGATATGACAGGCATGAAAAAGCCCGCAGCGATGCGGGCTTTTTTGTGGGTGTCGCCATGTGATCGGGACGGCGTGGGAGTGGGCTTGCCCCACGATAGGGCTCGCCAAGACAGCAACATTGCCTGCCCCGACGTTATCGCAGGGCAAGCCCGCTCCCACGCAGGCCTTGAATCAGAGTTGGCTCAGGCGCGGCGCTCGTGCATCCGCGCCAGTTGGCGCTCCAGCATGGACGGGTAAGGCTCCATCAGGCGCTCGACACAGCAGGCGCCCTCCGGACTGGCGATCGGGCGGATGCGCGCGCGCTGGCGCACCAGGGTGTCATCGCTGATGCGGCGCTCGACCAGCAACAGGTTACGGCTGTGCTGCGACAGGGCCAGGGCGTCTTGGGCCTGTTCGGTCATCAGCAAGTCGACCTGATCCATGCCTTGCAGGTCGTCGGCCAGCACCAGGCCCAGCTGCAGTTGCAGGGTGATACCGCTGTCTGCCACCTCGATCTGCAGGGCGTGGCCCAGGGCGCGCAGGAGCTCGCCACAGCAGATGGCATTGGTCAGGTAGTCCTCGCCGCTGTCACGGCTGTGGAACAGCAGCAGGGTGCTGCCATCGTTCAGGGTGTGGACTTCTCCTTCGTACAGCGACGCGGCTTGGTCCAGGCAGTCGCGGTAGCGTTCCAGCAATTCGGTCAGGCGGGTGCGCGGCAGGCGGCGCAGTTGCTCCTGGGAGCCCAGTTGCACGGCCAGCACGGCACTGTGCTGTGGTTCGTCGGACTCGACGATAACGGGTTTGGCCGGGGCGCTTTGCTCATCCAGCAGATCGGCGAAGGCGTCATCGTCATCGTCGTGCTCGGTTGCCTGTGCCGCGACTTTCGTGCGTGGCGCGGCCTTGGGGGCGGGCACCTCATCGAAATCGTCTTCCTGGTCCTCTTCTTCCGGCTCCGGTGGCGGCGGCGGGGCAAGGCGGGCGTGCAGCTGGCGGGCCAGGTCGCCGATCTCGTCCTGGCGGTCGATGCCCGGCGTGTAGGGGTGCGGATCACGCAACCAGACGCGCAGTTGCAGCAGCGGGGTGGAGATGAAACGGCCCAGACGCAGGCTGAGGGTCAGCGCCAGGGCCAACAGGATCGCGGCAAGGATGCCCATGCTCTGCAGGCTGATCAGCATCGGTTGCTGGAACTGGCTCATGTCCAGGCTGATGCGCAACTGGCCGGCGGTCACGTCCTGGAAGGTGATCTTTGTCTGGTAGACCCCTTCGGTTTCGCCCAGCAAGCTATTGCGTGGGCGCTGGCCGGCCTCGGCGAGGATGCGGTTGTCCACGCTGTAGATGGCGGCATGGGCCACCAGCGGGTTCTTCACCAGGTTGCCGAGCAGCACGTTGAGGCTGAGGATGTCGTTGGACACCAGCAGCTCGGTGGCCGATGTGGCCGTTTGCGTGGTCAGGCTCTGGCCAACGGCATCGGCCTGCTCGTGCATGGCCTGCTTGAACTGCAAACCCATCACGCAGGCATAGATCACCAGGGCCAGGGCCACCAGGAAGATGTTATGGCTGGCAATGCGCAGGGCCAGGGGGATTCGGCGCTGGCTGAGGGCTCGGTAGATCATCAGGAAGAAGTTATCGGGTTTTACGGGCGTGGGCCGGTTCACAGAGCGCGGCTCTTCATGGCGAGAAAGTTGCTGGGCAGTATAGCGATACGTGTTTTGTCGGCAAAGTAGCGTTGGCGCCCGATGGTCATGGAAAATCGGTAGAATGCGCATTTTTCATCGAGTTGGAGCCCGGTCTTGCGCGAAATCGTCCTGATCAACATCACTGGTGAAGACCGTCCAGGTCTTACCGCGGCCATCACCGGCGTCCTGCTCCAGGGCGGTGTGAACATTCTCGACATCGGCCTTGCGGTCATGCACGGCACGCTGTCGTTCGGCATCCTGGTCGACATTCCCGACAACGAGGTGGCCACCGCGCTGCTGCAGAGCGTACAGGCCAAGGCCCATGAGCTGAACCTGCAGGCGCGCTACACGCCGATCTCCGAGGCCGACTACCAGCACTGGGCCGACAGCCAGGGCGAGGCCCGCCACATCGTCACCCTGCTCAGCCGCCGGGTCACTCCCCAGCAGTTGCAGCGGGTCAGCGCCATCATCAGCCAGTACGGCCTGACCATCGAGCGCATCGAGCGCCTGTCGGCCCGCGTGGCGCTGGATGTCCAGACCGAGAAGGGCAAATCCGCGCTGGAAATCTCCGTGCGTGGCGAAGCCAGCGATGCCCAGGCCTTGCGCGCCGACTTCTTCGCCCTGTCCGAAGAGCTCAACATCGACATCGCCTTCCAGCGCGACGACCTGTTCCGCCGCAACCGCCGTCTGGCGGTGTTCGACATGGATTCGACGCTGATCGAGGCTGAAGTCATCGACGAGCTGGCCAAGGCTGCCGGTGTCGGTGAGCAGGTGGCGGCGATCACCGAGCGCGCGATGCGTGGCGAGCTGGATTTCCGGGCCAGCTTCAAAGAGCGCATGGCGCTGCTCAAGGGCCTGGACGTGGGCGTACTGGACCAGATTGGCGCCTCGCTGCGCCTGACCGAGGGCGCCGAGCACCTGTTCGCCGAGCTCAAGCGCCTGGGCTACAAGACTGCGATCCTTTCCGGCGGCTTCTCCTACTTCGCCAAGCAGGTGCAGGCGCGCCTTGGTATCGACTACGTATTCGCCAACGAGCTTGAAGTGGTGGATGGCAAGGTCACCGGCGTGGCCGTCGAGCCGATTGTCGATGCGCAGCGCAAGGCTGATCTGCTGCAGCAACTGGCCGGCGAAGAGGGCCTGCAACTCGAGCAGACCATTGCCGTCGGCGATGGCGCCAACGACCTGCCGATGCTGTCCCTGGCCGGCCTGGGTGTGGCCTTCCGCGCCAAGCCGCTGGTGCGTCAGTCGGCCAAGCAGGCGATCTCGACCCTGGGTCTGGATGGTGTGCTGTACCTGCTCGGCGTACGCGATCGCGAAGCACGCGGTTGATCTTGAGCCCTGGGGCTGCGCTGCAGCCCTTTCGCCGGAAAGCCGGCTCCCACAGAGGTTTGCGTTGTTACTGTGGGAGCCGGCTTGCCGGCGATGGACCGCGTAGCGGTCCCAATGAAAAAGGCCCTGCTGAGCAGAGCCTTTCTTGTTGCAGCAGTCAATCAGGCCTGGGCCGGCTGCGCCAGTAGCTCACCCATGCGCACGGCGGAGCCGGCACCGAGGCTCTCGGCCCACTTCACCTGCTCTGGCCCGAACAGCACGATGGCGGTGGAGCCCAGCTTGAAACGGCCCAGTTCGGCGCCTTTCTCCAGATGGATCGGCGCACGGCTGGCGTCGTCATAGCGGAAGGTCTTCAACTCGCGCTTCGGCGGCGTGACCAGGCCGGCCCAGACGGTCTCGATCGAGGCGACGATCATCGCGCCGACCAGCACCACGGCCATCGGGCCGCGCTCGGTATCGAACAGGCACACCACGCGCTCGTTGCGGGCGAACAGCTCCGGCACGTTCTCCGCGGTGGTCTGATTGACCGAGAACAGACGGCCCGGCACATAGACCATTTCGCGCAGGGTGCCGGCCAGCGGCATGTGCACGCGGTGGTAGTCCTTGGGCGACAGGTAGATGGTGGCAAATTCGCCGCCCATGAACGGCGCGGCCAGGGCCGGGTCGCCGCCCAGCAGCTCCAGGGCGCTGTAGCCGTGGCCTTTGGCCTGGAAGATGCGGCCATGCTCGATCGGGCCGAGCTGGCTGACCGCGCCGTCGGCCGGGCAGAGGATCGCGCCGGGGGTCTCGTCCAGCGGGCGGGCGCCGGGCTTGAGGGCGCGGGTGAAGAAGGCGTTGAAGTGCTCGTAGGCGCTGAGGTCTTCGACCAGTGCCTCGGACATGTTCACCTGGTAGCGCTTGGCGAACCAGGCGGTGAAGGCGTTCTTGAACCAGCGTGCGCGGCACTCGGCGACGCAGCCGGCCAGCCGCGACAGCAGGTGGTGCGGCAGCAGGTACTGGCTGATGATGAACAAGCGGGATTTCATTGAGCGTCCTTAAACTTCGACGGGCGTGTCGGGGTGGTTGCCCCATTCGCCCCAGGAACCGGCATAGCCCTTCACCCGTGGATAGCCGAGGGCCTTGGCCACGAGGTAGGTGAAGCCGGAGCGGTGGTGGGTCTGGCAGTGGGTGATCACTTCCTTGTCGCGGGTGATGCCCAGGTTTTGCAGGACTTCGGCGATGTCCTTGCGGATGCGCAAGTGGTCGTTGAGGTCCATGCCGGCGGTCCACTCGAAGTTGATCGCGCCTGGAATGTGCCCGCCCCTGGCTGCCAGCACCTTCTCGCCGCTGTACTCCAGTGGCCCGCGGGCGTCCCAGATGACCAGGTCGGCGTCGCCCAGGCGGCTCTGCAGGTACTCGCGGGTGGCGGTGGGTTCGCCATGCAGGTGCAGGTTCACCGGGCCGCCGGCGACTTCGGGCGTTTCGGTGGACAGCTTGTCCGCCGGCCAGGCCTGGATGCCACCGTTCAGGTAGTGGTAACCCTTGTGGCCGATGACGTCGAGCAGCCAGATGAAGCGCCCGGCCCAGCCGCCGCCCTCGTCGTCGTAGACCACGTAGACCGCATCGTCGCGGTGGCCGAGTTCACCGAACAGCTTTTCCAGGTCTGCCTGGGCCGGCAGCAGACCGGGGGCCGGGGGCTGGCCCAGCTGGGTGCGTTTCGGGTCGACGAAGCGGGCTCCGGGGATATGCCCGCTGCCATAGCGGTTGGCGCTGGTCAGGTCGACCAGGATCAGCCGTGGCGAATCCAGGCGCGGCAGCAGGTCCTCGGCTTCGATCACCAGGGGCAGGCCGGAAAAGTCAGTCATCCACGTTCTCCAGGGTGGAAAGAGGGGCGATTGTAGCGCAAGGGTCAGGCATTGCGGGTGGCAAACACGGCCAGGGCGCGCTCCACGCATTGCGCGGTCTTGCCGAACGCCTGCACGCTGACGTCGGCCAACGGCTTGCCGTCCTGGTCGGCCACCGCCAGCATCAGCACCTGGTCGCCCACCGCCAGCGAGCGTAGCAGCAGGTGCTCGCTACGGAAGAAGGCGCGCAGCGGTGCCGGCAGCAGGGCGCTGAACTGGGCATGGTTGTCGGGCGTCAGGCGCAGTTGCCCGGCTTTGGCCATCAACTTTTGCAACAATTTGTTCTGCACGACGGGCAACGCCATGGCGGCGGCCTCGCGTGGCAGGCCGGCGGTCTGCTGCACGCGCAGGTAGTCGGTGGTCTTGTCCAGGCTCAGCAGCATGATGCGCTGCATGCCGCAGGCCAGCAGGGCGTCGCGGGCCTGGGTGGCCAGGTGCACGGCGTTGCTGAACGGGCTGGGCTGGGCCAGCAGTTCCTGGCACAGCGTACGCCAGCGGCCGAGGTCCTCGGTGCTGGGCGGTGGTGGCGTGAGCATGTCCGGATGCGGCCGGCGCTGGTGCCAGGGCCAGATCAGCGCCTCGGCCGGGTGGAACAGCGCATGCCGGGCGTGGTGGCGGGCACTGGCCGCGGCCTGCTGGTGGACCTGCTGCTGGACATCGTCCAGGGTGGTCTGCAGGTACAGCGCGGTGAGCAGTTGCCAGCGCAGCAGGTGCGGGTTGTCCCAGCCCACCTGGGCGGCCAGGGCAAGGCCGTTGGCCAGCAGCACGGTGTTAGGGGGCTGGTTGAACCAGCGGCGCAGGGCCGGCTCGTCGTCCAGGCGCTGTTGCTGGGCCAGTGGGTCCTGCTCGCGGGCGATGTTCAACACCAGGGCGAGTTGTTCGCGCTCTTCAAGCAGCAGGCGGTAGCCCTGGATGACCCACTCGGGTAGGCGCCAGTGTTCGGCCAGGCTCCGGCACAGTTGCATCAGGCGCACCCCGAACAGTTCCTGCTCGACCACGGCGGCGTCCTCGCCCTTGTGGATGACCCGTAGCTCCCAGGTGTCGAGCAGCTTGGGGTAAGCCAGCGCCAGAGGCCACAGCGGCGAGAGGAACAGCAGGCTGCCCCAGTGAATCTCCTGCCAAAGCCGCGCCAGGCGGCTGGCGAACAGGCCGTTGGCCTGCTGGGTGGCATGCTGGCTGATCAGCAGGAACTGGCGCAGCACCGGCGGGATCTCGTCGGCCGGCAGTGATGGCAGGCGTGCCAGCAGTTGGCTGACGCGGGCCAGGCCAAGGCGGTTGAGGGCAATTTCCAGGCTCTCGGCCGGCTCGGCCTGGCTGGCGTTGGCCGGGTGGTTGGCCTCGCGCAGCACGCAGAGCACCAGCGCGGGGCTGTCCTGCATCAGTTCGGCGATATCGCGCAGGGAGCGACGGCTGTCGTTGATAGCCTGCAGCACGCGATCATGGCTCTCTTTCGGCACCGGTACGCGGACCCCGTCGAGCAGCTTGATCCAGGCCTCTAGACTCGACGGAGCCTGACTTGGCACCTTGGTTTCAATTGGCATATTGACATCAGTCCGAACTGGCTTTTCGCAATGAGTGGCTATAGTCTGGCGCAGTTCTGCCGATAAGTAGAAGAAGAGTTTTCAAGCTTCCGTTCCCTATCCTGACCACGACAGCAAGTGCTTCCAACTTATGGCTAAAATTATCGGCATCATCGTCGTATTCGCGAGCGTGCTCGGCGGCTACGTGCTTTCCCACGGCAAGATCGCGGCACTGATCCAGCCGTTCGAAGTGCTGATCATCGGCGGCGCGGCCTTTGGTGCGTTCCTCCAGGCCAACCCTGGTTACATGACCATGCATGTGATCAAGAAGTCGCTGAAGATGTTCGGCACCCGTTTCACCCACACCTTCTACCTGGAAGTGCTGGGCCTGGTGTACGAGATCCTCAACAAGAGCCGTCGTGAAGGCATGATGGCGATCGAAGGCGACATCGAGGACGCCGCGGCCAGCCCGATCTTCGCCAAGTACCCGGCGGTGCTGGGTGATGAGCGCATGACCGCGTTCATCTGCGATTACCTGCGGATCATGTCCACCGGCAACATGGCGCCCCACGAGCTCGAAGGCCTGTTCGACATGGAGCTGCTGAGCATGAAGGAAGAGCTCGAGCACCCGTCCCACGCAGTGACCGGAATCGCCGACGGCATGCCCGGCTTCGGTATCGTCGCGGCGGTACTGGGTATCGTGGTGACCATGGCCTCGCTGGGTGACGGTGACCAGAAGTCCATCGGCCTGCACGTCGGTGCGGCGTTGGTCGGTACCTTCTTCGGTATTCTTGCAGCCTACGGCTTCTTCGGCCCGTTGGCCAACGCCCTGCGCCATGATGCCAAGGAAGAGTTGAACGTCTACGAGGCGATCAAGGCCTCGCTGGTGGCCTCGGCTTCCGGCATGCCGCCGTCGCTGGCGGTCGAGTTCGGTCGCAAGGTGCTGTACCCGGCGCACCGCCCGAGCTTCGCCGAGCTGGAACAAGCAGTACGCGGTCGCTAAGCCATGGAGAACAATCAGCCCATCATCGTCAAGCGCGTCAAGCGCTTTGGCGACGGCCATCACGGCGGCGCCTGGAAAATCGCCTTCGCCGACTTCGCCACGGCGATGATGGCGTTCTTCCTGGTGCTGTGGTTGCTGTCGACCGCCACGCCTGAGCAGAAGATCGCAATCGCCGGTTACTTCAAGGACCCGATCGGTTTCTCCGAAAGCGGTACGCCCTACATCATCGATCTGGGTGGCTCGCCAGAACTGGCACCGGAAAAGACCATCAACCCGGAAGTGAAGTCTGAACCGACGCCGGATACCAGCCTGCAACTGGACAAGGATCAGGTCGAGACCATGGCCGAGCAGGTCGAGCGCGAGCGCCTCGAGCTGCTGCTGCAGGAGCTGCAGAACAAGGTCGAGGAAAACCCGCAACTGCAGAAGTTCAAGGACCAGATCCTGTTCGAGATCACCCAGGACGGCCTGCGCATCCAGATCATGGATGCCGAGAACCGGCCGATGTTCGACCTGGGCAGCGCACGCCTGCAGCCGTACTTCGAAGACATCCTGCTGGCCATGGCCGACACCATCAAGGCGGTGCCGAACAAGATCAGCATCAGTGGCCATACCGATGCCAAGCCGTACTCCGGTACCGGCGATTTCGGTAACTGGGAGCTGTCGGCCAACCGCGCGAACGCGGCGCGTCGTGCATTGGTCGCTGGAGGCTATCCGGATGAGCAGGTGGCCCGCGTGGTCGGTTATGCTTCGTCGTCGCTGTTCGACCGTGCCAACCCGTTCAACCCGGTCAACCGCCGTATCGACATCATCGTCCTCACCAAGAAGGCGCAGCGCGATATCGAGGGTGAACAGGGCAAGCCGGAGGCTGCGCCGCCTGCCGCTGACACACCGCCTGCGAGCGCAGCGCCAGGTGCAGCCGCGACACCGGGCGATACGCCGATGCAGCCGCGTGAGCTGCGCCAGAAGCTGAACATCTTCGAAGATGGCGTATTGAAGATGGACGAGGCCAAAGACCAGTAAGTAACAGGGGCCGCTTTGCGGCCCCGATGCATTCAGAACCCCCGCCTGATCTTGGCCTTGAGATCGGCATGGAAGAAATCCGCATTGTCCCTGTCCGACACTGCGCCGCCCCCGGCCGGCGAAGCAATGGCCCGGCCAAAGGTCTGTTCGTCATGATAGGCGCGCACGAACAGGTCGATATGCTCTCGTTCCCGCATTACTGGCCACTTGCCCAAGCGCTGCGGCAGGTCAGTCGAGCCAGCATGGTAGAAAGTCACCCGCCGATGCGCCATGGCCGCAGCGCCCAGTAGCCAGGCCGTCCACCAGCCTTCGGCATGGGCCTCGCAGAGCACTCCGATCCAGTGAGTGGCATCGGCCATGTGTTGGCAAAAGCTGCCATGCAGGTCGTCGTGGGTCTGCCCTTCACTGTCGAAGGGGACGAGTTGGGTGGGAATGCCTTCTAGTAGCAGACGCTCGTTCAGGATGAAGGCATCGAGCCGTTCGTTCTGGTGGTAACTGATGAATACCGGCATCTGTGCTGCCCTCCCTGATCAATACCGACGACAAGGCCATGACCATCAGGGAAAGCAGCGGGAGGGACAATAGGTGACCGCGAAACCGGAGCGGTCCTACCTGCTCCGGTAAAATTTCCTACGATGCTAGCGTGCTTGCCGCCACCTCAATAGGTGTCTTCCGGCAAGCTGGCGATGATCGAGCGGTAGCTGTTCATTCGCTGTTGCGTAACGCTACCGTCTTCCAGGGCCTTGAGCAGCGCACAGCCAGGCTCGCGATCATGCTTGCAGTCGCGGAAGCGGCAGTTGCCGATCAGTTCGCGGAACTCGATGAAGCCATCCTCGACATCGTCCCGGCTGACGTGGCCCAGGCCGAACTCGCGGATACCCGGCGAGTCGATCAGGTCGCCGCCGTTGGGGAAGTGGTACAGGCGCGCAGTGGTGGTGGTGTGGGTGCCCTGGCCGGACCATTCCGACAGGTCGCCGACACGGGTGCCTGCATCAGGCAGCAGGCTGTTGACCAGCGAGGACTTGCCCACGCCCGACTGGCCGACGAACACGCTGATATGGCCGTCTAGTGTCTGCTGCAGGCGCTGCATGCCATCGCCCTGGTGCGCGGAAACCTCCAGCAGCGGGTAACCCAGGCCGCGGTAGACCTCGAGCATGGCGTTGAGAGTCGGGGCGTTCTCGTCGTTGATCAGATCGGCCTTGTTCAGCAGCAGCAGCGGGCGGATGCCGGCATGCTCGGCGGCGACCAGGTAGCGGTCGATCAGGTTGGGATGCGGTTCGGGCGCAGGGGCGAAGACAATGACGATCAGGTCGACGTTGGCCGCCACCGGCTTGAGCTGGCCATGGTTGTTCGGCCGGCACAGCTCGGTGCTGCGCGGCATCTGCGCGACGATCACGCCGATGCCCTGATTGCCGGCGCGCCAGACCACACGGTCGCCGGTCACCAGCGCCGGCAGGTTGGCCCGCAGGTGGCAGCGGAACACCTGGCCCGCAACCTCGCCGTCCTGGGCCTCGACCTCGACCTGCACGCCGAAGTGGGCAATCACCAGGCCCAGTTGCTCTGGCCCCAAGTCGCCGCCCTCCAGTTCCTGCAGCACGTGCTGCTCGCGTTTGGCGGCGCGGGCGGCGCGCTCACCCTGGATCTTTTCGATGCGCCAGTTCTGGCGGCGGTTGAGCTGGCGTTTGGCCATGAAGGTTCCGTGTTGGCGGGGCAGAAAGAAAACGGCAGGCAGTTTAGCACGGCGCGCCCAACACCCGTTCGCTAGGCTAATATGACGGCCTATTCGAGGAGCCTTTTCATGCAAAACCCACAGAACCTGATCTGGATTGATCTGGAGATGACCGGCCTGGACCCGGACAACGATGTCATCATCGAGATGGCCACCATCGTCACCGACAGCGAGCTGAACACCCTGGCCGAAGGCCCGGTGATCGCCATCCACCACAGCGACGAAGTGCTGGCGCGCATGGACGAGTGGAACACCCGCACCCATGGCGCCTCGGGCCTGACCCAGCGCGTGCGCGAGAGCAAGGTGAGCATGGCCGAGGCCGAGGCGCAGACCATTGCCTTCCTCGAGCAGTGGGTGCCGAAGGGCAAGTCGCCGATCTGTGGCAACAGTATCTGCCAGGACCGCCGTTTCCTCTATCGCCACATGCGCGAGCTGGAAAACTACTTCCACTATCGCAACCTCGATGTGTCCACGCTCAAGGAACTGGCCGCGCGCTGGGCGCCGGAGGTGCGTGACAGCTTCAAGAAGGGCAGCACCCACCTGGCGCTGGATGATATCCGTGAGTCGATTGGCGAACTGCGTCACTACCGTGAGCATTTCATCAAGGTCTGACCTTGTGCGCCGATGATCGTCGGCGCGCCCCTTTTGGTGCCCCGCGTGACTGGGTAGACTGCGCGCCTTTCCCGCACGGACCTGCACCATGTTGCTGATGCTCTATCTCATCGCCATCACCGCCGAAGCCATGACCGGCGCCCTGTCCGCCGGCCGCCGCGGCATGGACTGGTTCGGCGTGGTGCTGATCGCCTGCGTCACCGCGCTGGGTGGTGGGTCGGTGCGTGACGTACTGCTCGGGCATTATCCGCTGACCTGGGTCAAGCACCCGGAATACCTGGTGCTCACCAGTTTCGCGGCATTGCTGACGATCTTCATCGCGCCCTTGATGCGCCACCTGCGGTCGTTGTTCCTGGTGCTCGACGCCCTGGGGCTCGTGGCGTTCACCCTGATCGGCTGCATGACCGCGCTGGAGATGGGGCAGGGGTTCCTTGTCGCCTCGATCAGCGGGGTGATTACCGGGGTGTTTGGCGGCATCCTGCGGGACATCTTCTGCAACGATATTCCTTTGGTGTTTCGGCGTGAGCTGTATGCCAGTGTTTCGTTCGCGGCGGCTTGGTTCTATCTGGGGTGTGTTTACTTCAAGGTGCCGGCGGAGCAGGCCATGCTGCTGACACTGTTTGGTGGTTTTCTGGTGCGGTTGTTGGCGATTCGGTTTCATTGGGAGATGCCGAAGTTTCATTACAATGATCAGCAATAGCGGCTTTTTGCGGCGCAGCCACTATATTCAGAATTGTTCTGGCAGTGCTGTAACTGTAGTCATATAACCATTGTTCAGAAGAGTTGCTTGCTCTTGCTCTTGCTCTGCTTTTGCTTCTAAGTGCGCGATAGTTCAGGCGACACAAATTGCGACTTCAGGAGGCCGAACGGAGGGCTTGCGCAGGGAGGTGACGGGCATGGATGCCCGTCAAGCGCCGATCAGGCCATGGATGGCCCGTCGGCGCGTCCTCCCGGAGCGAAGCGTAGGGGCCGGATGAACGGAGCCGAACGGTTTTGCCTCCTTTTCCCAAGAGAAAAGGAGGTCGCCGTAAAGGCGAAAAGGTGAGTGTGCGTCGACATGGCGAATGAATGCGCATATAACTTTCAAAACATACGCTGTGTAAGTCAAAGTCAAAGTCAAAGTCAAAGTCAAAGTCAAAGTCAAAGTCAAAGTCAAAGTCAAAGTCAAAGTCAAAGTCAAAGTCAAAGTCAAAGTCAAAGTCAAAGTCAAAGTCAAAGTCAAAGTCAAAGTCAAAGTCAAAGTCAAAGTCAAAGTCAAAGTCAAAGTCAAAGTCAAAGTCAAAGTCAAAGTCAAAGTCAAATGCGATTGGTGTGGGTTTTTACAGTTGTAAGCGCATTCATTTGCTATAATGACGCATAGTCACCCTTTCGCCACCCGGCGAGTCACTTTTTGTCAAACGCGACAAAAAGTAACCAAAAAACGCTGCGGGTATGACTCACCCACATGGGTTACAAATCAGTTCACGCACATAGGTAACAGTCTTTAACTGGCAGGGTCGGTTTTCGAGGATCTGACCATGCCT